>PBQI01000037.1 GCA_002725625.1 Rhodospirillaceae bacterium | reverse complement strand
ACGCAATGCCCTTGTACTAGCTGGAGGAAAAGCGGCAGCAACCATTGTCAACCAGCTTCAGAAAAAAGGGCTAAAATGAAATCCCGACATAGGGAGCAGGCCAGATGGGTATGTCGTTGACGAGGTCACCGATCTCTTTCATTAAATTATACATCCTCGGGCGTGATCCCCTTTGCCAATGGCTGCAGAGCGGAACACGTCGGCAGCATCCGGATAGCCTTTGATATCGGCGTGCTCGACGAAACAGGTATAAAGCCGGTTGGTTCGGTGTTTGAGGGGTAAAATGAAATTTCACCCACTTTGCTGACCTTGAGATTCATAGCCGACCCCATCCAAAGTACAATGAATGGATTTATTATAATGTGGGATTGGGTCCAATTCCCAGAGCGTAGCGGCCCCATTCCGCGCCTATGACGTCCCAGGACATGCTGATATGGGAAATGCCGACACTGATATCCCGGTAGTGGCGCTGGATCGGATTGGTCTTATAGGCGCCCCGGCCGCCGGTCGCCTTATAAAGTCCTTCGACGGCATCATAGCAAAGATTGGCCGCATAGGCCGCATCCCGCCGCCAACGGTGTTTTTGTTCTTCGGTGCAGGATTCACCGCTTTCCAGGGTCGCGGTAGCTTCGTTGCAGTCGGCGAAGATGGAAAGTTTGGCCGAGCGGACCGCGGCGGCGGCGCTTGCCACTTTAATCTGAACGGCCTGATAGTCGGCGACGCGGGACGTATTGTAGGTGGATCTCGCCACCTTATTGGCCGTGGTGAAGTCATCGCAGGCGCCTTCGGCCATGCCGATTATGGGTGCCGCGATGATATGGGGGAACAAGCCGGCTTGGGGCAGATTAAATATCGGATTAGGATTAACCGCTGATCCCGGTGTATTACAATTCTGCATGTCTTCGGCGGCGATGGTCATATAGTCGGGAACAAATAGCGCGTCAGCGGCTACGTCCTTGCTGCCGGTACCGCATAGCCCAGAGGCCTGCCAAGTGTCGATCACATCGATATTAGGTTTTCGCACTAAAAAAACCCGATTGCCGGAAGTTTCTTGGGCGCTGTTCTCCACGCGTCCGCCCAGCATAATCCAGCCGGCACAATCGACGCCGCTGCAAAAGGGCCAGCGACCGGAGAGACGGTAGCCGCCGTCAACCTCTTGTGCCTTGCCCGCCGGGTAAATAACCGAAGAGGCGATCAAAGCGTCTTTGTCTTCACCCCAGATAAAATCCTGGCCTTCCACCGGCCACATGCCAAGCATCCAATGATGGCAGGCCAGATTGACGTAAACCCAGGCGGTCGACCCGCAACCCTGGCCCAATGTCATGGTAATTTCCAGCATCAACCGGTAATCGAAGTCGCCTCCGCCAACCCGCTTTGGTTGGGTCACCCGCAACAGTCCGTTGTCGTGGAGTTCGTTAATCGTGAAATCAGGTATTTGCCGGCCGTCTTCGGTTTCGATCGCTCTCTCGCGGAGGTTAGAAACCATATCAACGGCCCGCGTCAACATTTCATCACGGCTTGGAAAAATGAGCGTATTATTTCTAGGCATCGGCTTGGTCGGCTTTTTAATCGTAGTAATTGATTTCGATGGTGATTTCGTTGGGGTCCTCGGCAAAGATCTGCAGCAGGCCTAAATCGGGCACCTCCCGCACGCGATAGGGAATATCTTTTTCGTCCAAAACTTTTTTTAGTCTATCAGGATCGCTGGCCCGAAACGCCATATGATCGACGGCGCCACCGCCGTCTGGAAACTCATAATCTTTAACACCCAAATAATCGTAGAGCCCTTCGGGGTTTTTTTCATCAAGGCCTACCAGGTGAACTACAGGCACATCCCGCGCATAGAGCCAGTATCCGGGGAATGGAAACGGCGGGCGGTCACCGGAATGTAGTCCCAAAGCCTCATAGAATTCTTTCGTTTCCTCCAGCTTCAACGTTCGGATGGAATAGTGATCCAGTCGCTCCAGTGGCATTTAACCCTCCCCGGTCTTTAGTTCTCCTGATCAGATGATCATTAAAATCATACACCGGCACCTGTGTCTAAGCATACTATTTTTGCAGCCGAAAACAAAAAAGAGGCGGCCCTAAAAGACCGCCTCTAATTCTAAATCCTAGCCGATTATTCTATTTGATCTCATAATCGATGGGAAATTTATGACCGCCATCTTTGGTTGCCTGAATGAAGGCACGCATAATTGTTGGCATGTCGATTTTCTTTTTCTTCTTGACCGTTTGGGCGCGTTCATTCGGCCAGGCAGCCAATTTCTCGGCCCACGCGACTTTCGCTGCCGGATCGATATTGCGGATTTTAACGCCGGCGCCTTTTAATTTTTCGAGGCCCCATTGGTGGTCTTTCTGAGCTGAAGCAGAGGTATGATTTTGGTATTTCACCGCTTCTTCATCGATAATTTTGACCACTTCCGGTGGCAGTTTCTTGCGGGTTCTCTGGTTCATGGTCAGCGATATCTGCGTTACCGCACCGAAATCAGTGACCGTGTAGTACCCGCCTTTGATCGCTTCGTGGAGTTTTAGTTTGAAATCCGTATCCGGGAACAGAACGATGCCTTCGCCAACGCCGGTTTGAAGTTGCTGGGCGGCGGTGGGTATGGTCGTCCGGACGGGAATGCCACCCTTAACCCAAGGCAAATTCGGGCCGGCGGCCAAAATTTTGCGGCCTTTCAAATCTTCAAACCGTTTCCAATCAAAGGCGGTTAAAAGCCCGTAATTGTTAAAACCGGTGACGGCCAGAAGCTTTTGTTTGTAGCGCTTTTGGTAGTCCCGCTGGATATCCGGATACTTGCTAACGATCGACGAGAATATCTGGGTGGCCTTGATCGCGTTGGGTTCACCGAACGGCACGTAGTAGGAAAGATTCATTGCCATGGCTTTGTCATCGTCGAAGCAGACGCACCACCCGCCGATGTCTAACCGGCCGTCTTGAACACCTTCTAAGGTATCAAACACTTTCACAACCGTGCCGGAATAGTGTTCTTTGAATTTCAGTTTGTACTGGGTTTCCTTGGCCACACGTTTGACGACGTTGGGGCCAAAATATTTGGACATTTCTTTAACATAGGTAATGAACGGCGGATGGCCGGAGCCCATGCGCAGGGTAATATCATTGCCCTTGATCGTGACGGCGCTGGCGGAATGGCTAAGCGCAATCAATGAAGCAATTGCGATGCCGAGTACTCCGACTTTACGGATGACGTTTTTCACTCTATTTCCTCCCATTGTGGATTAGTTTCGAGTCAAACTCGATCTTGTCTTATATAAGAATGGAGAGCCTAATTCCTATCTCATTTGAAAGTCAAGTTGATCCTTTGCCTTTATCGATTAAATTTTATGATAAAATTATGCTCCGCCCCATTCAAATAGCTGTCATCTGAGCATTTGCGACGGTAGCCATGTGGCGATTTCCGGCTTCCACCAGATCATCAGCATCACAACCAGCATCAAAATCCAATAGGGCACGGAGCCCTTGAATATTTCCGACAGGGTCGCCGCCTTATCATCAATCGAGCCTTTGACCGTATACACCAGCAAGCCAAAGGGTGGCGTCAACAGGCCCGCTTCGATAACGAGAATGCCGAATATGCCGAAAGCAATCGGATCAAAGAAAACTTCCGTCAACGGTGCAAATATTGGCACCGTAATAAGGATAATGGAGATGGAATCTAGGATCATCCCTAGCAGCAACCAAATTACGATGATCACCAGAATGATGGCGGTGGGGCCCAACTGATTGGCAGAGAACGTCTCCCGGATCAGTTCCGACATGCCGGCGGCTTCCATGAATTTGGCATACATGTTGGCAGTCAACAGCAGGAACATGATCGGCGCCGCCGTTTTACCAGAATCGACGACGGCGATGGCCAAATCTTTTGCCCGCATGCCTTTGAGAATACCCAGGATCATGGCGCCAGCTGCACCGACACCGCCAGCTTCAGTCGGCGTAAACAGTCCACCCCAAATGCCTCCCAGGACGAGTAAAATCAAGGCGCCGATCCCTAAGCCACTGGCGATTTCCGCCCGGCTGATTTTCATTTGTTCGGAATCTTCGGTAAAGGTCGGGGCTAATTCCGGTTTAAGAATTACTGAAACGGCAATATAGATCATGAATAAACCAGCCAGAATCAGGCCGGGTATGGCACCGGCAATGAATAGGCCGGCGATGGATTTCTCGGCGACAATACCCCAGACGATCAGCAAAACGCTGGGCGGAATGATCATCCCCAGGCAGGCGCTGCCGGCGACCGACCCGAGGGCGAATTGCCGGTTGTAACCGTGAAAGCGCATTTGCGGGTAGGCGATACGACTGAATGCAGCGGCGGCGGCGATACTTACACCTGTCACGGCGGCGAATACGGCGTTGCCGGCGACTGTGGCCACAGCCAAGCGGCCCGGGATCGCCTTGAGGCCATGATTAATGAGTTTATACAGGTCCCGCGCCGATCCCGACTTGTTGACGAAATCGCCCAGCAACATGAACAGCGGTATGGTAGCAAAAACTTCGCTGCGCAGATATTCATAAGCGACACTGCCGACGCCACTTAAAGCGATATCGATACCCTCTTCGAAATCGCCGTCCATGCCGCCGAAGATCAGAATGTTGCCGATCAACGCTGTTATGCCAAAGGCAAAGCCAATATGAACGCCGGCCAAAATGCCGGCCAGCATAATGAGGAACATGCCGATGAGAATGGTATTTTGATCGATTTCCATGGTCTATTCATCCATAGATTCTATAGGAGGAACATCAAAATCCTCCGGTCGGGCTAGGGCATGGTAGACCATCAGGGAACAGGCGATTGTCCCAACCGCACCGATAAATACGACCAGGGACCGAATGGGATAAACAGGAATTTCGACGATGCCCGATCCCTCTTGCTCTAGAATATCCCAGGCTTCGATCATATTTGGCCAACCACCGATGGCGATGGCCAGAAACAAAAATGCCGCCAGAAAATATGAAATCACGTCAATATACCCTTTTCCCCGCGTGCTGACTTTCCCGTAGAGTAAAGTCGTGCGCAGAGAAGATTTGTTTAATATCGACAACGGCAGTTGCAGCAACAGAACAGATAAAACTGAATTCGATACGATTTCATTGGTGCCATGAAATGGCGTACCGAAGGCCTCCCGGCCAACAACGTCGTACAGAATCAATATCGCAATGGATGCGAGCCATACAGCCGAAATTATATTTAAAAATTTGGCAAAAGATTCAACGAATTTTTCTGCTTTATCTTCCCAGTGTGTTATTGGGGTCGCCATTTTTTTTCCCCCTGATTTCTATTATGTTTGTTGGATATTTATTTCGTTTAGTCCCTCAATACTAAGCCACAAGTGCAAAATACCAAAATGGACGCCTAATTGGCGCCCATTCCTTCCGTTGCATCCATGATGACCGTTTCCACTTCGCCGGAGCCATCGCGGCGATGGGCGGCGGCAGCTTTATATCCATCGGATTCGAAGCAGGCAACCGCATCCTCGAAGGTCGGAAATTCAACGATGACAAAACGTTGGAAATAATCTGGCCCTTCCATCATTTGATACCTGCCGCCGCGCGACAACGGTTTGCCGCCGTATTGTTTTAATATGTCGCCGACGAGGGCGGTGTATTTTGAGTAGTTTTCCTGGTTATTGATTCTCGAACGGGCCATCCAATATGCAGGCATCCTATTCTCCTATTTCTATTATTTTCGCGTAAATTTTATGTGAGCTAATGATTGTATCGATAATTCAGGTTGAACCGTGACCTAGGGCATCGGCATGGGCTGATCGTTTTCCGGAACTTTCCAGCCGCGTTTCACTGCTGGTCGATCGGCGATATTTAAATACCAACGCTTGACGTTTTCATAGTCGTTGAGATCGATGGTTTGCCAATCGAACCGTCCGACCCACGGGAATACGGCGATATCCACGATGGAATAGTCATCGCCCAGAAAATACGCGTTGTCGGATAACTGTTTATCCATCACCCGGTATATTCGTTTGCCTTCGTTGAGATAACGTTCCGACGCTTCTTCATTTTTGCCTTCGCCGTATCTAACAAAGGTATGAACCTGGCCAAGCATAGGGCCGACGCTGGCCATTTGGAACATCAGCCATTCCTGCATTTTCCAGCGTCCGACCTCATCGGTCGGCGCCAACTGGCCGGATTTTTCTGCCAAGTATTGGAGAATTACACCAGACTCCATCAAGGACAAACCATTGTCTCGGTCGACGATGACAGGAATCTTATTGTTGGGTCCGATTTTCAGAAAGTCCGGATCATTCTGTTCCCCATTACCGATGGCGATCGGGTGAACTTCGTACTCCATGCTGATTTCCTCGAGCATGATGGAGACTTTCCGCCCGTTGGGCGTGAACCACGTGTATAGGTCAATCATTCCGTATTAATCCCATTTTTGATTTTAGTTTTTACTTTTATCTTCCCCCGAAATACGGGTGAGGCGACCTTAAAGAAAGCCAACAAGAAGTACAATCCCGCAACGAATACAAAATGCCCTCAACGAATACAGAATGAAAGTCTTTCACTCTGGTTTCGTTCAGCGAATATCCGTGGATTGGGGGTCGTCTTCATTTGCTATGACTTGAGCAAGAAGATATCATCACCCCAAGCATGTCGATGACCAATTGCAGGGGGGGCAAGATGTCTCAGGAGAAAGAATCATTAGATGGTCAGGCGGCTTCAAAAGAGGCAACTGATAACGATTTTTACGCCAGCATGGAAAAAGCAGGCGTAACGCCGCTGTGGGACCGGTACAACGATTTGATCCCGCCGGAGCCGACACCGCGCGATCCCGGCACGCAGTGGCAATGGGAGGAACTGTTACCCCTGATCGACCGGGCGTCGAGCGATATTAAGACCGAGGATGCCGAACGGCGTGTTCTGATGCTGCTTAATCCGATTTTCGATCAGGCGATGACAACAACCGGCATGTTCGGCGCTTTGCAGATATTGTTGCCGGGTGAATTGGCCCGGGTCCACCGTCACTCTGCTGCCGCGTTCCGGTTTATAATGGATGGCAAGGGTGCCGAAACCACAGTCAACGGTAAAGTTTGCCCGATGAACGAGGGCGATGTTATTTTGACTCCCAATTGGGCTTGGCATGAGCACGCCAATCCAGGCAACGAAAGGGTCTGCTGGTTTGATGGTCTCGATTACCCACTAGCCGCATTTTATAACGCTGTATTTTCCGATCACGGGCCCGCCGGAAACTTTCCGCCGGATCAGTCGACCCTTCCGGATGGTGCTTATGCGACGGCTGGCTTGGTAGCCGAGACCAGTCGGGATCAAGTGGCATTCTCGCCGATGTTCCACTATCCGTGGACAGGTGTATGCGCGGCCCTGGCGGCCATGGAACCGGAAGCCGACGGCTCCCGAAAACTCCGCTACACCAATCCGGTTGATGGCGGCCCAGTCGTTCCAACCATGGATCTATATGCGCTCCAATTGTCGGCCAATTCGGAAACCAGGCCCGCCCGGACAACAAGCAACGCAATCTGTGTCGTTGTCGAGGGTGAAGGCGTGTCCAATATTGGCGACAAGCGGATCAATTGGCAGAAAAACGATATTTTCACTCTGCCGCATTGGACTTGGATTTCACATGTTGCGGCCAGTGATGGTGTAAAACTTTTCTTGAGTACCGACCGGGAGGTCCTGAAACGGCTTAGCCTGCTTAGGGACGAAGTTCAAGATTAACCCCATACCACAATGGACTAGTCAATCACCGCCGTGGCTTCGTTTTCCGCCAGCCAGTCGGGATGAACCAGGCGTGAAACCTGGACGGTGGTCGACGTCGGTTTCGTATCGCCGAAAAATTTGATAACTTTCGGCACCCCTTCACTGGCGTAACTGTCGACATCCAGCGCGTAGACATTGATGCGCACCACGTCCTACGGCTTGGCACCGGCAGCAGCGAGGGACCGTTCCAGATTTTCAAGTATTTTTTCCACTTGTGTCCGCATGTCCCCGGTGCCGACAATATTCTGATCTATATCGAAGGGCACCGTACCGGCAATATTGACCTGCTTGCCACCGGTGGCGACGGCCACCTGGCTGTAGATTTTCTTGTTCGGTTTATAAACGTCTTCCGGATTAATGCGTCCCAAGGTCATCGTTGTCTCCTCAGTTTTCTCTGTACATTGCTCTCTATTCGAAGTCCTGCCGCAGCGTAGCATAATGGGTGTTGGGTCCTGGCCTCACCGGAAACGAGTTGTAATCCCGGCGTAGTTCATGGCGCACATCGGACGCCATGGCGGCATTGAAGGAGTACAGGGAATCGAACACCACTTCATTCCCCAGGAAACAGTCGCTCGGTGGGATATTATGGTCGTCTGTCCACTCTACCGGCGTATAACAAAGCACATTTCTGATTTCCGGTAGAAAGGTGAGGATTTGCGGGTGGTGCGTAAGATAAAATTCGTTAAACGCCGCCTCATCGGTGACCGGGCGGTAGTAGCGGACATTGAACGACAATGGTGCCGTGCGAGGTTTCGGTGACTCTTCACCCGCTACGGCATAGTCGATGGTTTCAAAAGCTTCGCAGGCTATCTCACCGCCCTTGCCGGCATCTAAAATAGCCTTGAACTCCGACGTTTTCAGGATAGTTTCCAGATCTTCCACCGAGGCGGTGTCGATCTGCATCGTGGCCGCCGGAGGGTTTTCATCCTGTGTATAGGGATCTTCGGCCTGCTCCGGCGCATAGAGACAGATGCGCGGCGTTTCCGGTTGGGCCAATAAATTCGGTATCAGTTTATCAGCCAGCGCTGAGTGCAAGGCGGTGCCATCGGGTGCGGTCCTGATTTCAAGAAAATAGGCGATGGTCATGTTTGCTCCTTGAACCATTCCATCACCTGCTGACCGGTCCAGATCAGGATGTCCGGTTTGCTGGTGATGTATTTATAGACTTCCTCGACGTATTTGCTGCGGTGGGGGACGCCGGAAATATAGGTATGCATGCTGATCCCCATGATGCGGGTGATGTCGGCGCTGTCCTCATATAGCCGGTCGAAATGATCAATGCAGCGTTTGGCGAATTCTTCCGATGAATGCTGTTGCAGCGCCATCATGGTAATATCATTGGTTTCCACCGGGTAGGGCACAGAATAAATGGTGCGACCGGTATTAGTCATCAATTCGACGGGCTGATCATCTAGGGGCCAATCGGCCACATACTCGATACCGGCGTCGGAAAGGAGGTCGAGGGTTTCCATGGTTTCGGTCAGCCCCGGGCTTTCCCAGCCCACCGGTTTCTTGCCGGTAAAATCCTTGATGGCATCGACAGTCGCCTGGATATGGTCAGCCTGGTCTTCCAGCTTGTGCATAGGGCCCTGCCGGTAACCGTGACCCATGAATTCCCAGTTGCCCTTGAGCGCTTCTTCGGCGATACGCGGATAGGATTCCAAAATGATGCCATTCATGGCCAGGGTCGGTTTGACGCCGTAGTCGGCAAACATATCGCGGAGCCGCCAGAAGCCAACCCGGTTGCCGTATTCATGCCAAGACCAGTTGGGAACATCGGGCAGCAGAGGCTGCCCCATAGGCGGCGGCAGTATGGTGCGGGGTTGGGCTTTGGTGGAATCCCAATGTTCCACATTCACAATAGTCCAGACCGCCATGCGGGCGCCGTCGGGAAGTTTAAGGGGTGGCCGGTCGACAATGGCGGAATAGGGAATTCTCTGTCTGGGAGAGGTCGGAGGCGTGCTCATCGCAACTATCCTTTACTGCGGTCCAGACCCGCCATTTTCTCCAGCACTTTGCAGACGGCGGCTGTATCCAGCTTGTCCATGCCGTTGGCCAGGGCCGACCGGTAAATATCGGTACCCGCCGTAAATAATGGTGTCGGACATTTCAAGCTATTGGCAAAATCGCCGATAACTGTCATGTCCTTTTTCCAGATATCCATTTTCATGGTGGCCGATTCGTAATTGTCTTCTACCATCATGGGACCTCGCAATTCGAAAATACGTGAATTGCCGGCACCGACCTTGATGACATCATAGATGGTTTCCGGAGCGAGCCCTGCTTTCATGCCAAGCACCATGGCTTCGGCAGTAGCGATATTGTGTATGTGAACCAGGTGGTTGGCGACGAATTTCATTTTGCTGCCGTTGCCGAATTCGCCGACATAGAAGTTGGTGTGGGCGAAGCCGTCGAACACAGGCGCGCAGGTTTTCGCCGCCTGCTCATCACCGCTGACATAGACGGATAGGTCCTTGGTTGCCGCCTGGGCACCCGTGCCACTGATAGGACAATCGAGCAGGATCATGCCCATTTTGGCCAACTCATCGTGGGCATCCTGCTTATCTCCCAGGGGTAGGGTTGAGGTCTCAATGATGATCAACTCGTCTTTGTTGGCAGACTTTAAACTTTTGGCGCCGGTCATTACATCGTGAAAGGCTTTGATGCTGGGCAGCGAGGTAATGACAATATCTGATTTGTCGGCGACGTCTTTGGGTGAAGTCGCGGCTTCACCACCTATGTCCACCAGGGCTTGCACATTTTCCTCGACGAGATCATAGCCAGTAACGGAAATATCATCGGTGCGCATATTTTTGGCGAAAGCACCACCCATGATTCCCAGTCCGATGATACCTACTTTTAACGACATTCAATAGCTCCACAAATTAAAGTTAATTCTTTACAGGCTGCCTCCCAAAGGTGGGCTACCAATGCGTTCCGAAACGGGTCCGAGTGCCGCATCGATAGCCAGCGCAGTGCTCAGTAGGTTCTCTTCCTGATGTGACCGCGATATCAATTGCAACCCCACCGGCATACCTGCCTTATCGAGGCCAACCGGTAACGTCACTGCCGAAAGCCCCAGTATGTTGCCCGGCATGGTGTTGCTGAGCGCAGGCATGTTTTTTGATCTGTAAACGTCCAAATCATCGACCTCTTCGACCGTGGGTGGGGTAATGGGAATGGTCGGAACAGTAAGAACATCGACGGTGCTAAGTGTTGCATCCGCCTGGGCAGCCAGTCGGGCTGCTTGATTGCAGGCCCGGACATAATCCGTGCCGCTTACCTTGTTGCCATCTTCAATGCGTGCCCGCACGCGGGGTTCCAGCGTTTCAATCCATTTGGGAAGATTGGCTTCCAGAAAGGCGTAGATTTCTGCGGCGACAATGGCGCCCGCGGCCAGGGTCTTAAGAGATTCCTCGGCCTCGGGAAGTGGGGTGTCGACCGTTTTAGCGCCGGCGGCGGAAATCTTGGATACCGTGTTTTCGACAATTTCAGCGATGTCATCCTGACATCGGTCCCAAAAATAACCTTTGGTGACGCCTAGTACGACGTCGGAAATATCCTTGGCCTCGATTTTAACGCCGCTGTGCCGGCTTTTCGGATCGACCGCTTCGAAAGCATAGACCGCATCGTCCATGGATTTGGCAATAATACCAGGTGTATCGAAGGACGAACTTAAGGGAACGATACCGTCGGTCGACCAGCGGCTCTTGGTGGTTTTTATACCAACGCAGCCGGTGAAAGAGGCCGGAATTCGAACCGAACCGCCGGTATCGGTACCGAAGGCGAAAGAAGCAGAACCCTCCCATAGACTGACCCCTGCCCCGGCGCTGGAGCCGCCGGGAACACGATGCTGATCGGCATCCCAGGGATTGCGGGGAGTTCCCCAGTGAGCATTGGCGCCGATGCCGCCATAGGCGAACTCTACCGTATGGGCCTTGCCGGGGATGACCGCCAACTGCCGCCTGACGGCTTTAATGACGGGGCCTTCCTGCTCCCATTGTTGCGGCAAACGATTGGGCGTCCCGGCGAAGGTGGGCAGGCCCGATACCCCATACAAATCCTTGACTGAGATGGACACTCCTTGAAGTGGCCCAAGATCATTGCCGGCCCGAAAAGATTTATCCGCCGCGGTTGCTTGTTCCCGCGCGAAGTCGGAATTCCAAGATTTGTAGGCCGACAACTGGCCATCCCATTTTTCGTGGCGCGCGATTGACAGATCAGCCAGTTCTTCAGCCGTTAAATTCCCTTCTCGCAGGGCCTGGGCTATTTCCCGTAGCGGGCGGTCCATCCAATCCGTCATTTTTGTTCCTAATCGTCCCCAACGAATTTTATATCTGACGGTATGCAGACCGGCACAGTTTTCAAGTTCTGCATAACTAGTAATCAGATGATCATTATGTCTCGACAGAATTTTGTCCCTAGCCTAGACTATTTCAAAATACAAACAAGGGAGGTTAGTCGAATGGCTAAGAAAGCAANGGCNAGGAAATTTGCGGCCAANAAATCATCTGGGGCGAAGTCTAAATCGAAGTCCAAGGTCCAGGCGAAAACGAAATCCAAAGCACCGAAAAGAACAAAGAAAAAAGGGCTGACCAAAGCAGCCGTTGTGCGCAAGGGGCGTCAGCTATCAAATTGGGGCAAGTGGGGTAAAAGAGATGAACTCGGTGTTCTCAACTATATAACACCCCAGGATGTTGTTGAGGCCGCCAAGCTAATCCGCCGGGGAAAGGTTTTTCGGCTGGGATTGAATTTGGATGAAAACGGTCCGCAAAACGGCCTTTTTGGTGGCCGCTGGAACCCGATGCATCATATGCTAGCCACCGGTACGGACGCGACGCGCGGTGTGCAGGACAAGTCGGTGGGACTGCGTTATGCCGATGATTTTATTAATCTGCCGACCCAGGCGGCCTCCCAATGGGATGCCCTGTCCCATGTGTTCGCCGAAGATAAAATGTGGAATGGCTATGACGCCAATCTGGTGGACTCCAACGGTGCCCACAAATGCGGCATTGAAAAGTTCGCGGATAAAATGGTGGGGCGTGGCGTTCTCCTGGACGTGGCACGCTACAAGAAAAAGGACCGTCTCAAGGACGGTTACGGCATCACTGTAAACGACCTCAACCGTACTGCTAAAAGCCAGGGTGTAGAAGTACGCCGGGGCGATTTCGTGTTAATCAATACGGGCCAAATGGCCGACTGCCTGGACCGGGGCGAATGGGGCGGTTACGGCGGTGGCGATGCGCCGGGATTGGCGTTCGAAACCGTTGATTGGGTTCATGAAAAACAGATTGCCGGGATTTGTTCCGATACCTGGGGGATCGAGGTTCGGCCCAATGAAACCACCGACGGCACCAACCAGCCGTGGCACTGGGTAACTATTCCCTACATTGGGATCGTCCACGGAGAAATCTGGTATCTGCGAGAACTGGCCGCGGATTGCGCCAAGGATGGTGTCTACGAATTTTTCCTTTGCGCGCCGCCTCTCGTGATCACCCGCGGTACAGGATCGCCCCTGAACCCGCAAGCCATCAAGTAATAGATTGGATAGAAAGGGCGCAAGTAATGGCCCGTGCATTCGTAGATATTTCCATGCATCTGGAAAATGATGTGATATCCGATCCTCCGGGGTACGGACCGGAAATCAAATATTTCACCCACCAGGATACGGCCAGTGATGTTACGGCGTTTTTCCCGGGGTTGAACGAGGTGGATCTGCCGGAGGGTGAAGGCTGGGCCATCGAGAAGGTGCATCTTATCACCCACAACGGCACCCACTTGGATGCGCCCTATCATTTTCACTCCACCATGGACAAGGGAAAGGAATCCATCACCATCGACGAAGTGCCCCTGGACTGGTGTTTCCGTCCAGGGGTTAAGTTGGATTTCCGGAGTTTGGAGGACGGCTACATTGTGACCGCTGACGACGTGGAAGCCGAACTAGACCGCATCGGACACGACTTGCAACCTTTGGAGATTGTTGTCGTCAACACGGCAGCGGGTGGGGCCTATGGCAGTGATCATTATGTGTCCAGCGGCTGTGGTATGGGGCGCCAAGCAACCCTGTATCTGTTGGAGCGCGGTGTACGGGTCACCGGAACCGATGCCTGGAGCTGGGACGCGCCGTTCGTTCATACCAAGGACAAGTACGCCGAAACCGGCGACGCATCGCTAATTTGGGAAGGCCACAAAGCGGGACGGGAGATCGGCTACTGCCATCTGGAAAAGCTTCACAATTTAGAGGCTCTGCCGCCGGATGGATTTGAGATCGCCTGCTTTCCGGTGAAAATCCGGGGTGCTTCGGCGGGGTGGACCCGGGCGGTGGCTATTTTCGATAAGTAGCAATCTATTGAGTGATTTGAGCGGGAATTAATATGCAACTACCAACGAAATTTGTTGATATATCCATGATGCTAGACAATGAAACCGTCACCGATCCGGACGTCATGCGCCCCAACATCGAATATATGAAAGGCGCCGATAACGCCGATGTGATTTGCAGTTTTTTCCCCGGTCTGACGACTGATCAATTGCCGGACGGCCAAGGCTGGGCATGGGAACGCATCAATCTGGTGACCCACAACGGCACCCATCTGGATGCGCCGTATCATTTTCATACCCATGACAAAAACGACAAGCCCATGATGACCATTGATGAAATCCCCCTCGACTGGTGTTTCCGGCCGGGCGTGAAGCTCGATTACAGAAGGCTTGATGACGGTCATGTCGTTACGGCGCAGGAGGTTGAAGACGAACTTGACCGCATCGGCCACGACCTCCAGCCCCTGGATATCGTTCTGGTTAACACGCGCGCCAGTGAATGCTACGGCACCGACGAATTTATGACTGCCGGGGTTGGTATGGGCCGCGAAGCGACGTTGTATCTGACGGAGCGTGGCGTGCGCATTACCGGCATCGATGCCTGGGGCTGGGATGCGCCGTTTCATCACATGGCGAAAAAGTGGGAAGAAACCAAGGACCCGGCGATAATTTGGGAAGGCCACTACGCCGGGATCGACAATCAGTACTGTCATCTGGAAAAACTACAACACTTGGAAAAACTGCCGGCGAACGGTTTCTACGTCGCCTGTTTCCCTTGTAAGATTAAAGACGCTTCGGCCGGCTGGACGCGGGCTGTCGCGATGTTCGACTAGGGGGCTGGGAAATAAGGAGAATATACCATGTCTAACAGTGTCATCATCACCTGTGCCATCACCGGCTCGATCCATACGCCCACTATGTCGGAGTATCTGCCGATCACGCCGAACGATATTGCCGAAGATGCTATTGCGGCCGCGGAGGCAGGGGCAACCGTTCTGCATCTTCATGCGCGCGATCCCGAAAATGGCCGTCCAACGTCAAATCCGGACGTCTTTATGGAGTTCCTGCCGCGTATCAAGCAATCCGTTGATGCCGTCTGCAATATTACGACCGGCGGCGGCCACGGTATGTCCTTGGAGGAACGCTGTGCCGGCGCGCTTCGCGCCAAACCCGAAATGTCATCCCTCAATATGGGGTCGATGAACTTTGGACTGTTTCCCATCCTCAGCAAAAAACTCGATTGGAAGAATCAGTGGGAGCCGGAATACCTGGAAATGACCCGGGATTTCATCTTCCGCAATACCTTTAAGGATATCGAATGGGTGCTGAACAATCTCGGCAAGGAATACGGCACCCGCTTTGAGTTCGAATGCTATGACGTCGGGCATCTCTACAACCTGGCTCATTTTGTCGACCAGGGCCTAGTGGAGCCACCGTTCTTTGTGCAGACCATCTTTGGCATTTTAGGCGGCATCGGCGCTGACTTGGAAAATCTAGCCCATATGCGCCGTATCGCCAACAAATTGTTCGGTGAGGAAAACTACGAATGGTCCATCCTGGCCGCCGGTCGCCACCAGATGAATTTCGTCACCACTGGCGCCATCATGGGCGGCAATGTCCGCGTAGGTCTTGAGGACTCCCTCCATATTGGCAAGGGTCAGATGGCGGAATCAAATGCTGATCAAGTGGCTAAAATACGCCGCATCGTCGAAGAGTTGTCCCTTGAAGTTGCAACTCCGGAAGAAGCTCGTAAAAGGTTGAATCTGAAAGGCGGCGATCAGGTCGATTTCTGATCAAGCGCCGGGCAATTCGGATGGAAATTTAAGGGGTCCCCGTAAAATTATAATCAAAACTGGGCTCGTTATTGATCAACTTGGGCGCTTTGACTAGTGCAGAGAGCAGGTTAAATTCGGCGTTGGTCAAGGGAACATCCTGGCCTCAGACCCACTGACCCACTGACCGAACGTCCGGCAATATTCACCTGCCAGCCGTCAAATTCTATGATGTCGTTTTCCGTCGAGCCTGACTCGCCGGTACCGCCGCCTTGTGAACGGCCCAGCACATTATGGACGCGAAGCACCAGTTCCTCGGGATCGAAGGTTTTCGTAAGATAGTCGGCGGCTCCCAATTCCAGAGCAACCAATCTGTCCCGGCTTCGAGGCAGAAAAGTGGGCGCAAGAATGGGACGGCAGGCTGATCAATCAGAATTCCTGATAGGCCGATTTTTTTAAATTGAAGCCGCTAATTTGGCTGTTCTATTTATGCCTGATTAAAGGATTGCATTCCAAACACCTGCCGTGCTTTCCTGGAGGGCATGCCGTTGGTGGTTATAATAAGAGGGGTATGGAACAGTGAAATTTGGACTTTGGGATCATGTGGACCAATCCGATAAAGACCTGGCCACCCAATATGACGAGCGGCTTGATTTTGTCGCCGCTGCGGATAAAGCGAATTTTTACTGCTACCACGTTGCCGAACATCATGCCACGCCCCTGAATTTAGTGCCGGTGCCGGGCATCTACCTTGGTGCTGTTGCCCGAATGACCGAAAATATCCGGCTGGGGCCTCTGGTGTATTTACTGCCGCTTTATTCCCCGTTGCGTCTCATTGAAGAGATTTCAATACTTGATCATTTGTCTCATGGCCGACTGGATGTTGGGGTTGGCCGCGGCGTATCGCCCTTTGAACTTAATTTCCACAATGTTGATCCCGAAACCTCGAGGGAGGTCTTCATAGAGGCGATTGAGGCGGTAACTGAAGGCCTCACCCACGACCGCCTCACCCATAGCGGCAAGCATTTCTCCTACACCGACGTGCCCATGGAATTACGCCCTCACCAGCAACCGCATCCGCCACTCTGGTATGCATCGACCAGCGAAACCGGCGCCAAATGGGCGGGTGAAATGGGGTTCAACTTCTCCACTCTGGGCGCTATGGAGAAAGCTGCACAAACAATTTCCATTTATAAAGAAGCATTGGCGGCCCGAGGTAAACCTTTGTTGGAAAATCCAGACTTTGAGGAGGGGACAGCCATCGGTGTCGTCCGCCATGTGGTGATCGCCGATACTATGGATGAAGCCGTTGCCGCCTCGGCGCCAGCCTATAATCACTGGTATGCCAGCTTGACCAAGCTGGAACGGGACAATGTCGCCGGACCGCGCATCGCCACCAGCATGTTCGAGGATGTCAATGAAGCCATCGACAAAGGGTTGGTGATCGTCGGGCCCCCTGATACTGTCCGGGATGCCCTGAAAGACCAATTCGGCCGGCTTGATGCCAACTACTATATACTGGGATTCTTTTTCGGCACGTTGCCGGTCGAAAACGCCCTGCGTTCCGTCGATTTGTTTGCCACGGAAATCATGCCTGAACTAAGTGCTCTTTAGACCGCTGAAAAATATTGGCCGAAACCGCTACTACGACAAACAGCGAAATGATAGATAGATAGGGATCGCCGCAGGGGAGGCGGCAAAGTGCCGCTCCAGCAGTCCCAAAATTCCAGTACGGCGCGTTTCATATAATATACCAACATTGTTTCTCCTTTCGTTAATCCCGCTGCCTTAGCCACGTCGATTTCTATTGGCCTTAGGCTGGAAACTTTTCGTCCGGATCTGAAATTATCGTAACGGAGATGGAAATTCTATTCAGCGGCGGAAGTGGCCGCTTCGGCTTCGGCGACGGGTCCTTTTTCAAGCATGGGAG
>PBQI01000036.1 GCA_002725625.1 Rhodospirillaceae bacterium | reverse complement strand
TAGCAGCTGAAATCCCGACAGAAGACAAAGCTTTCCTCCTCCAGCGTATTGAAGATGGTACAATTTTCCCCTGAGATGTCCAAATGCTTGCAGGGTGTTTGGGCTGGTTATGGATAATGAGGTAAATCCAGTTTGGTGGCGACACAGCAGGTAGTATAGCACTCCTCACATTTGGTATTCAGCTTCTGTTTGTCGAAAATCCTGAAAATCGGCTGATGGACTTAGGCGCCTGCATTCAGTCGCGCGGCGATGTCATCAAAAGTGTCGAGTGAATTGATAGGGCCGATGGCGGCGACCGTATGGCTGCTTGAAATTATTTGAGCACTGGCTTCTTTCACGGCGGCGGCGTCAACAGCCTCAATTTTTTCGATTACTTCTTCGATGGGGATGGTACGGCCGAATATCTGCAGTTGCCGGGCCGCCTGCTCGCAGCGTGAAGACGTGCTTTCCAGCGCCATCAACGTGTTCGCTTTCAATTGGGCGCGGGCCCGGTTTAATTCGTTATCGTCTATTCGGTCAGAGACTTTGAGAAGCTCGTCGCAGACGACGGAAATAACCTCGGTAACTTCCTTTTCGCCGGTGCCGGCATAAATGCCGAATATGCCGCCGTCTTCGTAGTTACCGGAGAAACTGTATATGCTGTAGGCGAGACCCCGTTTCTCACGAACTTCTTGGAATAACCGGGAAGACATACCGCCGCCCAGCAGGGCAGACAAAACCGACAGGGCGTAATAGCTGGGGTCGTTGTAGGATGCGCCCTCCAGCCCCAGGACGATGTGAAGCTGTTCGAGATCCCGGTTTTCCCGGAAATCGCCACCTCGGTAGATGACGGCCTCCTGGGCGCAGTTGTCGTGCTCCTGCAGATCACAAAATACGCTTTCAGCCAACTTGACAAGCGCGTCGTGATTCACCTTGCCGGCAGCGGCCAGAACTATCCTGGAGGCACTATACTGACCGTGCATGAAATCGATAACGGTTTCCCTCGGCAGGCTTTCGATTAAACTTATTTCGCCGAGTACGGGTCGGCCGATAGCCTGATCGGGATAGGCCGCCTCTTGGAACCGGTCGAACACGATATCGTCGGGTGTGTCATGGGATTGGTGGATTTCCTGGATGATGACCGCCCGCTCCCGCTCTAGTTCGTCCTCCTCCATGGTCGCATGCTGCAGGATATCGGCAATGATATCGACGGCCAGGGGTACATCTTCTTTCAGGACCTTGGCGAAATAGGCGGTGTTTTCCCTTGCCGTATAGGCGTTTAGCTGACCGCCGACGGCTTCGATCTCTTCAGCAATAGCCAGCGCCGAGCGCCGCCGCGTGCCCTTGAACGCCATATGTTCCAACAAGTGTGAGATGCCGTTCAGTTCCGGCTTTTCATGGCGGGTCCCGACGGCGACCCAGGCGCCCAGCGAAACTGTTTCCACCGTAGACATGTAGTCAGTTACGACCCGAAGGCCGTTAGGTAGCGTCGTAATTTCAACCGTCATGCCGCTGCCTTCTTCAACAATTTGCTGTCTATATAGCTGCATACCTGGCCAATATCGTTAGGCAGGGTATGGAGACGTTCTTCACGGTCGAACAAATCGGTAAGCCGCTGTGGCAGCGCGGGAACGATACCGGACGCCTCCTCGACGGCGGCTGGAAATTTCGCCGGATGGGCGGTGGCCAGGGCGATAAGAACCTCATCGTCGGCTGGTACAGTCTGTTGTCCGGCCATGACACCGATGGCGCTGTGGGGGTCGAGCAATTCGCCGGTCGTGCGGAATAATTCGCCGATGAAATCCTTGGTGGCGTTGTCGCCGAATCGATAACTTTCAAAATTCTTCCGCATGGCGCGCCAGCGGCTTTGGCCGAAATTAATTTTCCCGTCCCGCCTAAACTTATCCAGGACCTTGGCGACGGCAGCACCGTCCCGCCGATAGTGTTCGAACAGCAGCCGTTCGAAGTTACTGGATATCTGAATGTCCATGCTGGGGCTTAGCGTTGGCTTAACCGGAGACATAGCCATTTCACCGCTATCGAAAAAGCGTGTCAGGATATCATTGGCATTGGATCCGACAACAAATTTTGAAATCGGCAGCCCCATTTTTCTGGCAACGTAACCGGCATAGACATTGCCGAAATTACCGGTAGGTACGGCATAAATAAATTTGCGGTCGGGCGCGCCCAAGGACAGGGCAGTCCAAAAATAATAGACAATCTGGGCCATGATGCGCGCCCAATTAATGGAATTGACCGCCGACAAATTATGCCGGTCGCGGAAGTTTTCATCGACGAACATGGCTTTCACCATATCCTGGCAATCATCGAAGGTGCCTTCGAGGGCGATATTGTGAACGTTCTCCGACGCCACCGTGGTCATCTGCCGGCGCTGAACATCGGAAACCCGGCCTTTGGGATGAAGAATGAAAATTTCAATGGCGTCGCGGTCGCGGCAGGCCTCGATAGCTGCCGATCCAGTATCGCCGGAAGTCGCTCCGATAATGGTTGCTTTTTCGCCCTTTTTTTTCAGAACGTGGTCAAACAGCTGGCCCACCAGCTGCAGGGGATAATCCTTGAAGGCCAGGGTTGGCCCGTGAAACAGTTCCGCCACCCATTGACCGGGTGCCAGCTGCTTTAGCGGCGCTACCGCCGGGTGGTCGAAATGGGCATAGGAGTCGCTGACCATTTGAGAAAATTCGTCTTCGGAGATCGATCCGCCGAGAAAAGGCATTATGACACGAACGGCCAATTCCTGATAGGTCAAGCCTTGCAGATTTCGGACGTCGGCTTTGGACATTTTCGGCCAGCTGTCGGGCACATAAAGGCCGCCATCCCGGGCCAGGCCTGCGAGCAGGACATCATCAAATGCCAATTCCGGCGCTGATCCGCGCGTGCTTATATATTTCAAGTTCGGTCATCTCCCGANGGAATAAATAGGTGCTTACTTAACCTATATCGGCAAAGGCAGTGCGGCAAGACNCCNGCCAATTATGCCGGNGGGCTTTACTCTATTGCAGGTAACGCNGTTTGAGGTGGCGGATAAATATCTGCGGATCAAGGCAGGTGCCGGTCGCCTTTTCTATTAGTTCAGGCGTTTCATAAAGAGAGCCATGTTGGTGTATGTTTTTACCCAACCATTCGTAAAGTGGCTTGAAATTTCCTTCGCCGATTGCCGGTAGGATACTGGAATCCGATTTCAGCGCGGCATCAAACAGTTGGGCAGCGGTGATAGCGCCGAGCGTATAGCTTGGAAAATATCCCCAGGCGCCGTCGAACCAGTGGATGTCCTGCAGGCAGCCATCCGAATGATCGTTGGGACGGAGTCCCAGCAGTTCCCACATGCCGTCGCTCCAGGCCAAAGGCAGTTCGCGGAGGCTCAAATCATCAGCAATGAGGGCGCGTTCCAGTTTGGTGCGCAAAATAATGTGGGCAGGATAGGTGACTTCATCGGCATCAACCCTGATCAACCCCGGTCGGACATTGATATAATGGCAGTAGATATTGTCGGCGTTCCAATGAGGGTCATCTTCGGGCCCATGGCAATCGAACGTCTCCATCAGCGTCGGTGCCAGAAAAGCTTCCCGCATCAACGGTGTCACATAGTCAATGAACTCACGGGAACGGCAGGCCTGCATTTCGATAAGCAGCGATTGGCTTTCGTGGATGTCCATGCCGCGCGGTTCACCTACCGGTTGGCATCGCCATTTTTTGGGCAAGCCCATATCGTAAAGAGCATGGCCAGTTTCATGAAGAATTCCCATCAGTCCGGTCGTGAAATCCGTTTCGTCATATCGGGTTGTGATTCTCAGATCGTCAGGTGTGCCGCCGGAAAACGGGTGCAGGCTGACATCCAGGCGCCCTTGGTTAAAATCGAACCCCAGGGTTTCCATTAATTTGATACCGAGAACTCTCTGGTTGTTGGAAGGAAAAGGTCCGAGTGGCAGGTTCGGCTTCGGTTTTGTTTTTTGATGATCCAAAACATGAAACAGAAACTCAGGCAGAAACTCCTCCAGAACACCGAAAACTTTATCGATATCGGCGGCCCGTAGCCCCGGCGTGAATTCATCCAGCAAGGCATCGTAAGGGCTGCAATCGAGAACTCCGGCCTTGGCTTGGGCACTTTCCCTGACCAGTCGCAGAACTTCATCCAATTGCGTTAGGATGCCGTCAAAATCCGATTCAGGGCGGGCCGTCCGCCAGGTTGTTTCGCAGGCCATACTGGCCTTGGAAAGGGCCGTTACAAGACCGTCATCCAACGCATTAGCATGGGTCCAAATATGGCGCATTTCCCTCAAATTTGCGGTCTGCCATTGGTCTAATCCGTTTTCGGCTGAGGCCGCATCCAGATCGTCGGCCGTTTCGGCGGCGGATAAAATCTCGTGCTGAACCGTTTTCAGGGCTGCGATCTGTTCCGACCGTGCCGCGGTACCCCCCGAGGGCATCATGGTTGACGCATCCCAATGCAGCATCATTTCCGCATCGCGCAGGGTCAGCAGGCGGCCGAATTTTTTTTCTAATTTCTGATAGGGCGTCATGAACGTAACTTATAAATTCTCAATCCCGTATGACAAGTTGCAGTTTGCCCTTAAATGAATGCTTTGATCCCATGATCGGCAAGCAGGGTTACGAAGATCAAAAACAAATACAGGATCGAAAACCGGAACATGCGGCGGGGAAATTCATAACCTTCGGTGCGATACACCTTGTAGGCGTGGAGGATAAACCAAAGGCTTAGCAGTCCGATCAAGCCGCCGGCATAGAGGCTGGCCAGACCGGTAAAGGCCGGTGCTACGGTGATCGGGAGGAGTAGGGTGGCATAGATCAGCATCTGCTTTTTCGTTTCCTGAACGCCTGACACTACCGGCATCATCGGGACGCCGGCTTTTTCATAGTCACCGGAGCGATAAAGGGCGAGAGCCCAAAAATGAGGCGGCGTCCAAATAAAAATAATAGCGAACAGAAGCAAAGAATTTAAAGAGATATCGCCCGTGACGGCGGCCCATCCGATCACTGGCGGCAGCGCGCCGGAGGCACCGCCGATAACGATGTTCTGAGGTGTCCGCCGTTTCAGCCAAATGGTGTAAATAAAGACGTAGTAGGCAATGGTAATCGCCAGCAGTACCGCCGACATGTCATTAACGTACAAAGCCATGCCGACTACCGAAATGACCGACAGAATTATACCGAGCCAAAGAGCATGCAACGGCTGCATGCGGCCGGCCGGAATGGGCCGATTTATGGTTCGTTCCATTTGGCTGTCGATATCGCGATCATACCACATATTGATGGCGCCCGACGCACCCGCGCCGACGCCGATGCAGACGACAGCGATCAATCCAGTCAGCCAATCGATCTGGCCAGGCGCCAGAACCAGTCCGGCGATGCCGGTAAATAGTACCAGGGACATGACACGTGGTTTCAACAGCACCGCGTAGTCAACCACCCGGCTGTTGACTTCACCTGGTATGGCGGATGTATCCTCCGCCTCGCCGATGCCGGTGGATGGGTGTTCCGTCAATGTCGATCGTGTGTCCTGGGCCATAAGATTTACCTTATACCGCAAAATCTCGGAATTGAAGAGAGCCAATTGCACATACTTTAATTTTTTTAGTCTGATTCCGATTTGCGCAATAAAACTTTGAGGGCAATGACAATAAACATAACGCCGCCGATAATCGCCAATCCACCGCCAAAATCCCTGATGCCTGCGGCTAATACGCCCACCGTAGAATTGATATCGACGCCCGAATCCATCGTCTTGCGCGCCGCGCCCATACCGCCAGCCATGAACATGCCAACGATAAACAGAAACTGACCAACTGCATATAAAAGTATTTGGCTGAAAATCAACTTGCCCGCTTTAATATGCTGTCCAAGGTGGGGTAGAAACACCGCGTAGAACAGGCCCACGAAGGCGAGATTAATTCCGCCGATGACGCCGTGGTAATGGGCGGGAGTTCTGGTGTCCAGGCCATCAACGAAATAGCCGAGAAAACCGCCGGCGGCAAAAACAATGATAGACGTCAACAGACTCAAGACGGCTGGTTGGCGCCAGTTGGCATTGGTAAAGAGCTTCTTCAATTTTGGCAGCGCCGCCAATCCGAATATCACAACCGGGGGCCCGAGAGTATATTGCAGGTCGGTAAAAGCTTTGACGTGACCGTTCTCAGACACATCCCATAGGAAATAAAAGGAAAGGCTCGCCAGTCCGGGGGCAGTTAGTAAAATTATGGCAAGTCGGTAAAAGCCGGCGCCAATGATCGGTTGACCCAGGGCGGTTTCACCCAACATGGACCAAGCGGCAAGCATTAAGGCAACATTGACGAACTGCAGAATATGGCCACCGCCCCAGAACAAGCTTTCGTTATAGTCATGGGAGGGCGTTTGATCGCCCAACTCCAGTGCGGCGAACATAAAACCGACAATGGCGGCAACATAGAGTGTGGTTGCGCCCCTAAGCTGATGTCCGGTTCTGATCAGCGGATAAATGGCGAGTAGGACGCCCAAACCCAAAAGAATAAGACCGGCGTAATAAAGCGGGTCGATGATGACCGGTATATAATTGTTGAGTGTCGGCTCGCCCCGGTCGAGCAGAGCCGGTATGAGAAGCAGCAGCGTGCCGAGCGCGGCCAGACCAAGGGCCGCTTTATCTATGATCGAATCCTCGTGTTGCTGGCTGATTTGGGCCAGGGCGCCGAATACGGCCAGGAACCATACGGCAAACGACAGAACCACATGGGCGACTAGGCCCTTCTGGAAGAACTCGTTGGGCCAGGGCACGGAGCCCCCGACTACCGGCATGCGTGATAGAACGAGCAGAATGGCGAACAGCCCGGCCAGGGCCAGCGACGTCGCGGCTAGAAGTGACCAGCCGTGCAGGAGTTTTTTGCGTGATGGCGAAAGGGGTTCCGCAAGCATGGCCGATTCATCCCTATCCGGCTGCTGCAGGGTAAAACTGATAAAGCATCAAATAAACGCCGATTCCTGAAATTGAAACATATATCCAGACCGGCCATGTCCAACGGGTAATCCGCTTATGAGCGGCGAAGCGGGATTTAAAGGCATGCAGTACACTAAAAATGACCAGTGGTACGATTGCCGTGGCCAGAAAGACGTGGGAAATGAGCATAATATAATAAAAAACACGAACGGCCCCTTGGCCTTGAAACTCGAAAATCGGTGCATAGGCACGCAAGGTCACATAGCTGATCAAGAACACACCTGAGACACACATGGCCAAAATCATCGATATTTTATGGGCTCGCCGGTTGCCGGTTTTAATGAAAATAAAGCCAGCCGTCAGAACCCCCCCGGCAATGGCGTTCAAAGCCGCATTGAGGTGAGGGAGGATTGAAATTTCAATCATTGATTTGGAATCGATCCGGCATTGATTTAGTTTTGTTCAAACGACGTATCCAAGGGTTAATTGGAACCGGCAACATTCAAAATTATACCCACGTAACTGGCAATAGCTACACCGGCCAGTATAACCAAAAACATGATATTCTTCTGGCGTTTTTGATTCATCAAATCCGTATCCTCATTATTAGACACTAAATTCAGTCTCTTTGGTTCTTCGATACAATTGATCACTCGGATAAAATTGGCGACACCGACAAAGAACCACGGGTGCGACGGTCTATCATCGGGTACCTGTCTCGGCAAACAGTTAAATGGGCACCTCTAAAATTCTCTAGTTACGCAAGGTAGCCCAATATAAAACCATATTGAGACGCTTTGGCTGGTGTCAGACCAATGGAACGAACAAGGGTTCCGCCCAT
>PBQI01000035.1 GCA_002725625.1 Rhodospirillaceae bacterium | reverse complement strand
TCAAGTCGGAAGAATGAAGAAAATACTTTATCGCTGACGGATATGCGTCAGAATAATCCGGAAATGCTCTAACTTATGTTAATGTGACAATACCGCGCTCACTGTTATGCAGTGCGTGTTTTTTCAAATAGCGAGGCTCGTCGATTACACTTTACTTTTTCTCGGAATCCTCGTTTTCGCTGGTCTGGGATTTAAGTCCTTGTGCTTTGGGCATGTGGTTCAAGCCTTCAAGGACCGCTTCTATGCCATGTTGATTTACCAGCATTTCCAGGCCGACCTCAATATCCCCACGCTTTTCCTGCGGCACTTCGTCGGGTTCAATTTCCCGCTCCTCATAGGTCAAGGCATCGGTATGACAGACAGTGACACATAGGGGTTCGTCCAGGGCCGGCACGGTTTCACACATATCGCATTTTAGCGGCAGACCAGAATCCGGCTCGAAGAAAAAATCTCGAGATGGGCAGGAGGATCGGCAGAAACTACATTCGCTATAGTCTTTGCCACCGATTTTATATACATGCCTACCGTTGCATTCAGATGTCGTGTAATCGCCGGCGCGTATGGGAACATATTCATCGTTCAATTCGTCCGTTACCACCCGAATGCGAGACAATGACGGATTAATGCTGCTGTATCTTGGCTTGGCGTGATAGGCCGAACACGCCATTTCACAGGCGCAACAACCTGTACATAAATCGATATCGACCTTAATCTCTTTAACTAATTTCATCGCTTGCCCAGTACTCACAGCGCAATCTCCATTTTATCTGACTGTCAACGTATCCGGTTTCGGTTTCTTAGGCGGCTTCTTCTTTAAGCTCCAAAATCCCTCTTTCTTCGAGATCCGTGGCGATATAATCCAATCCTAAGGATTCCAGAAGCTCCCTGGTGGGAATACCGTCGTCGGTCCAGCCTCTGAATTTGTAATATTTGGACAGCAACGCTTGCTCCATCTCCTCGTCCCGCACAGCCCAATGGTCTTCGGGTGGCCGTTCGAGCTTTCTACACAAACCTCTTCTCACATTTACGGCCCTGACGAGATTTCTGATTCTCTGGGAAGTCGTAAATAACTCGTCCTTGCTCATCTCAAAGCCGGTCGCCATGGAGATAACCTCAGGAAGATTGTTCAAGTGATAGGCGATATCGCCGCCGAACTGCCCCCTGAAAGAGGAGACGAAACCACAGGTTCCAATTGAATCGTCAATATAGTGCATGGCCTCGTTCCACCGAACAATGTCGCAGACAGCCTCATCAGAAATTTCGCTGCGTTTTTCCCAATTCAAAAAATAATCCTTGAACTTTTGATCCGGCACCGCGTCCCAATCATCGACATAGGCTTGCCGCTCTTCCGGGGTCGGCAGAGGATCCTGAGGAAAGGAGCCTTCGATCTGGGTGATATTCATTTTCTCGCCGGTAGCGATCATCAGGAAAAAGGCCGGATTGACCTTGCCCAGCTTGATGGGCACCTGTTCGAATTTTTTCGTTGTGTTGTGATCGTATTCTTCCGCGCCGTTGCCGATCCGTATGGCGGCATGGGAAACGCCGTCGGCCAAAATATCACCGATGCCTTCCCGGCGTACAATTTTTTCCAGCATGTAAAAAAACCGGCCCGGAGAATCTTCCGGCATTCCTGGAAAATCGTCATCGGTTAATATGCCGGCCTCGAGAAGTTCCAGTGCGAAAGCCATCACTTGCGGCGTTGCATAGGAATCCACGCCATATTCCTGGGCGACGCTAAGAATGTCATAGCTGAAATCCCGCTCCATAAAGGCCGCCATGTGATAGGTGGCGGCGCCAAAACATTTATAGCCAAATTTATGCTTTCCCGGTCGGGCAATAGCTATGCGGCAATTCTTCGAGCAATTATAACAGCCCGTCTGCCGCTCCATATTGTCCCTTTTAATCTTCTCAAATTTGGCCTCGACTTCCGAGGTCCAGTACCCTTTTTGCCGTGTACGGGCATTGCCCCAGGCGAAATTATCATGGTGAAAGCTATCATCCAAATTGACCGCCATGTCGTCTCCGCAGCCTTCACTCTCGTAGATTTTCTTGTGCAGGGTCTGGCTTATCTCGAACATTTCAGCTGGACGGGCAATATTGATGTCCTTGGTGCCGCGTACTGCGATTGCCTTGACCTTCTTGTCGCCCATGATAACGCCCACGCCACGTGATGCGCTGGCGTGATTGTGATCCATGGAGGCCATAAAGACTTTGTTTTCGCCGGCGAGACCAATAGCCACCACCTGAACCTTCTGATCGCCCAATTCATTTTTCAGAAAGTCGCCGGTTTCCGTCGTGCCTTTCCCAGCCAGGTGGGAAGCGTCGCGAATTTCTACCGTGTNGTTATTTATGTACAGATAAACCAAATCAGGGGACTTACCCTTAAAGATGATTCTGTCGTAACCNGCATNTTTTAATTCCGGCCCGAAAAACCCGCCAAACAATGAATGGGACATAAAATTCGTCTGCGGTGAAATCGTGTTCACCGCCGTCCGGTTAGCGGCAGGCGCCGGCGTACTATGCAAGAGACCGGTGCTGAAAATCAAAAGATTGTCCGGAGAAAAAGCATCAACTTCAGGCGGCACCCGCTCAAATAGCGTCTTGGCGCCCATCCCCTGCCCACCAAAATAAAGTTCTGTGTCCTTGGGGTCGGTTGCGACTTTTTCAATGCTGCCCTTAGTAAGATCTATTTCCAGATCAAATCCTGCTACGGCGTATCTCATTTTCTTTCCTCTATTACGTTGTTGTGCTGATGCCCTTCCGGCGCAACTTTCATTTCGGCTAGTTTTCCGAAATCAACTTCGGGTTTGGAGGGCGAAGAAGTTAGTGATCTTGTTAATATGAAGGCTGCCTGCAATGCCGATGTGGGGCAAAGCGGAAAACATTCCATGCAATCCCAGCATTTCTCCTGAGCAAGTTTCGGAACAAAACTGATTTCTCGGCTGGGCCCCCGGTCCACAAAACCGACCGCGTTTAGCTGTTTGACCTCGTCGCAATATCTAACGCAGAGGCCGCAGAGAATGCAGAAGGAGGGTTCTTTTTGGAAGCGGTCTTTATCCGCCCCATATTCCTCGGCTATTTCCTGCAAGACTTCGGATTCTGGGGCATAAGCCAGCAACTGTTCCGTCAGCATCTTGCGAATATCATCGATCTGCTCGGAGCGGGTTGTAACCTCGATAGCCTCCTGGACAGGATGTACACAGGCGGCAACCATATTTGTACGCCCGCCCACTGTCACGTCCACCACACACAACCGACAACCGCCGAAAGGCTCCAATTTCTCGTGATGGCAAACAGTAGGAATGTAAATATTGGCGTTACGGGCGGCGTCCAGGACGGTCATGTCTTCAGTCGCCTTAACGCCCTTGCCATCAATTTTCAGAGAGATATTACTCATGGTCTATGCTCCCTGTCCGGCTGAGGCCAAAGCGCGTGTTTTATCCGCCTTTTTTTTCTTCCGGTCTATTGTTCTCATATCTACGGGGATTGATTCCGGAACGGTCTCACCAGTAAACCTCAACACCGCATCAAAGTTATCAGGGCAAACCTCATAGCAGGAACCGCATTTGGTACAGATGTCCTGATCAACAACATGGATTTGATGCTTGGCGCCAATGATCGATTGCGCCGTGCATTTCTTCATGCAGATCAGGCAAGCTTCACACTTTTCCGGATCGATATAATAAGAGACCAATTCTTCGCAGGTATAAGAGGAACATTTTTTATCTTTGATATGTTCTTCATACTCTTCCCGGAAATAACGAAGGGTGCTCATGACTGGATTGGGCGCCGTTTTTCCTAGGGCGCACAACGAACCGCCACCGGTCGACATGGCCAGCCCTTCCAGCAACTCGATATCGCCTTCCTTGCCTCTTCCTTCGGAAATATTTGTAAGAATATTATGCATCTGCTTGATGCCTTCTCGGCATGGATTGCATTTGCCGCACGATTCCTCGGCCAGGAAACCTAGGAAATATTTGGCGACGTCAACCATGCAGGTATCTTCATCCATAACGATAATGCCACCCGAACCCATGATGGCACCAGCTTTGATGAGTTCGTCAAAGTCGACAACTGTGTCCAGTTGTTCTTCGGGAATACAGCCACCCGCCGGACCGCCGGTCTGCACAGCTTTGAATTTTTTGCCGTCCGGAATACCGTCGCCAATTTTGTAGATAATGTCCCTGAGCGTCACACCCATGGGCACTTCGACCAGGCCGGTGTTCTTGATTTTACCGACCAGCGAAAAGATTTTAGTGCCTTTGCTACCTTCGGTGCCGAACTGAGTGTACCAATCAGCACCTTGATTAATGATCAACGGCACGTTAGCCCAGGTTTCCACATTATTGATGTTGGTCGGTTTGCCCCAAAGTCCCTTGGTAGCTGGATAGGGCGGTCGAGATTTGGGCTCTCCCGGCTTGCCTTCCAAAGACAGCAACAAAGCAGTTTCTTCACCACAAACAAAAGCGCCAGCACCCATATGTATATTAATTTTAAAATTAAAACCTGATCCCAGGATATCTTCACCAAGAAAGTTGTATTCTTCGGCCTGCTTAACGGCGAGAGCTACATTCTCCAAGGCTAGAGGATATTCCTGACGCACGTAAAAATAGCCTTCGTTCGCGCCGATGGCGTAGGCGCCAATCATCAATCCTTCCAATATAGAATGAGGATTACCTTCAAGAACTGCCCGGTCCATAAACGCCCCGGGGTCGCCTTCGTCAGCATTGACGACGACGTATTTAGTATCGCTTTCCGCGTTGAGAGCCGCATCCCATTTAATTCCTGTTGGAAAGCCGCCACCTCCGCGCCCCCTAAGTCCGGATTTGAGGACTTCACCCACGACCTCTTTCGGGGTCATATCAAACAGCACTTTGGTCAAAGCGGAATAACCGCCCAGAGCTAGATAATCTTCAATGGATTTCGGATCAATCTTAATATTATTGCCGATGATGTTCCGTTCTTGGTTCTTATAGAAGGGAATATCCTCAGCATGGACGATTTTTTTATCACCGTCGCTTGCATCTACATAGAGCAGACGATCAACAATTTCATTCTTCGAAACAGTCTGAGACACGACATCGGAAATATCCTCAGGCGTTACCTGAAGATAGCAGACATCCTCGGGATCCACGACGACGATGGGTCCGCATTCGCAAAACCCAGGACAGCCAGTTCCTTTGACCGTCACTCCCTCTAAACCCTGTTGTTCGATTTCCGTTTCAAGGGCTTCTATCACCTTTCCGGCACCCGAAGCCAGACAACTGGCGCCGGCGCATACCGAGATGTGGGGCTTGTCCGAGTCCCTTTTTGACAGGATATCCTGTCTGAGCTGTTCTAATTCGGCGGGCGAGTTAGTCATTGATATAGAATTCCCTTAATCGTAGTTCTTCAGCAAGTCGACGGCTGAACCTGTATCCAACCTGCCGAGATGCTGCTCGTCGATTTCCATCACCGGTCCCAAAGCGCAGCAGCCGAGACAGTTGACGGTATCGAGGCTAAATTTCATTTCCGGGTCGGTTTCTCCCGGTTCCAGCCCGGTTGTGTTCTGCAAAACCTCGAGAACGCGAGTCGCGCCCCTGACGTGACAGGCGGTACCCACGCATAGATTAATTTCATGTCGCCCTTTGGGAACCAGACTGAAAGCCTTGTAAAAAGTTGCCGTGTGTTGAATTCGGGCCATCGGGACCTGCAATTTCTCAGCGACCAAATCCATTGCTTCCGGGGGAAGCCAGTGAAGCTCTTTCTGGATATCCAACATAATTTGGATCAGCGAACTAGCTTCACTGTCATGGTCATTAATAATTTTCTCAACTTTCTTGATATCCATAATCCTGGTCTCTATTCATTTATTTGCATGTCAGGCGAGAGCATAAAGTCTCTCACTCTCATTGAATTTAACCAGTTTTTGTCTGGCTGAATTGCTGAGGTGCTTGGAGACTTCAGATGAGCTCATGCCCAAATTGTCGGCAATGTCCCGAGATGAAAGGGCTTCTTCTTCCAGGAGCACCATAATCTGGCTAATCGCCAACTTATCGACGATCATGTCATCAATTAGCAATTTCACTGCGTCGCTGTTGAAATATTCTTCGTATTGATCCTTGCTTTCAAAGCGCACCCGCAATTTTTCCCGCTCCACCAATTTAATGTAGGGGATCAACTTTGTAATGGCTTCGATCTTGAGCTTCAATTCTTTCTGGTCCACGCCCTCGCTTTCGCCCAGGGGTCCGAGTTTCATCAACTCGTCGGTAAATTCCGTCACCACTTCGGCATAGCGGAGGCCTTCCGATGCGGAGACCCATTCAAGTCTCAGCCGATCCGGATTAATGCCGGAATATTCAAGCAATTTTTTACCCAGATGCATCATGCTTAGGGCGTCATAGTTTCCTTCAGTGACATAATGACAGTCACCCAACCAGCAGCCGCCGACAAATACGCCATCCTTGCCGTTGGCGAAGGCGCGAATCACGAAAGCCAGATCGACCCTGCCCGAACACATCACCCGGATCACCTTCATTGTAGCCGGGTATTGTTGGCGGGAGACGCCAGCCAAATCTGCCCCCGCATAACTGCACCAGTTGCATAAAAATCCCAGGATTTCTGGTTTGAAATTAGCCATACTCAAGTCGCTTCCTTAATTTTATTGTTCACTCCGACAACGACCCGATTACGCGGCGTCGATCTGCCTGAATATCTCTTCATCGGTGTAATGGTTCAGATAGATCGCCCCGGTCGGACATTTGGCGTTACAAAGACCATCGCCTTTGCAAAGAACCGGATTGACCCGAGCCTTTTTGCCCAGTGGCGTGTCGTAAAAATCGATGGCGTCATAGGTGCAGGCCGTCATACATGCCTGGCAGGCAACACAGGACGTCTCATTAACGCCGCACACTGCGCCGGTGGCGGACACTGAATCCTTCGACAGCAAGTTGATCGCCCGTCCCGCCGCGCCGTAAGCTTGGCTGATGGTTTCGGAAATGTCTTTGGGATAGTGCGCCGTACCACACAAGAAAATTCCATCCGTCGCCGAATCTACGGGCCTTAACTTAACGTGGGCTTCTTGGAAGAAACCGTCTTGACTGAGGGGTATCTTGAACAGCTTTGACAATTCTTGGCTGGCAGATGACGGCACGATCGCCACGGCCAGCGCCAAGATATCTGCATCCAAAGCCAGCTTTTCACCCAAGATCGGATCGCTAACCGTTACCCGCATTATTTTTCGGCCATCCTCTTCGGTGGCCTCAAGCAGGGGCTTGTCATCAGGCTCATAACGAATAAAACGAACACCGCTTTCCGCCGCCTTGCGGTAATAATCCTCTTTGAAACCATAGGCCCTCATATCCCTGAAGATGATGTAGATCTCGGTCTCCGGATTGGCTTCCTTCATGACCAGGGCATTTTTGAGCGATTGGTTACAGCAGACCCGGCTGCAATAATTTCTTTCCGCGGATCGGCAACCCACACATTGGATCATCACCACGGACTCAGCGTTCATCACGAATTCTTCTTCTTGGGCGATTTGCCCTTCCAGTTCGAGGAGGGTCATGACTTGATCCTCTTCTTGGTAAAGATATTCTTCCGGTTTGTGCTCTTCGGCGCCGGTAGCGATGACTGCAGCGCCATGGCTGATTTCTTTGACCCGACCTTCGGACGTCACTTTGGTGGTGAAGTTACCGACATACCCCGACACTTCTTCGATGGTGGCGCTGGTAGAGACGTGGATTGAGGGATGGCGATAGATTTTACGCTTGATACCCGCCAGATAAGACTGCACATCAACGCCATCAAGGGTGTAATGCAACCGACGCGCCATGCCGCCAAGATCATCATCTTTCTCCAATAAATGAACCTGAAAACCTTGCTCGGCCATGTTCAGAGCGCTCGTCATTCCGGCCACGCCACCACCGACAACCACGACCTTCTTGTCGACGGGCAGGTCGATTTCCTCTAAAGGCTCCAGCAAAGTGGTGCGGGCGACCGACATCCGGACAATGTCCTTGGCCTTTGCAGTGGCGTCTTCTTTTTCCTTTGAATGCACCCAGGAGCAATGTTCCCGGATATTGGCCATTTCCATAAAATACTGATTGATCCCGCCTTCCCGCACTGTATCCCGGAACAAGGGCTCCAAGGTCCGGGGTGTGCAGGCGGCAATGACAACGCGGTTCAGCCCTTGCTCACGGACCACATCCGCGATGTCTTGGGCATTGTCCGTGGAACAGGCGAACAGGCTTTCTTGAGCGTGGGTTACATTGTCCAGCGTGCTGGCGTAATCGACAACGGAAGGCACATCAACCACTCGACCTATATTCGCTCCGCAATGGCAAACAAACACGCCGACCTTGGCATCTTCTTCGGAAACGTCCCGCTCTTCAGGATATTCTCGCTCTCGGCTCAACTTACCGCGTTGCTTGGCCAACTGCTGGCCACATAAGGCTGCTGCGCCACTGGCGGTGACGACGGATTCAGGAATATCGCGAGGGCCGTGGAACGCACCGCTGACATAAACCCCTGGGCGGGTGGTCTCGATTGGATTGACCGGATTACTTTTGCAGAAACCATGGGAATCGAGATCGATTCCGAATAGTGCCGCCAGTTTTTCAGAATCCTTGGGCGGATTTAACCCGACGGAAAGAACAACCAGATCAAATTCCTTTTCTTTCACGCTGCTATCGGGGGTCGAATATCTTATGGTGACGTTCTTGCTGTCAGGAATTTCCCGTCCAACAGACACGTAACTTCTGATGAATTCGACATTGGGAAGGTTATCGGCCTTCTGATAATAACGTTCATAATCTTTGCCAAAGGCGCGGACATCGTTATGGAACACGGTAGCACCAATTTCAGCATTATGTTCTTTGGTCAAAATCACCTGTTTCTGGGTATAAGCGCAACAGACGGCGGAACAATAGGTATTGCCGCCCGGGATGACTTGGCGGGACCCAACGCATTGAATCCAGGCGATATTTTCGGGATGGGTGTTGTCCGATGGACGCCTTATTTCACCTTCATAGGGACCGGTGGAAGACAGCATGCGCTCATATTCGAGGCTGGTGACGACATTTTTCATCCGTCCGTAGCCATAGTCGCCTCTCACTGCCGGATCGAAAGTTTCATAGCCCGGCGACAGAACAACGGCTTCGACCTCCACTCTCAGATTCTTCGGCTTTTGATGAAGATCAATGGCTTTGTGCTGACATACGTCCTGACAAATGCTGCATTTTTCGTCTTGTTGGAACAGACAGGTTAAAGGATCAATATAGGTATAAAGCGGTACCGCCTGGGCAAAATGAATATGAACGGCCTTGGTCAGGTTCATATTTTGATTGTAGGGATCAGGGACCTCAACAGGACAATATTCGACGCAGGTCGTACAACCCGTACATTTGTCCTCATTCACATATCTGGGCTTTTTATATAGGGAAATCTTGAAGTTCCCGGCTTCGCCCTCGACACGTTCAATATCGGTGTTACTCAAAATATCAATGTTGGGATGGCGGCTGCATTCAATAAATTTCGGCGATTCAATGCACATTGAGCAGTCGTTGGTGGGAAATGTCTTATCAAGCTGGGACATCTTGCCGCCAATAGCGGGTAATTTGTCCACCAAGAATACCCTAAAACCGGTTTCCGCCAGATCAAGAGAGGCTTGTATGCCGCTGATCCCACCGCCGACAACCATTACATCGCCAACATTCTCATTCTTGGACTTAGATATACTGTTCAATTTCTATCTACCTTTTGATACCGGCGCCAATCCGCCCATTGTCCTAAACGGCTTAAATTACTTCCGCGACGATTTCCGTGATATCCTTGATCTCCAAGGCTTGGCCTTCGGGAAATCCCAGAGCACTATCGGTAAAATTCGTGATGCAATAGGGACAGGTCGTGACCAACACTTCAGCGTCCACATCAAGGGCCTGCTGTAATCTTAGATCGGCAAATCGTTCTTCTTTGGGAGTTTCCATCCAGATTCTGCCGCCGCCGCCGCCGCAACAAAGGCTATTCTCCCGAAAATCAGCCATCTCGGTCACTTCAGCGCCGAGCACATGCTTCAAGACATTGCGAGGTGCGTCAAAGATGTCGTTATGCCGACCCAGATAACAAGGATCGTGATAAGTGACTTTCTTGTTATACTCCTTGGTGGGCTTAAGACGACCCGCATCCATCAATTCGCTTAAGAACTGGGACATATGAACAATTTCAAAATTGACGTTGAATTCGGGGTATTCGTTTTTGAACGAGTGGTAGCAATGTGGTGAGGAAACCAGGATTCTCTTCACCCCGTTATCAATAAAATTCTTGATGTTTTCCTTGGCTAAACCCCGGAAAACTTCTTCGTTGCCGGTCTTGCGAATGCTTTCACCGCAGCAGCTTTCTTTAGCGCCCAAGATGCCGAAATCCACTCCAGCCTCGTTGAGTATCTTAACCGTCGCCGCCGCTACTGTGTTCATACGCGGGTCATAGCTGAGATAACAGCCTGGGGAATATAAAATTTCCATCCCCTCGGTGAATGTTCTCACGTTCAATTCCTTCGCCCAATTCGCCCGTTCCGACCGTTCCATATTGAAGGGATTACCTTCTGCCCTAAGGCTGTCGGCTACGGTGATGATGGGGGTAACGGCTTCGGGGAAGACGTCATATTCGGTGGCGATCCGGCGTAACGAGACTCCAACCTCGATCTGGTTGACACCGCGGGGGCAACGCTGTGGACAATTGCCGCAGGTGGTGCAACGCCATATGTCTTCGCTTTCGATATCGGTCAAACCAAAGTTGGCTTGGCGCACCAATTTACGCATGCTGAAGGATCGAACCCTGTTCCAGGGACAAACGACATCGCAGATACCGCATTGATAACACAATTGAAACGACTGCCCGCCATTCTCAACGATGACATCCGTAATTTCTTTGATGGGGGTTATTGTATTCACGATCCTCACTACTTTTTAGTTCGGTTAATTTTTATTTTTAATAATGTAATTGTATTTTTTCCTTAAATTAACCGTCGATTACGATCTAAAATGGCTGGAANGTTCGGAGAAAAGAGGCNGAGCATCATTTCTTGAGCAANGGGGCACAGGCCCCCTNACCGAGCGCACTACGAATTCTATGCGTATCGGATTATGCCTCGCCTTGATCCCCGTCAAGAATGCACAGCTAGGGTTTNGGTTTTGCGTCGCACCAATATTTGGCTTAGCACGGCGCGTATCAAGCGAATACCGGCAGGCAAAAGGAAGTTTCGCTAGTGTGGTCACAGTCTGAACAGGCGATTTCTGCGACGAGTTTCTCGCACTTTAAGCCCCGCTCACGCAAATGGGTCAATTCGAGCAATTCTGCGCAATCCGGGCAGGCGCGCAGCATAACGATAGTCGCTTCCATCTTCTGTATGACCGCCCCATCTCGGGTAAGGAAATCTTCCTCCAAGACGATGGTGCGGCGTTCAAATGAAGCGATGCCCCAGCTTTCTATATCCGCCAGAAGACCATTAAAAAAGGTTAATGTTTTAGCCGCCTGTTCTTCGGCGAGTTTTTTTCCCGTTTCTGTAAACATAGAACGCGGTGCCGCTTGAGCGTAGGTCAATTCCCGGCTCAGATTATTCAAGAGAGCATCGATCAGGCCTCTTCCACGCAGGGCTGCTTTGGTGAAGAAAGCGCCGATTCCCAACGCGCCCAGTTTATCTAGGCGGTCCGCATCCTGAACGATGCGACAGGGGCCGGTGCAGGGGAGACTGTCATTGTATAAAGCCCGTAACGCTACGAGCACGGCCTCGATATCGTTGCCTTCAAGCCCGAACTCGGTAAGCGTCTTTTCGGCTAGATCCGCTGCATGCTCCTCTTCTGGAATATTATCCAGGTGGTATTCGCCTTCGTGAAATTTTCCCGCATCGTGGAAGAGCGCTACTAGGCACGGCAGAAATGAATCTACTTCTTCCATTCCGGATATTTTGTGGGCGATAGCAGCAGTGCGCCGGGAATGCTCTAGGAGGAATTCCGAAGGCGCCTGGTTGGTTTGTTGGTTGTATTTAGCTTCGGATTCGACAAGCATTGTCTCAATATGGGCATGCAGCCCAGGAAGGCGCTTTTCCAGCGTGTTTCGAACATCGTTCATCTATTTACCTTAGCCCAGATGTGGGAACTTCCGAGGCTTCTTTAATGTTGCCTTCCTGACCCGTCCTTGATCTGCGACAAGGACACGTCCACGATGCCCAATTGGGCGGTATTGCCATTTTAATCCGATACTAAAAGGCCCAAATTGAGTTGGAATCTTGGAGGCAGAAAATTGTGCTCCTTATAAACTAGTCAAATGAGCAACAACAAGAATTATAGCCCAAAGTGGTGTTTTGGCACCTGGATCAGGCGGCAGCCAGATCGACATCAGATACCTCAACACCGCCTTTGAACTTTACTCCAGCTATTACCTTGGTCAAGTAGTCGAAGCCGTGTAATTGTCTCCATTTCTTTTCTGCACACTGCCCAAGCTTGAACATCATGTGCAGCATACCGTCACGAGACAGGCATCCTTTCGAGTGTCTGGGGCGGTAACGGATGGTTCCGAATGTCAATTTTCTATGGAATTTCTGGTGTGGATACTTGCCAGTGCTGCTGACGTGTCTCGGGATAGACTTCTTCCAACGCCGTCCAGAACCCCATGGCTCCATCACCAATAGCCAACTCCGGCCCATTCATGCCGCATTCCTTCAACTTCAAAAAACCTCTCGCCAGCTTTGCGTGAATTCCCGCATGCCGCCTCCAGAGTTTCGTCTTACAGACACAGGGCGGGACAAGGGCCGACTGAAACGTCGCGGGTTCTAAGGCCTTTTGGGAATTTCGACCGTCACCGGCCCCAACCCGGTCTGCAGTTCTCGCTCCGGTAAATGAGCATTACGAACCACGACGGCATCACCGTCATCGGTCTGTTGATCAGAATACTGGCTCAGCAGTTCCTGAAGTTCTACCTCTACCACCTGGCAAATCAACTGCTGGCACCCGGTTTCGACAAATCTGTCAGGGGAGGATATTGCGTCTCGACCTGCAAATTCTAAAACGTTATTCTTCTTCATGGTGGCCTATCTCCTTTGGTTGGATTGATGTCTTGCAACA
>PBQI01000034.1 GCA_002725625.1 Rhodospirillaceae bacterium | reverse complement strand
TCGGCGATGAACCGGCTGATCTCAACGACACCGTTAAGGCGGGTTGCCGACTTGGTCTGCGGCGGCGTCACAGGCAACCGCTAAAAATGACCTTCCAGCAAGGAAGGTTGACAGCAGGCGGCAAGTAATAGAGTTGCGGTAATGGCCAGTACCGGCCCTGGCTTCAAGGTTTTCAAAAATCTCTTAGGCAATATCCTGTCCCCCAACGGTAATTCTATCGGCAATCGTAAAGGCACTGTCCAGTTCATGGATAACAACGACGATGCTCATGCCCATGGCATCGCGCAGTTTCAGAATCAGATCATCGAGCTGGGACGCTACAACAGGATCGAGACTAGCGCTGGGCTCGTCGAAAAACAGGATTTTGTCACCAAGCTCTTTGAACGTATTGAAGTTGCGCACCGCATCAAGAACATGCTGGAGGAGCGTTTGATGTATAACCGCCGGGCTGGGAAAGGAAATCGTTGAAGCGCAGGTGCGCCAGCGCACCTAAGAAGTTGTCGATACCCAGCCTGAGGTCATCCGTCAGTTAGGCAAAGCCGGCGAGTACTGCGAAAATGAAACGGGTATGCATGTTGTCCGCATCAGCAAGGGCTGCCAGAATATGGCGCTAACGCTTGGCTATTCAGTCGATTTTGCCGAATTGATCCTCCATTCCAGCCCCATGCACGACGTCGGAAAAAATTGGTGTTCCCGATCATATCCTCCTCAAGCCAGGCAAATTGAACGGCGATATGAAAAATGGGATGACTCCGGTTACTCCATGGGGCTGGTTGGGTAAGCAATACCTATTGAGGGAAGAATAGCTGCCATTTGTGATGTAGTATGACGTCTTGACGTCACAGAGTGGCCCTATAAAGAGGTTGGGTCCGTTGACAGAGCCGTGAGCTTGATCCGAAAATTGCCAGTGAATTTCTGAATATTTTGCCTATCTTTGAGCAGATCCGAAAAGATCACGGTGATGATGATACCGATATCGAGAAACTTCAGACCAAACTCGCTAGTGCATCCTAGACGGACGTGGGACAGGCCCCGGACGCCATTCAAACATTTTCCATAAAATTATTTTGCGGTGTGGCGGGCCTTACAGGCTGGGACCCGATCATCGGCAGCCGGCTGGTAGACGACGGAGAAAGATGAAAGAGCTGCCAGAACGGTGTCGGGATTCTCATCATCACTGATCTCGAAAGCATCGAAACCACAGCGTTGCATGAAATATAATTGATCCCGGGCCACCTTGCCGACGGCTCGCAGTTCACCTTCATAACCATACCGTTCACGTAGTAATCTGGCGTAGCTGAAAGCACGGCCGTCGGCCATCGTTGGGAACTCCAATGCCACCAGATCGAACCGTCCCAAATCTCCGGCAATTGGTCCTGGCGCCTGGTCGCTGCGTAGCCGAATACCCAGTGGGCCGTTATGGCCCATAAATTCGCTGCGGGCCCGTTGCCATCTTTCCAATGAAACGATCACAGGTTCGCTTCTGTCGGTTGCCATATTTGGCGCCGGGTTGTCGTCGGCCAGCAGGCGCCACGAATCCTCGGATATTTTTCCGTCACTAATTATCGGCATAAAGGTTCTCCCTGAACGGGGTCTGACCGATACGCCGGTAGGTATCGAGGAAGCGTTCATTGTCTATGCGGTTATTGACGTAAGTGGCGACCAGGTTATCGATGGCGTCAACAATCTTTGCCGAAGAAAAAGCTGGGCCAATAATTTTGCCGATATCAACATCGCCCGAAGACGAACCGCCGAGGGTAACCTGGTAGTACTCCTTACTAAGTTTTTCGATACCCAAAATACCAATATGGCCGACATGATGATGGCCGCAGGCATTAACGCAGCCAGAAATATTAATTCGAAGGTCACCGATATCATGCTGCCGGTCCAGATCGGCGAACCGTTCATTGATGCGTTGGGCAACAGGGATGGATCGGGCCGTAGCCAGATTACAGTAGTCCAGTCCCGGGCAGCAGATGATATCAGTAATTTTCTCCAAATTAGGTGTCGCTAATTTCAATGTGCTTAATTCCTGCCAGAGATCGGGCAGGTCCACTTTGGCGACGTCGGCCAACACCAGATTCTGGCGGTGGGTGGAGCGAATTTGTCCAAAGCTGTAGCGATCCGCCAGGTCCGCCACCGCATTCATTTGGGCGGCGGTTAAATCACCGGGGGCACCGCCATTTGGTTTGAGAGAAAGGTTGACGATGGCATAACCAGGAACTTTGTGTGGCACCGTGTTAGAGTTGAGCCAAGCTGCAAAAACCGGGTTTGAAAGAGCGGCGTCCGCAAAGGTCGAATTTTCCTCCGGTTGATCGGCATAGGGCGGCGGGGTGAAAAAGGCAGCGATTCGATCCTGCTCGGCCTTGCTGAGGATCAGGATATCATTTTCGGAAACCTCAAATTCTCTTTCTACTTTGGCGCGGAACCTTTCGATGCCGAGCTCATGCACTAAAATTTTTATACGGGCTTTGAACAGATTGTCCCTACGGCCCTCTATATTGTAGACCCGCAGCACCGCCTGCAGATAACGGATCAGTTGATCCTTGGGCAGAAATTCTCGAATTTCCTTACCAATGAAAGGCGAACGGCCAAGACCGCCACCGACCAGCACCCGGAACCCGGTTTCACCTTGGTCATTTTTGATGATTTTCAATCCAATGTCATGGACTGTAATAGCTGCCCGGTCTTCTTCGGCGCCGGATACTGAAATTTTGAATTTCCGCGGCAACCAGGAAAATTCAGGATGCAATGTCAAAAATTGGCGTATAATTTCGCAATAGGGGCGGGGGTCTTCAATTTCATCCCGGGCGACACCGCTATAGGCGTCCGACGTAACGTTCCGATTGCAGTTACCGCTGGTTTGAATGGCGCTGAGTTCGACTTCGGCCAGTTCTTCGAGGATATCCGGCGTATCCTCCAAAACCGGCCAGTTGAGCTGAAAATTCTGGCGGGTTGTAAAATGACCGTAGCTTTTGTCATATTTGCGCGAGATATCAGCCATTTTGCGGAGCTGATCCGAAGTCATTAAGCCATAGGGAATAGCGATCCGCAGCATGTAAGCGTGGAGTTGCAAATAGAGGCCGTTGCGTAATCTAAGGTTCCGGAAGTCCTCTTCCGACAGCTGGCCGTCAACGCGGCGGGCGACCTGTCCACGATATTCTTCCACCCTTTCCCGGACCAACGTGTGGTCGATTTCATCATATCGATACATTTTTCATACTCGATTCCCTGGTTTAACTAACTGACGCTCGGGCCGTTGGCCCGAATTTGTTCTCGGTACCTGACGGGTTTTACCTGTCCCTTTCCGACCTCGACATCAATGACATAAGGGGTGACGATCACTTGATCTGCGGCCGACTGCCGGGCAATCGACATGCGGCTGTCGGCATTTTCCTCAGCCACGGTTTCGCCCTGCGTAACGTCGCCGGTCCAGCCTCTGCGAGCGTCAAGATAGACGACACCGCCATCTAACAACCTGTTTGCCGTGATCATTTGATATCGCATAACAGCCTTTGCCATCTAATAAACAATAATTTAACTGTGAAATTGAGTACAATTAATATATCACTAACATTTATAAATGTAAATAAATATATTAAAACATAAAATTTATGTATAAATAAAATTACCGTGTAGGTGCCCGGGTGGATGGAGATAGCGGGATTATGACATTTAGCGATTTGCGAATTTCTGCCGATCAAGCTATTTTGTTTGCCGACTAACCGATCACATTTTTAATTTCAGGAAATAGTAGAATGGATTTGGCGCAGTTCGATTGGACGCTCTACTGGTTCATGTTCCCGATCTCAATATGTGTTGCAACAACGGCCATGCTGTCGGGTATTGGCGGGGCCGCTATATTTGCGCCTATTTTCATGATTGTTTTCCCGATTATGGGGCCGGAATATCCCTTCGAAAGTATTGCTGCGGCCATCGGTGTCGCCTTGTTTACAGAATTTTTTGGATTCTCGTCGGGCTTTGTAGGGTATCTTAGAAAGCGCCTCATCGATTTCAAAAGTGCCATGCCATTTATCATGGTCGGCGTTCCTGTTGGTATCGTCGGTGCCATATTGCTCAATGAGCTCAATGAGTATGAAGAGCTGCTGCGGGGATCTTATGCCCTGTTGATGCTGCTATTGTCTTTTGAACTTATCCGCCACCACGACCCGGTGCAAGAACTCCCCTTGGAACCGGAGGGCGAATCGGTGGGAGCCACCGTGGTTAGACCAACACGTACCATCGTCGGGCGTGACGGTGTCGAATATTCTTTTAAAGCGCCGCGTCAGGGAAAAGGTGTAATAGCGACAACCACCGGTGGATTTTTGACCGGACTGCTGGGCGTCGGCATTGGTGAAGTTGTCATGCCCCAGCTGGCAAAACGTAACAAGGTGCCCATTCCGGTTGCCGCCGCAACATCGGTATTTATCGTTATTGTCGTTGTTGCTTCGGCTTCGTTTACGCAGATATCGGCGTTGATTGCCCAGGGCGGCATCAATGCCGTGCCCTGGAATGCAGTGGTCTATACCATTCCGGCCGTCATTATCGGCGGTCAGATCGGGCCGCATCTGCAAGGCAAGGTGGCGCCGCGAACAATGGAAAAATCAATCGGCATATTGTTTTTGATTATCGGCTTTGCTATGGGCTGGATCGCGTTCCGCAATACGTTCCTAATGTACCCTACTCCAGCCTCGTATTAGTTTTGTCTGTGCCGATGCCGCTTGGTATAATCGCCCCATGGAAAAGTCCTTTTGGCAAGCGTGTTTGTTAGTAGTGGACGATAAAATATTCGTCCGTCGCATTGTCATGCGCATCCAACGGTACCCGACTTAACGGGATGAGCACCTAAAGTGGTTCATATTTTGAGGTTCTCTATTGGAGGAAAGTCTCTGAATATGTATCAATCACTGACCGAGTCTTTATCCTTCTCTTTAGATGAGCATATTTCCCTGTGGCGAATAAGACAGGAAACGCTTGTCTGGCTGGTTATACTGATTATTCAAAACAGGACCGTCAGTCTCTGGCGTTGGATCGTACTAACTGGAAGTTTGGACGCTGCTATATCAATATCCTGATTCTGGGCGTCATCCATGAAAAAACCTGCATTCCCTTTGATTTACGTCTCAAAGGAAACATGCGTGTCTGGAATAACAACCATGTTCCGGTAAAGTTGCCCTTCCATGCGACTCGTCTGAGAAAGCGTCAAAGCCGTATCTTGAAGGGCACTTGGTATCTGGGTGCTGACCCGTCAAAAGAAACAACGCCGATAAAGATCGCCATGATGCGCTTGAAAACCGGGGAGATGCTGATTGTTGTGACAAGTCACATCAGGATCAAAACNGCACTATCCACATATCGCAACCGATGGGGGATTGAAACGCTATTCTCCNCCTTGAAAACACNAGGCTTGGGATTAAATGCATTTAGAAAAGCCATGGTCAGAATGTCTGAAATAGAAATCCATGACTATATTGTAGCTCTTTTTAAAACAAGTATACCGCGAAAAGCATTGATAGGATTGGTTCTATGAAAAGAGTAGGTAATATGTCTAATGATAGAACCTAGGTGAGTTGTTGGGACTGTATCTAGCAGAAGTATATATAAAAATGTGGAGTGACTGATGGCTGTAGACACGAATATGCGTGTATTGATTGTGGATGATGACAAAACAATGTTGAGGCTCATGTGCAATCTTCTCAAGCAGTTAAATTTTAACAATGTGGATGAAGCGATAGATGGGACGGAAGCGCTTACCGTCCTAAGGGATGACGGTGATAAATTCGGGCTGATTATTTCGGACTGGAATATGGAGCTGATGACCGGCATCCAATTGCTGCGTGAAGTTCGCGGCGATGACGACTTGAAATCGATACCGTTCATTATGGTGACTGCGGAGAGTAAATCGGAAAACGTCATTGCAGCTGAAGAAGCTGGTGTGTCCAACTACATTGTCAAACCGTTCAATGCCAAATCATTTAAATCCAAAATGGTCAGTGTGCTCGGAGAATTCTAAAGGTTCTTGGATGGCGACGCATAAAAATGGTCTCAAGCATGCCAAAAAGCTGGAGACGCTCCAAGAGCAATACGACGGTACAATCAAAATAGAGAGTATCGCCAGTGTTGTTGAAGAAACTGTGAATGCGGTTATTGAGAAAGTATCGGCCAAAGACGAAGAATTTAGCGCCGAACTGAATTTGCTAGCCAAAAGAGTTATCGGAGGAAATTCCCGAAGAGGCACCGGTAAAAGAGGCGCTGGACGGAAACCTGATACCATCCCAGCGCCGGCAACGGAACCGGTTCCGGTACCAGCCCCAGCTGAACCGCCTTCTACTGACGAAGGAGGCGGCAATGGCTGAACATCACCCCGCCGATTCGAAATCGATTTTCTCAATCATGTTTACTGATCTGGTCAGCCTTGATACTGACTTTCTTTGTAATGCTGTTTTCAATGTCGAATGTCCAGGTTGACCGCTGGAAAGAAACGATCGATGCTGTCGCAGACGTTAAATATGGCCAAAACGACGACCTCATCGGTACCTTCGGCAGAGTACAACATTTCTTCTGTATTCCGCCAGCGGGCGATTAATCTCGATTATTTGCTGGCTGTTTTCGAAGACAAGGTCAAAAAGGATGAACTCGTAAGCAGCGATGAAATCCTGCTGCTTGAAGACAGATTGGTGATACCGATACCAGGTGATCTGTTATTTCCACCGAATGCAGCGGTTTTGACCGCCGATGCGCGGCGTGCCTTGCTCGTTCTGGAGGCTTGCTGCTAAATATCGAGAATCAGATCGGTATAAACAGCTATGCCGATGACGAAAATTTCGACAAGGGTGAATTTCCATTGAACTGGGAAACATCCTTGGCTCGGCATATTGCTGTGGGAAATTCGTTCCGCCGAGCCGGGTAAGCTAAAGAAATTCTTAACTTTGGCTATGGTAACTCAGGTACATCATTTTTAAAAAATGCCAAGGATAGAGAGCCTGGGAAAGTTGTCTAAACGGGTAGATATTGTGATAATGGTCGTCGGTGGTGCAAGATAATGGTCATAGTGCATCGCATGGCAGATCTAATGTCTAAAAAGTACGGTCTTTGGCTGGCAGTTGGCGCAATATGTAACCTGCTACTAGCCGTTCATCCGGCAAGGGCCGACAAGGTCAGTGTACAGGGCACGGCTCGCGATGGTACCGGGCGGATTACCTTTAATTGGCCCAGCCCAGTTCCCTATGTTGCGAAAATTCAAGGCCGCCAGCTCATCATCCAATTTGCCCGCCCCGTCGAAGCAAACTTCACCAGCGCAGCCAGGCGGTTAAACAAGTTTATTGGCCGCCCGACATTGCGAAATGGCGGGCTCATAGTATCTTTTCCATTGAAGGGCACGTTTGATCTAAACTACTTCGCCCGCGGCCGGACGGTGATTGTCGATATTGTCGATCCGAATCCAACTGCTGCGCCTGAAAAAGTGCCAGCTGTAAAAACCGCCGCTAAAACGCCGCCCACTGCCAAAGCGACACCCGCACCATCGCCAACGTCGGCCCCGTCATCCACCAGGACGTCAGAAAATGTTGGGGTCAGGGCGGGTGTGCATCCGAATTATGACCGGGTTGTTTTCGACTGGCGAAAAAGTGTTCCTTACAAGGTCGATAAAAAGGGAAATCGGACGACCATAACTTTTGACCGCCCGGCAAATGTCAATGTATCAACACTGAATAACCGACGGCTTAGCAATTTTCGTGGGGCTGGGGCGCAAGTTGGCGGCAAGCAGACAGTCGTCACTTTGTCCGTGCCCTCGTCTTCGCGCGTGAAGCATTTTCGCAGCGGATCGAAAGTGGTCGTTGATGTACTGAACCCGACTGGCGCCAATGATGCGCCCCCGGTGCAAAAGCTTTTGGCGGAATCGGCACCGACGGCGAAGAAAACTACTGCTGCTTCCAAAAGTGCCAAACCGGTATCACTGACACCACAAAAAGCCGGTGCCAAACAGAAAGGCGGTAGTGCCAAGGACGCGGCGGCAAAGGTCAAACCTCAGGGTAAATCAACGCCCAAAGACGCCAAATCGGCAGCGCAAGAACCAGCGACCGTTGAGGCGGACGTCGATCCTAAGGATGTAAAAGCGGTTACGCTGAGAATCGATTGGACGTCGCCAACCGCGGCCGCTGTATTCAGACGGGCCGGCAATCTTTGGTTGGTGTTCGATCGCAAACAAACAATAGACGTACGCAAACTGCAGCAATCAGCTGGGACCGCAGTCCGGAAAATTGAGCAAATTCCGTCAGATCACGCCACCATATTACGCTTTGCGACAGTGTCCGGGATCAACCCCAGTTTGAAACGCGATGGCCTGGCTTGGATATTTGATTTCAAACAGCAGCCGCTGCAGCCGCAGGTGGAAATTGAAACGAAATCCCAACCCAATTCACCGGTCGGCGCGCGTCTCTTCATTTCCGTCGCCGAATCCGGTGAGCCCGTCCCTTTCAAGGATGTCGAAGTAGGGGATAACCTTGTTGTCATCCCGGTCATTCCTCTGGGTCATGGTTTGCCCAAAAAATACCGCTACCCTCAGGTCCAGATTTTGCCGACCGCCCAGGGCATAGTGGTCAAACCCAGCATCGACAATTTGCGGGTTCGGGCAATCCAGCAGGGCGTCGAATTGACCAGCGCCTCCAAGCTGGCGCTGACATCGTTGTTACCAAAAGTTTCTGCCCGCGCGAAACCAGGTTCGATCCGGTCTCTTTCGCGGATATTCAAACTTAATACTTGGCGCCAGGCACGGCGGATGAAAATCAGCGATTTTAGGAAGGTCCGGCAGAAGATGCTCAACCGGCTTTCCTTGTCGCAAGGTGCAGAACGCCAAAAGGAGCGGATGAAATACGCGATTTTCCTGTTCGCCAACCATTTCGGCTATGAAGCGATCGGCGTCCTGCGCAGTATTGAAAGTGAAAACCCGGACATCATCACCAACAAGCAATTTCGCCTGTTAAAGGGTGCAACCAATTTTACCATTGGCCGCTATGAAGATGCGCTGAAAGATCTCGATCATGGCAGTATGGACGACAATGACGAGGGTGAATTCTGGCGCGCCGCCGCTTTGGCGGGAAGCGGGAAACTGGTCGAAGCAGCGGCGGTGCTGAGCAAAAAGGGCAGTGTATTTCGGCCCTATCCGCGGGCGATAAAAATTCCCTTGGGTTTGCTGGTGACTGACGCAGCGATCGCTGCCGGCGATATAAAAACCGGCATCAAATATCTTGAAATGTTGGCCGAAGAGGATCCGACGCCGAAGGAAATTGACCAGTTGGCTTTACTGGAAGGAAAATTGAAAAAACTTTCCGGCGACTTCGACGGCGCTATAGCAGCCTGGGAGGAAGTAGAGCAGGGGGAACATCGCCCGAGTATGGCCGATGCAATCGTGCTGCGGACGGACTTATCGCTCGAATTGAAACAGATAAAGGCGAAAGAGGCTATCGAAGAACTGGAAGGCTTGCGGTTCTCATGGCGGGGCGGCGAATTTGAATTTAATTTACTGCGGCGGCTGGGCCGGCTCTATCTCGATATCGGTGACTATGGCAACGGGCTCAGGACCTTGCAGGCGGCGGCGTCATATTTCAAGGGCAACCCTAATGCGGGCGAAGTTACCCAGGAAATGGCCAGCGCTTTTGCCAATTTGTATTTGAATGATGCCGCTGATTCCATGCCGCCGGTGCGGGCTATAGCCCTGTTCGATGAATTCAAAGAACTTACGCCTTCGAGCAAAACGGGCGATGAAATGATCCGCAAGCTGGCGGACAGATTGGCTGCAGTTGATTTGCTGGGACGGGCCGCCAAGTTGCTGGAGCACCAAGTGAAGTTCCGCCTCAAAGGCGTGGAGAAGGCCCGCGTCGGCGCCCGGTTAGCGGCGGTACAGCTTCTGAATAGAGA
>PBQI01000033.1 GCA_002725625.1 Rhodospirillaceae bacterium | reverse complement strand
ATATTGACCAATGGGTCGGGGCAGTCGGGCTCGGCATTTGCGGTATTGGCCGCCATCAGCAACAGATGCAAAGCGGTGAATATTTTGAGGAAGCCGCCATCTCCGTAATGACCGTACGGCTGCCAGAAAATGCCTTTGATATTTTGCCTACCATCGATACGCTTGACGATTTTAGCGGCGTCGGCAAACCGACTAACGACAACATTATCGGCAACCCCGGTGGTCCAGGCGTTCTGGATGGTATACCGTTTCTTCTTCTGCACGGTGATTCTCACAACCCGGATGTTCTTTCCCTGGTCAGCCAGATTGCCGAGCAGACCGAAGGATTTTTAGTGGGCGGTTTAACCGTCAGTGAAACCGCAGATCATCATGTAGCAGGAAGATTAACGGGTGGCGGTGTTTCGGGGATTGCCTTTTCGCCGGATATCAACGTTGCCACAGCCGTCACTCAAGGGTGCGGGCCCATCGGTCAAGTGCACGAAGTCACGGACTGTGCCGACAACATTATCGCCGCGCTTGATGGTGAATCGGCCCTCAATGTGTTCAAAGAAGATATCGGCATTGAACTGGCTGCAGACCTTCGCCAGTTGGTAGGCAATATCCATGTAGCGTTACCGGTCGTCGGTTCCGATACGGGCGACTATGTGGTGCGCAATCTGATTGGTGTTGACATGGAGCGGGGTTTGCTGGCGCTCGGTGAGCCGGTCGACAAGGGGGACCGGCTGTTTTTCGTTAGCCGTGATGCCGATGCCGCCCGCCAGGACTTGATCGCCATGACAACCCGGCTCAAGAAACGGTCCGGCGGTACACCGAAAGCTGGGCTGTATGTTTCCTGTATTGCCCGCGGACCGCAAATGTTCAGCGACGAGAATTCTGAAATTGAACTTATCCGTCTGATCCTGGGCGATATCCCGCTAGTCGGAGTATATCTCAACGGCGAGATTTCCAACAACCGGCTTTACACGTATACAGGTGTCTTAACGCTTTTTAACTAGGACGCCGTAATGCTCCGCCTGTTTGTCAGTTTTGCATTGCCCTAACCGATCAACGAAGAACTAAAATCCATGGCATCGGGAGTTGCCGATGCGCGCCGGATCGATCCTAAAAATCTGCATATGACGCTCCGCTTTATCGGTGGTGTCGAAGAGGATGAGGCGGAGGAGATCGACATTGCCCTGCGGTCCATTGGGGCGCCGTCTTTCTCCTTGTACCTCGAAGGGGTTGGCTGCTTTCAAAGCCGGGAAAGGGTCCATCAAATTTGGGCCGGCGCGGAAAAAGAGCAGGCCCTGGCCATCTGAAAAATAAAATTGAGCAGGCGTTAATTCAGTCTGGTCTGAAACCTGTGGGAAGAAAGTTCGTGCCGCATGTGACGCTGACCCGGCTAAAAGGTGTACCGGTGGCCAAATCGAAATCTTATCTCGAATACCACGCTGCCTTCGTCACTGCGGCCGTTACCGTCGATCACTGCACGCTTTATCAAAGCCACCTGGGCCACGCCGCCGCCTATGAACCCTTGGCTGACTGCGCTTTAGCTTAAGCGCTCTCAGGCGCAAACACCTGTCCACGGGTAATCTCATAAAGGGTCCGCAGTAGGATAACGCCGATCACCAGCGTGGAAGCGATGAGAAGAACCCCTCCCATATCCAGCAAGATAGCGTTTTTTGTGGCGGCCCCGTACATCAAGGTAGCGGTGGTAATGGTGTCGAGCGGGAAAGAATAAGCCCACCATCCCAAGTCAAATTTGAGCCGCAAAAACATCCGGATCATGGCCAGACACAGGATCAGCCAGAAAAGGGCGAAAAAGAAGGTGACACGGGTGAAAGCAGCCACCTCGCCGCCGGTAAAGGAATCCATCAGATCGCCACCGCTCAACAACGGATAGATCATTGAGGCCAGCCCCGGCGGCACAATATTGACGAAGTAGGTCGGCACCAGCGAATCCGGCAGTCTAGGGCAAAAGATGTAGCGGTACATCAATGCCCCTGACAAGAATGCCCACAGGGTCACGGCAATGGAGAAATAGAACCAGCCCATCTCGACAAACCCCAAAGGCGCCCCGGTCATGGAAATAATAAAACTGCCGCAACCGGGGATGAACCAGACCGCATTAATGCTCTCAATCTTATTTTCCAGCAGGAACCAGCGCGAAAATATGTACATGTAGAGCGCCAAACCTGAGATCGCGGTTACCAGCCAAATCCCCTGGGCCGCCGTCGGATAATAGGGTGAAATAAAAGGCAGTTGCAGACAAATGGCCAGGGGCAGGCCGCCGACGAAAGCACTTTTGATGGGATGGGCGATATCGCTTTTGACCGCTGCTGGAAACAGAATGCATTTCGCCGCGTAAGCGGGTAGCATCAGGACCAGCACCGCCGCCCCGATAAGAAATATCAGATCGCCAAAGATGGCGGGCCAGCCGAGAATCTCCTCCGCCCGGCGCCAGGCGATAGCCAGGCCGGTGATTCCCATCACGGCGCCAAAGAATGTCGGCGGCACAAATTCGATCCAAGAATGGCGGGAGAACACGGCTTCGACTTTCCTCATTCTTATTGGAGTGCAGACAGATTACTCAATAGCCGAAGCGTTGCAACACACCATCGACTGAGTTGACATAAGAACCGCCGAACAAACGTACGTGTACCAATAATGGATAAAGGTTATATATATGCCGCCGCTCCTCGAAAAACCCCGGCGAGATCGGCCGAATTTCCGTATAGCGGTCGAAAAAGGGGCGGTCGAATGTGTTGAACAGGGTAGCAAAGGCCAACTCTATTTCCGGATCTGCATAGTAAATGGCGGGATCAACGAAACCGCCAATGCGCCCGTTCTGGCACAAGACGTTGCCGTCCCACATGTCACCGTGAATGAGAGACGCTGGATTGCTTGGTGTGATCCAGCTGCTGAGGCCGTCCGCGAATTTCTCCGTTCGCTCCATTAAGGATTTTGGCAAACGTCCAGCATCCAACCCCTGGCGGGCCATATGGACCAGACGATGCTTGGCAAAAAAACCGATCCAGTCTTCGCCTTGAGGATTGGGCTGATGTAGGCCACCGATGACGGTATCCCAGTCAAAGCCGAACCGATCAGAAGTAACGCTGTGTAGGTCTGCCAGCAAATCGGCAGCGTGAATCTGCGCTTGGTCATCAAGAGACGAACCCGCCTCGATGTAAGTCATCAGCAAGAGATCATCAGTAGCGCTAATCACCGTCGGTACCGGCAGGTTGGAATGCTCCCGAAGGTAGCTCAACATACGGCCTTCGCGTTCGAGGCCGCTGTTTTCTAAGCCTGCCTTGGCGACCAGTCTTTCCCCATCAGACAGATCCACCCGGTAGACTTCGTAGATACAGCCGCCCGATAAAGGAGAGAGCCGGCTGACTTGTTGTCCGGTGAGATGTGCGACCTGTTCCTTTATCGCGCCCGTCATGGTCAGAAATGCTTTTCCCGGATTTCCGTTAACAGGCCCTGGGAAGCAGCCTCGATCAAATTGAGGACATGGTCGAATCCCTGGGGTCCGCCATAATAAGGATCAGGAACGTCGCGTTCCTTGAGGTGAGGCGCAAATTCCAAAAACATTATTATCTTGTTGCGGTGGTCGGGCGGACAGGTGCGCATGAGGTTGTTAAAATTAGTGCCGTCCATGGCCAGAATATAGTCGAATTCGAAATAGTCATACTGGTCGATCTGACGGGCGCGGATCATTGAAAGATCGATGCCACGTCGAAGCGCCGTTTCGGTGGAGCGTTCGTCGGAACGCTCGCCTTCATGCCAGGACCCGGTGCCGGCGGAATCAATTTCAATTTTCTCGCTTAACCCCGCCGCATCGACCATAGCGCGGAAGACGCCCTCGGCGGTAGGGGAGCGGCAGATGTTGCCGGAACAGACAAAAATTACCTTGACCATGAAGCCTCCTTCGGGCCCCTAATAGCAGATGAGCGAAAACGAAAAAAGCATCGTCATTTTGACCGGCGCGGGCATCTCGCAGGAGTCTGGCCTTGATACCTTCCGGGACGAGGGCGGCATCTGGTCCCAGGTGCGGATTGAGGACGTGGCCACCCCGGACGCTTTCCGCCGCGATCCCGAACGGGTCCAGGCATTTTATAACGCCCGGCGCAGCCAGTTGGTCCGCAGTAACGTTACACCCAATTCCGCTCACCGGGCGCTGGCGAGTCTGGAGCAGAAATATCCCGGCGATGTTTATATCGTCACGCAAAACATAGATAATCTTCACGAAGCGGCCGGCTCACGGAACCTCATTCACATGCACGGTGAATTGCTCAAAGGCCGCTGCCTCGATTGCGCCGATATCGTCGAATGGAGCAGCGATATGGGCGTGGGTGAAGCCTGTCCTAGCTGTGCCAGTAAAAACAAGCTTCGGCCCCACGTGGTCTGGTTCGGCGAAATGCCCCTTTATATGGATGAAATTTGTCGTTTGCTGGATGAATGTGGGCTTTTTATTTCCATCGGCACTTCGGGCAATGTCTACCCCGCCGCCGGGTTCGTTCAACATGCCCGCAACAGCGGCAATTCCAGAACCGTGGAATTGAACATGGAGCCCTCGGAAGGCGCGACATTTTTTGAAGAAGCGCGTTACGGACCGGCCACCGGGATCGTCCCGGCCTTCGTTAAAGAAATTTTGGCCTGAGATTCGGAAATGAAGCCAGTGACGGACGGATCACTTGAAAAGTTATTGGCACAGGTGCGAGCTTGTGAAATCTTCACTTATCTGCCCCTGGGACCCCGCCCTACGGTGTGGGCGCAGGCTTCGGCTCGGATATTGATCATCGGCGAGGCATCACCCGATCCCGTTTTAAGCAACGCGCTAAGTCCCTGGGGCTCGGTCATTTCGTCGGGCAGAAAATCCCGGGCATTTCTGACAACATCCTGATGAACTTCCTCCAGATAGGTCCGCACATCCAATATGTCCTGTTATTTGATTTTTAACTCGTCGATCAGATGGCGGACGACAAATTCGGTAGCCTCGCGACCCAGCTTTCGGATTTTGTTCCGATGTTCCTTTTTCCACTGAGGGGCGCGGCTGAGGGTATCCTGGACTTTATCTTGAATCTCCTCCATTGCCACGGTGCATTCCTTCTGCTCCTTTTCCAGCAACTTCTCGAAAATTTCGGATTTCAGAACTTCGCCGTTTTTCAGCGGCATGACAGCTAGCCCGGTCTCGGTGTGGATGACGGCGACGTCTTTCTTCTTTGCCTCCACCTGTGGTTCAGACCGGGTATCCTCGTGGTTTTTTGGGATTCCTCTTCCGGGCTTTGATGGCGGTTGCGGTCCTCGAATGCTGCCGGAATAGCAGCCAGTAATTCCTCGATCAACCGCTCCATATCCTCGGCCAATGGCCGGCCGAACCCGGCCGGCAGCCTGAGCGCGTTCGGCTTGTGCGGTTTATAAAAATTGTGGATGTAACCCGATCATTCGGCACCTGTTGTTGCGTCGATTTGATCCCCAAAAACTTGCGGACGAGGCTGGATTTTCCGGTGTCCTGGGGCCCAAAGGCAAAAAGGTTGTAACCCTCCCGTTCCATACCGATGGCGAAGCGAACCGATTCAACGGCACGTTCCTGACCGATAAATTCATCGGGGGGTTCAAGCCCGGCCGTAGTCTTGAAATCAAATTGCGCCGGATCGCAGGTGGGATAGAGCTGATTCGCCGGCAAAGGTTGGTGGAGCGTATTTTTGGGCATCCGGTGGGCTCCTAATTTTTACTTCGGGTGATTTTTACCCGTGTTAGGGATTTAGGCAAGGATAAGGCCCCGGCAGACTAGATTGTACCTTCTGCCGGCAGGCTCTTTGCCGGCTCTTTTATACAGCGTGCTGCGGCTGCTTCACGGTGGGCAATGTAAATGGTAGCTCCGCCGATGATGCCGCCGCCGATCCAGGTCCAGATATCGGGCACTTCGCCGAAAAGAATAAAGGCGGCGATGGCGACGAAGATCAACCGGATATAATCGAAGGGCAGAACAGCCGATGTGTCGGCGATGGCGAAGGCCCTGGTGTAGGCGAGGTGCCCGAAGGTCGCCATGGCACCGACACCGGTCAGCCACAGCCATCCCTCGATGGTTGGCCACACCCATATGAACATTGCCGGAATTAGCGAAATCGGTGTTGCCAGAATTCCGGTATAAAGGACGATGGTGTTAGGTGAATCAGTGCGGCTAAGAACTTTAACGAAAAGCGCTGATCCGGCGATAAACAACGCACCGAATATGGCGAACATGGCCGGGGTTGTAATGACGGCGAAGCCGGGCCGCAGAATGATCAATGTTCCCAGGAAACCAGTCACCAGGGCAATCCAACGCCGGGCTCGAACGGTTTCACTGAGAAACAGAACGGCACCCAAAGTCGCGAAAAGCGGTGTTGTGAAACCGAGCGCCGTCGCCTCGGCTAAGGGCATCAGAGCCATAGCGGCAAACCAGCATAGAGCGCCTAGAAAACTACATGTGGACCGGGCCACATAGAATTTCATGTTATTAGTTTTCAGCCCCTGCAGGCCGATGCTGATGAGCCAGGGCAACATGATGATCAGATTTATGAAATAGCGGAAAAAGACGACTTCCAGGATATGAACTTCCTTGGACGCCATGCGGATCATGATGCTGAGAATGGTAAAAAAAACGCCTGCCAAAATCATCCAGAGGGAGCCCCGCAAGCTGGCGGGAAGTCGAAACCAGACTGCCTTCATTACCGCATCTCTCCGCCGGATGGCCCAGTAACGGCGGACCTGGCTGCCACCGCTTCACGCTGGGCAATGTAAATGGTGGAACCGAATATTATCGCGCCGCCGATCCAAGTATAAATGTCGGGCACTTCATTGAAGATGATGAAAGCAAGAACAGCGACAAACAACAGTCGACTGTAGTCGAAGGGCAGAATTGCCGAAGCGTCAGCGGTCGCCATGGCGCGATTAAAGAAAATGTGGCCGCCGGTGGCTGAAAATCCGACCATGACCAGCCACATCCAGGTTTCGATGCTTGGCCATTGCCAGACAAAGAGAGCGGGGATTAGTGAGACCGGTGTGATCAACGCCACCATCATCAACACCATGGTGTTGGGCGATTCCGTCCGGGTCAGCATTTTGACGGCAATAAAGGAACAGGCGACGAAGACGGCGCCCGCGATCATATAAATTGCTGGCAACGTGATCACTTCCGTACCGGGGCGCAGGATAATCAAGGTACCGGCAAATCCGATCAGGACTGCCGCCCAGCGTCTCAACCGCACCGTTTCCCGCAGGATTAACGCCGCGCCAATGGTGGCGAAAAGAGGTGCTGTGAAGCCGAGTGATGTCGCCTCTGCCAGGGGCATCATGGAGACGCCGGTAAACCAGAAGAACATGGAGATCAGACCCAAGCTGGCGCGCGTGACATGCAGGCCGAAAACTTCCGTACGTAATCCCGAAAGGCCGATTTTCCACAGCCAGGGCAGCATGAACATTAAGTTGAAGAAATTGCGGAAGAAGACAATTTCGAAACTATGAACTTCGCGGGTCGACATTCTGATGGAAATACCCAGGCCAGCAAAAAAAAGCGCCGAGAACAGCATCCAGACGCCGCCCCGAATTGTTGAGTGCAAATTACTCCAATTACTTTTTACCGCCTCGATTGAAGTCATCGACCAGCTATAGGCTACACCAGCAGGTGAGGCCAGCCGATTGTTACACAGGATCAGCGCCTACGAGGACAAACGCGACACGAGACGGTTGATCAGTGCGGACGCTCCAGGAATGATTGGTGCCGCGTTGAACCAGAACGTCACCGGCTTTGAGACAGGTCTCGCCCTCTTCCATAACGGCCCAGATTTCACCCTCTAAAACTATGGCGTAATCCACCGAAGGTGTCTTGTGCATCATCGGGTCAGTGCTGTCGTCATCGGAGGCGTGGCCAGCGTCCATGGCTTCAAAGGATTCCCGGACGGCGTCTAAATTGTTCTGCCAGCTGGCGTCGGGCGGAAAATCAACGATACGAAAGATTGATCCGTTGGCGGGCGGTTCCAGATGAACCGGCCGGTCGGCGGCATCTTTGCCGCCGGTATTATCGGCTGGTGTGGCGTTGGTTTCCCAGAAATCGTGGCATACCAGACCGGGTACTGCCTCAGCTTCCAGTATCGAGGTGGCGTCGCCGTCGCGGGCAATATAGGACTTGCCGTTTTCATTATGACCGGTGACCACGCGGCGAATATTTTTGACCATGAGTTTCTCCTTTTAAAGTAGCATCAGGCTTAGTTAAGGCACGGCGATAATCAGCACCAGAACCAGCAGCATAATCACTGCGAAAGGAAATGCACCGGCAAATATGGCCATTAAGATGATGCGTTCGTCATCAAGGGTCGATTTGATGACTAAGCTCTACTACCACACATTCGTCATGGGTATGAACAGAATCAGCTAGGCCGGCACCCGCTATACGCAGCAGCATTTGCAGCATAATATTGACATTCTACCGAAGAACTCGCGCTTCAACGCTATGGGTATCGGACCCAGCCAGTTGCCGGCGACCACTCTTTCTCCCATCGCCGGCGCCAGAGTCGGGTTCGAGGACAATATCTATTTCCACCGGGGTGAATTGGCTAAAAACAACGCCCAACTGGTAGAACGGGCTGCCAACTTCGTCCACTACCTGGACCTTGAAGCCACCAGCTCGGCCGAGGCGCGGGATATATTGGCTATTCCGCAGCTGAAATAGGAGACAGATAGACCCACTGGTCCGGCAGAGGATATTTAGCGGCGTTATGGATTTTTCATCATAAGTGCTTTGGCAAGGCGTCGCCCAGCCTCTATAGTTGGCGGCAATAATTGAAGCCCAAAAGACGACAGTGAGGAAACGTGACCGAGTCCCAAGATCACATTATGTGGACCCCTTCCGACGACCGTATTCGACAAACCAATATTACCGCCATGATCGAGCAGGTGGAAGAAGACTGGAACGTTGCCATTCAGGACCATAAGGGTCTCTACGACTATTCCGTCACGGAAAAAGAAAAGTTCTGGCAATCTATGGTGGATTTTGCTGGGCTGACCGCGGAGACGTGGGGCTCGACGGTGCTAGAAAATCCCGATCACATGCCGGGTGCCGTCTGGTTCCCGGACGCCAAGCTGAACTATGCGGAAAATCTTTTGCGCAGCCGGGAAGACACCGACGCCATCGTTTTCTGGGGTGAGGACCAGGTGCGCAACCGGTTTACCCATAAAGAGCTTTATAATGCAGTGTCCGTATTGGCCCAGGCCATGCGCGCCACCGGATTAACGGAAGGCGATCGGGTGGGCGGCTATATGCCGAATATGCCCGAGACCATCATCGCTATGCTGGCGGCGTCCAGCATCGGCGCAATCTGGTCGTCCTGCTCGCCGGACTTCGGCGTCCAGGGCGTGCTCGATCGCTTTGGCCAGATTAAGCCCAAAATCGTGGTCGCCTGTGACGGCTATTTCTATAACGGTAAATCCCATGATTCTCTGGAAAAGATAACCGAGATTTTGGCCCAGTTGCCGTCGGTAGAGACGACGATTATTGTTCCCTATACACGGCAGAATCCGCCGTTGGAGAATGTCCCCAACGCTGTCCAGCTGTCCAATTTTGTGGCTGAGTTCCAGCCGGGCTACATCGAGTTTACCCGCCTGCCTTTCAACCATCCGCTTTATATCATGTATTCCTCAGGTACCACCGGTGCGCCCAAATGCATCGTCCACGGTGCCGGTGGTACGCTTCTCAAGCATGTGTCGGAACATCTGCTCCATTGCGACGAGAAACCCGACGACCGGGTGTTTTACTTCACCACCTGCGGCTGGATGATGTGGAACTGGCTGGTCTCGGCTCTGGCCTGTCAGTCGACCCTGTTGCTCTATGACGGCTCTCCCTTCTATCCCGACGGCAATGTCCTGTTCAATTATGCCGATGCCGAAAACATGACCCTGTTCGGCACTTCGGCTAAATACATCGACGCCGTGAAGAAGGCCGGTCTGGCGCCGGGTGAAACCCACAAGCTGGCAAGCCTCAAAGCCATGGCGTCGACGGGCTCACCGCTGGTGCCGGAAAGCTTCGATTTCGTCTATGAGAAGATCAAAGAAGATTTGCATCTGGCTTCAATTTCCGGCGGTACTGATATCATCGGCTGCTTTGTGCTGGGCAATCCGGCAGCGCCGGTGCGCCGCGGTGAAATTCAGACCCGCGCCTACGGTCTAGCGGTCGACGTGTTCGATGATGAAGGCCGATCCCTTCAGGGCGAGGCCGGCGATCTGGTCTGCACCCAGCCCTTCCCCTCTATGCCCATCTATTTCTGGAATGACGAAGATGGTGCTAAATATCGGGGCGCCTATTTCGAGGACTATCCCAACGTCTGGTGCCATGGTGATTGGGTGGAGCTGACCGAGCATGGCGGCATGATCATTTACGGCCGCTCCGACGCCACCCTAAACCCAGGCGGCGTGCGTATCGGTACGGCCGAGATCTACCGCCAGGTGGAACAGTTTGACGAAGTCATTGAAGGCCTTTGCATCGGTCAGCAGTGGGACGGCGATACGCGCGTGGTGCTATTCGTTGTCATGCGGGAAGGACACGATTTGACCGACAATCTGATCGCCGCCATTCGCAAGCGTATCCGGGAAAATTGCACGCCTCGTCACGTCCCGGCAAAGGTGATTGCCACGCCCGACATCCCCCGCACCAAATCGGGTAAAATCACCGAGCTCGCGGTCCGTGACATCATCCACAACCGGCCCGTCAAAAACGCCGAAGCCTTGGCTAACGCCGATGCTCTCAATTTCTATGAGGATTTACCGGAATTGCAGACAGATTAAATTTTTTTGGGTCGGCTCGAAACCACTTGAGCCTACGAGTGATCCGTCCAAATGCATGAAGAATTTTTCCGCGTTGCATCCTGAAGCGGACAACGATAGCGACTTTCGCTATCGTTGCCGTTTAAGGTGTTCTACTATTTTTCGATATCTGCCATAGCTACCTTGAGGACCTTCATGAATGGGTTAGTTTGGCCTTTATAAATAGAACTTGGGTTAATTCTTACTGCTCTGTCGCAACGCTCTAGCCGGTCGGTAGAATGGGACCTGCAGGGAGGCTATTCAGAACAAATCAGACATAGATGACGTTAATCGAAGGTCGATAATTTCACCATTTGGCAGGTAATCAAATTTCCTTGGGGTGTTTGCTAAAGGCCGAATCGCTGTATAAGGTTCGCCGGTCAAGAGGGGGTAAATCAATCCGTAGGGAGGCTTGCGTGACCCGGAAGGCTTACATCATCGTCTTTAGCGCCAGTCTGGTTTTGCTGCTTTCCATGGGTATGCGCCAAAGCTTCGGCCTCTTCCAGACACCCATCGCCCAGGCCTTCGGGATCGGCATCACGGCCTTTTCCCTGTCTCTGGCCATTCAGAATTTGCTCTGGGGCCTGTCCCAGCCTTTTATCGGCGCTATTTCGGATAAATTCGGTTCCGGCCGGGTGATTGCCGTTGCCGGTGTCTTCCAGGTACTCGGACTGCTGATGCTGGCCAACGCCAATGAAATCTGGGAGCTCCATGTCAGCACCGGTATTATTCTGGGTATTTCCGGATCAGGCACCACCTGGGCGGTAATGTTGTCGGTGATTGCGCGCAACGTGCCTGAAAACAGACGGACATTTTTCTTCGGCGTCGGCTCGTCCATCGGTACGGGCGGCCAAATTCTCATCGCGCCGCTTAACCAGGTTTCCATTAACATGTTCGGTTGGGTCAACGCCCTGACCATATTGGCCATTATGATCGGCGTCATCGTTCCCCTGGCGTTTCTGCTCAAAGGTAAATCAGGCGACGGTGTGGCCGCCGGTAAGGAACAAGCGGTAAGCCTGTTGCAGACGCTGGATAACGCCCGGCGCCATTCGGGTTATCTGTTTTTGATCGCCGGTTTTTTCGTCTGCGGTTTTCAGGTCATGTTTATCATGGCCCATCTGCCCAATTATCTCCTGACCCTCGATATGCCGGCTTGGCTGCCGGGCACGGCCATCAGCACCATCGGCGTTACCAATTTGGCGGGCACCTTCCTATTCGGCTATTTGGGCGACCGCTATAGTAAGAAATACCTGCTCAGCACGCTCTACTTTCTGCGCGCCGTGATTTTTTCCATATTCCTCATGGTACCGATCTCGACTACATCGGTCCTGGTGTTCTGTTTCGCCATCGGCTTCCTGTGGCTGGCGACGGTACCGCTGACCAACGCCCTGGTGGGGCAGTTGTTCGGACTGCGTTACCTGGCGACCTTGGCCGGCGTGGTGTTCGCCAGCCATCAACTCGGTTCGTTCTCGTCCATTTGGCTGGGCGGTCGCTTGTTTGATGCCACCGGCTCCTATGATCTGGTCTGGCAGATCGCCATTGCCCTGGGCATCATTGCGGCGCTGCTGCATATGCCAATCAAGGAAACCCCGATGCAGCCAGCCAAGGTGCCTACTGCAGAATAATAATTTTATCAATTATCTTATCTATTTGATTTAAAAGTAATTTTTAATTAACACTAGACGATACGTCTCGTTTTGCTATAATTCCAAAATGATTAAGAAACGTGATCGGCGATCTGCAGCCAAACATCGGGCTATTCTTAAGGCGGCGGCGGCAGTGGTTAGCGAGGCAGGCTATAACGGCGCCAAGATTGAGCATATCGCGGTCCGGGCTGGCGTGGGCAAGCAAACCATTTACCGGAGATGGCCGTCGAAAGCGCATCTGTTGACGGAAGTTTATACGTCGCTGGTGCCCCGTCGCCGGCTGACGGTGGCGGCAGGTAGCCCGGCGGTGGAACTGCAACATCTTTTGACGGAGAGCTTCCGCCTCTATCGGGAAACCCCGGCAGCTTCCATCCTGGCCGGCCTGATCGCGGACGTGCAAACCCAGGGTGATGCCGCCGATTCGCTCCGGGAGACGCTTATCAATGGGCGCCGTAATCTTATCACTGGTCCCCTGCAGCGCGCCATTGGCGAAAATCTTTTGCCCGGGGATTTCGACGTGGCTTGGGCGGCCGATCAAATTGTTGCCCTGATCTGGCACCGGCTGTTGTCCGACCGGAAGAAGCTGACCGATGATTTCGCCCGGGAGATGGTTGATAAAATTATCGGTAAAACGCTGTCGGGCCGTCGCCTCTCCATTACCGATTATACGCCGGGTGCCCTGGGCACGGTTTGCGAAATGCAGACTACCTACCATGCCGAGCGGCGGAACTTTGGCCGGGCCTTCGAAACTAAGATCGCCGGTGAAATGGCCGAATTTCTGGCACGTTTCAATCCCGATCAAAACTTGTTCAAACTGGCCAAGGTGGACGGCGAAATTGTCGGCTCCATCACTATTGACGGGCAGAATCCAGATCATGCTCACCTGAGATGGTTTTTCGTGGGTGACGGTCTGCGCGGATTGGGTGTCGGTTCCCAGCTGCTATCCACCGCCCTCGCCTTTGTCCGGTCGAAAGAGTTCTCCACCGTCTTCCTAACCACCATCGACGGCCTCGACGCCGCCCGGCATCTTTATGAAAAAGCGGGATTTGACCTGGTAGAGGAACGAAGCGGCGACAGTTGGGGCAAAGAGGTCATCGAGCAGCGATTCGAATTGGTCATCTGAGTTTACTTAATTACTGGGCTGCTTCATTAACAATTTCCGGCAACAATATCTCCGGATCATCAAGCGAGAATAAGGCAATGTCGCCGTCCCGGCCGCGGATGTTCACCATCTGGCGCATGGTTTCAGCGGCTTCAAGCGATATGAGACCAAGGCCGTGGCTAATTAAATGAGGAATAACAAAAGAGACAATGACCACTCCCGACCAGGTTCTGATGTGCTGACGCCACATATCACGACTTTAAAAAAAAGTGATTTGGTAATTGCACTTGATTAAATAATTATTTTGGCCAGATTCGCAATTCAGGTTTTGATTTAGTGGAAAATGAGTCGGAGAATTGCCAATGAGGGGTTTTTTTGGCATCGGCGTTGAAGGCATCAGCAAGGCGATGAACGTGGGCAGCCTGTTTCGGACGGCCCATGCCTTCGACGCCAGTTTCGTTTTCACCGTGGCCGCTGTTTACGAACGACAAACCGGCGGTAAGTCGGACACATCCGATGCGCCGTCCCATGTACCATTCTATAGTTTCCCAACAGTGGACAGCATGGTACTGCCCAAAGGTTGTGATCTGGTGGGGATCGAATTACTGGACGATGCCGCCGACCTGCCGAGCTTTCGCCATCCCCAGCAAGCAGCATACGTATTGGGTCCGGAGCGGGGATCGTTATCGCTGGAAATGCAGGAGAAATGTGCCTTTACCGTCAAAATTCCGACAAAGTTTTGTATCAATGTGGGACTTGCCGGTGCCATAATTATGTATGACCGCATGATGAGTTTGGGTAAGTTCGCCGGACGGCCGTTGATTCCAGGCGGTGACGGTGACCCTTTACCCGAACACAACAACGGAGGCCCTGTCTTAAGAACGCAGCGCCGTAAACCGATGGAGACATTTCTCGATTCGCCACCATCAATAGAATTAGAGGATATGAAAGATTAATGAATAACTTTGTAAGAATTTTGGTTATTCTGGTAATAGCGGGATTAGTGGCGACGGAAACTTCCGCCCAGACGGTCATCGGTAATTTCGGCGATTGGACGGTCTTTAAGGATAGCACCGGTAAAAACCGGGCCTGCTATATAGCTAGCGAACCCAAGAAGGAAACCGGCAAGTATAAATCACGGGGCGACACCTACATCATGCTGACATCCCGGCCGGCGGAGAAAAGCCGTGACGTATTCGAGCTGCGCGCCGGTTATTCCTATAAGAAAGCCAGCGAGGTCGCGGTCCGGATCAGCAACCGCGTGTTCACCCTGTTTACCGACGGCGGCACAGCCTGGGCTTATGATTCTAAGGTCGACCGTGCCCTGGCCCGCGCCATGATTGGTGGACGCGATATGTTGGTTACCGGATATTCCAGCCGCGGCAGCAAAACCGTGGACACTTATTCTCTGACAGGCTTCACCGCTGCCTACAAAGCCATGAACAAGGCCTGCGGTCTCAGATAATCTTATGTCGAAAAAAAATCTCATTGGCCTTACCCGTGAAGACCTGACGGCGGAGCTGAGTGCCATCGATGAAAAACCCTTCCGGGCCAAGCAAATCTGGCATTGGATGTATCACCGCGGTATTACTGACTTCGGTGCCATGTCGAACTTGGGCAAGCCTTTGCGGCAGAAACTTGAGGCTGGCTATGAAGTGCGAAGACCGACAGTCATCACCGAACAAAGATCAGAGGATGGCACCCGCAAATGGCTGCTAGGAACGGCGGACAATAACGCAGTCGAATCGGTGTTCATTCCGGAGGACGATCGCGGGGCGCTGTGTATCTCCTCCCAGGTAGGTTGCACGCTTACCTGCTCCTTTTGTCACACGGGCACCCAGCAGCTGGTGCGCAATCTGACCGCCGACGAAATTGTNGGCCANATGATGGTGGCCAGGGATNCCTACGGTGAATGGCCGTCGCCCAAAGAGGGCCGTATGCTNTCCAACATCGTCATGATGGGNATGGGGGAACCGCTCTATAACTATGAGGAAGTGGCCAAAGCGATTCATATCCTTATGGATGGGGANGGGTTGTCAGTTTCCAAGCGCCGCATCACCTTGTCGACTTCGGGCGTGGTGCCACTGATTGAAAAGGTCGGCGAAGAGCTCGGCGTCGGCCTAGCGATATCGCTCCATGCGGTGCGGGATGATTTGCGCGATGATTTGGTGCCCATTAACCGCAAGCATCCCATCAAGGAATTGCTGGCAGCCTGCCGCAACTATCCCGGCGCCAACAACGCCCGGCGTATTACCTTCGAATATGTCATGCTCAAAGGCGTCAATGATGCCGCTGCCGACGCCAAGGAACTGGCTCGGCTACTGAAAGATATTCCGGCCAAGATCAACCTCATTCCCTTTAACGCCTGGCCCGGGGCGGCCTATGAATGTTCGTCCCACCATACTATCAAGAAGTTTTCGGAGATTCTTAATGAGCGCGGCCTATCGGCGCCGATCCGCGTGCCCCGCGGGCGCGACATCATGGCTGCCTGCGGCCAACTCAAATCCGCCAGGGAGCGAAAAAGGAAGAATTAAATGAAAATACCGGTATTCGCGACCATCGGTGGTTCGTTCAGATTTTTTTGGAATCACCGCGTTCAGTTTTATTATCTGGCGTTGCCGCCGGTGGTTTTGCTGGCCATTCTTTTTGCCATGGCCGGGTCCGATTGGTCCCTTCCGCCCAAGCTTAACCAACCGCACACATTTAAGATGTTGGAAACGCCGGATGCCGAGACGATTTGGCGCTCCGTATCCGGCCTCGGCGCCTTTATGATTATGGTAATCGTGTTTCCCCTCTACAGCGTCGCCTGGCACCGTAGTTATCTTATTCAAAATGAACAGGGCACCATCGGCAGCTGTTATCGCTGGCGTTGGCGCCATTGGTCGTTTCTGTGGTCGATGATCAAAATATCGCTGATCCTGTTGCCGGTATTTCTGGTGGGCGGCCTATTTACATCTTTTCTGGCGGCCGCCTTTCCGCCCGTCGCCATTCTGCTGATGCCGATTCTGATAATATTCGTTTTCATATGTTACGGTCGGTTTTCCCTCTGGCTGCCGGCCGCCGCCGTTGATCATAAGATGACGCTGCAGCAAGTACTGGCGCTGACCAGGGGAAATGGCGGCCGGTTGTCCGTCATTCTGGTACTGACCGGTTTGGCGGTCGGTATCCTGAATGCCGTCGCCAATGTGGGCATCGCCATTGCCGCCGGTTCTTTAAGTATGTTCGGCAGCCTTACCCAGAGCCTGCTGACCAACTTGGCGCTATATCTGATCATGTATGCCGGCATGGCGGTTGGTATTTCGGCATTGTCGAAGGCCTACAAACTGCTAATCGACCAGGAACAACCGGCTGGTCCGGCAATCTAGCCTATACAGCGGCCATTTTTTCCGGCTTGTTGACCACATAAATGCCGATGCCCACCAGCAGCAGTGCCATCAGAAGGGCCGGGGAGAGGGGTTCGCCCAAGAGCCAGCCGCCGAAAATAACGCCGAACAAGGGTGTCAGGAAGGTGAAAGAAGACAGTCGGGCTGCCGGGTAGTGTCTGACGGCCCAAAACCAGCCCAGATAGCTGAGGAAGGCGATAATCACGGTCTGGAAAAACAGGCTGGAGATAGCGAGGGTGGAGAGCCGCTCGATGGGCGGTTCATCGAACGCCAGGGAGCCTAGCGGTAATATCACCGCCGAGACCGCCAGTTGATAGAGCAGGGTTTTGCTGGGCGCGATGACGGCGAGTTTGCTGGCTTTGACCAGCACCGTGGTGGCGCCCCACAAAAAAGCGGAGAAGAATATCATGGCGTCGCCGATCAGTTCCTGATTGGTCGGCAGTGCGAGCGCATCACCGAATGCCAACAAAATACCTGAAAAGGCTACCGTCAAGCCGATAATCTGGTTGCGCCCGATGGATTCGCCGGGAATGAGCCAGTAGGCGCCGAGCCCAACAAAAAACGGCGCCGTATAGACGTAAATAATACTGCGGGAAGCGTTGGTGAATTCCAGCCCCCAGTAAATTAGCAGGAATTCGAAGGCAAACAGCAGGCCGGCGCTGATGCCCGGCCAGAGGGTGCTGTCCTTGTCAAAAATGGCGATACGTTTTACCAGCATCCAGACCAGCAGGCACAAGGTGGCGCCACCGGACCGAATGCTGGCCTGCATCAGCGGCGGTACCTCGCCAATGGTACCCTTGATGGCGACATGGTTGAGGCCCCAGAAAATGCAGAGGATAAATAGGGTCGCCATGGCGGCAAAATCAAGATGTTTATGAACCGTCATAGCTCGGCAAACGTGAACGGCGTCACCCCCCGGTAGTTCTCGGCGACCGCGACTTTCCGGTTGAGTGGCGGGTTGGCCCGTTGGTTGCACTCACTCCGCATGCAGAGGCGGCAATTGACGCCGATGGGAACGACGGCGCTGCGCTCGTTCAAATCAAGCCCATCGGCATAAACCAGTTGCCTGGCGTAATCAGTTTTACAGCCAATGCCGACAGCAAGTTGCTGTTCTCTCATATGATAGCCGGCGCCCATGCCCCGCACGGTGCGGGATATGGTGAAGTAATTTGATCCATCCTCCAATTCCACCAGTTGAGTAATAATTTTTTCCGGGGTCCTGAAAGCTTCATGGATGGACCAGCGGGGGCAGGTGCCGCCGAAGCGNGCAAAATGAAATCCCGAAGCGCTGAAGCGCTTGGAAATATTGCCGGCGTGATCCACGCGCAGAAAGAAGAACGGNACNCCCTTNGCGCCAGGCCGNTGCAGGGTAGTCAAACGGTGNCTGACCTGCTCGTAGCTGGCGCTGAAGCGCTGNCCCAGGAGTTCGATATCATAGCGGAGATTTCTGGCCGCCGTCTGAAACAGCTCATAGGGCATGGTGACGGCGCCTGCCAGATAGTTGGCCAAACCCAATTTGCACAGCTGCTGGGCTTCTTCGCCGACCAGCCCGGTGCGCTCAACCATTTCATTCAGCAAATTGCGGTAGCCCAGCAAGCCAGCCTGGAGAGCAACCTGAAAACAGCGGGACTGGGGGGATAAAACCTCGGAAAGAAACAACCGCCGGCTATGGCGGTCGAGCCGCCAGGTGGCGCCCGGCAGGGCATCGATGGGCATAATGCGGACGGAAATATCGTGGGCCGCCTTTAAATGATTGCGCAGACCGAAATAGAGATCATCCAGGGTCAGCCCGGCGTCTCCCCACAGAGTTTCAGCGGCATTTTCCAGTTCAGGAAAATGATTGTTGGTGTCATGAAAGAAATCGCGCACCTCTTCGATGGGAAAGCGGAGGGCGCCGGTCTTGGCGGAGCCGTCCTGATTGGCTAACTGTTCCGCCATGGCTGAATTGTTGGCCTGGGCTTCCCGGTAGGCACGGTACAGGGTGACAACTGATTGGGCAGCCGAGGGACTGGCGCCTACCAGATCGGTTAATTCGTGGTTGGAAAGGTTAAGCCCTTCAAAGATGGGGTCGGAAAAGACCTCTTTCAGGGATGCTGCTGCCTGACTGTCATCGTCGCCGGACAGCTCCTTCAGGTTGATGTCGTAGGCATCGGCCAGACGCAGCACGAGTTGGGCGCTTAAAGGCCGCTGATTTCTCTCCACCAAATTCAAATAACTGGTTGAAATTCCCAGATCATCAGCCATTTGTACCTGGGTAAGGTTTAACTCGCGCCTTAGCCGCCTGATGCGGGTGCCGGCAAAAACTTTTTGAGCGCGCACAGCCATTGATCGCTTTTCCTTGAGTAACGGACTATTCCACGGTGATAAAAAGTTAACATAATTTTACAAATTTTACAATTTGACAAAAAAATAGTAACAGAACAGTATCAGTTCTACCCTTTTTTTTCAACAAGTTATGGACAGGTGTCTAATTTTAGTAAAATATGCCTGCGTTAAGAGGCACAAAATTTTTCACCGGTGAAAAGAGCCCGGTAACTAGCGATAAACACTCAGTTTTTAATGACTTGGCCCGGCAAGGCTAGGTAAAGGCTCGGGAAAGGCCAACAAGGAAAGGACATTGCCATGAGTTCAGATTTTGAAAAATTAATCTCCGTGGCGCCAAAAGGCCGGTATGACGGCATTGAGCGCACCTATTCCGTCGAAGATGTCAAGAAATTGCGCGGATCCGTGCAGATTCAACACACCTTGGCCGAACTGGGAGCCAATCGTTTGTGGGAATTGCTGCAGACCGAAGATTACGTCAATTCCCTGGGCGCCATGACCGGTAACCAGGCCATGCAGCAGGTTCGCGCCGGTCTGCAGGCTATTTATCTTTCCGGTTGGCAGGTGGCCGCTGACGCCAACACGGCCAGCGCCATGTATCCCGACCAGAGCCTCTATCCGGCCAACGCCGGTCCCGAGCTGGTCAAACGCATCAACCGCACCTTGCAGCGCGCCGACCAGATCGAACACTCCGAAGGCGGCGCCAAGCGCAATTGGTTTGCCCCCATCGTTGCCGACGCCGAGGCCGGGTTTGGCGGTCCGTTGAACGCGTTTGAGCTGATGAAAGCTTACATCGAAGCGGGCGCGGCGGCGGTTCACTACGAAGACCAACTCGCTGCTGAAAAGAAATGCGGTCATCTGGGCGGCAAAGTGCTAATCCCGACGGCAGCACATATCAAAAACCTGAACGCCGCGCGTCTCGCCGCTGACGTTATGGGCGTACCTTCCCTGGTCGTCTGCCGCACTGACGCTGAAAGCGCCAAGCTGCTGACCTCCGACGTTGACGAACGGGACCGTCCCTTCATCGACAGCGAAAACCGGACGCCGGAAGGCTTCTTCAAAATCCGCAATGGTGTCGAAGCCTGTATCTCCCGCTGCCTGGACTACGCGCCATATGCTGATCTTCTGTGGTGGGAAACCTCCAAGCCGAATTTGGACGAAGCGCGTCAGTTCGCCGAAGCCATTCACGCTAAATATCCCGGCAAGCTGCTAGCATACAACTGCAGCCCGAGCTTCAACTGGGAAGCCAACCTGGATAAGGAAACCATCGCCAAGTTCCAGCGCGAATTGGGCGCCATGGGTTACAAGTTCCAGTTTGTTACACTGGCTGGCTTCCACCAGCTTAACCATGGTATGTTCGAACTGGCCCTGGGTTACAAAGATCACGGCATGGCAGCTTATTCTGAACTGCAACAGGCCGAGTTCGGTAGCGAGGTTGACGGCTACACCGCGACGCGTCACCAGCGTGAAGTCGGTACCGGCTACTTCGACGCCGTCTCCCTGGCGATTACGGGTGGCGAATCTTCGACCACGGCCATGGGTGAATCGACAGAGTCAGATCAATTCTCGGACGCTGCGGAATAGTAAAATTACCAAGCCCCGGTGCAAACAAGCCGGGGCTGGGTAAGCACAAGAATTTGAAATTTGGGAATTGGGAAAATGAACGCCAAATCTGACAATCAGCAAGAAGGTCACTTCGAAGCAGCGCCGCCGGATCCGGACAGCGATATGTCCGGCAATCAGGACAGTGCGCTCCGTATGCTCGCCAGCAACATCCACCGCCTGAACGAATCCATCGTCAAGGCAGCGGATGCCGGCCTCACCGTGGAACTCATGCGGGCGTCGCGCTATCATGCGGCTACCGCTGGCTGCTGGGGTGATCAGATGGTACCCATTATTACCCGCAAGGATTAGGATAGAGCTTCCAAGAAAGCTTGTTCTTCCAACGGAATCTTCCCCGAAGGCAGAAAAATTTTCTGCCGTTCGCACTAGCCGCCCCCGGTGTAAGCCAGGGGCGGCCTTTTTTTTATAGATATTGTTAGCCCCTCATATCATGCCCCTCAGGCGCCGGGCGGGTTCTACAAACCCTTGGCTTACGCACCATTGGGCCCAGCGCGCACTTGCGCTTACTAAAGTTTCGGTGGAAACTTAGATTTGGAGATTTTAGACCAGATAAATTACACATAAAGTCTGGTTGGACTTTTGAAGCTCGCGACCGCGGGCCGGCGCCTGAGGGGCATAAGACAAGGGGCAACAACGGAGCGGGTAATAATGAACAATACAAACAAAGAACTTATTTATGTTGGTGATCCCATGTGTTCTTGGTGCTATGGTTTTGCACCGATTAAGCGTCAGCTGGAAGAACAGTGTACTGGGCGGGCCCAGGTAACCTTAATTGTCGGTGGGCTCCATATCGACTGGACGGAGCCACAGGACGAAAACCGCCGCCAGTTCCTGCGCGATCATTGGCGGGAAGTCGGGGAACGCTCCGGGCAGCCGTTCAAACTTGAAATCATCGAAAAGGAAGGCTTCGTATACAACACCGAAGCCGCCTGCCGAGCCGCCGTCACTGCCCGGGATATGGTGGGTAACGCTGACGCGCTCAATTTCTTTACCCATTTGCAGATAGCCTTTTATCACCAAAACGAGGACGTCACACAGGATGACGTGCTGATCAATCAGGCTGCAGAGTTTGGCCTGGATAAAGAAAAATTTGCCGATCTGTTTCCCTCTGACACCATGCGGCAGAAGACCATGCTGGATTTTCAAATGGCGCAGCGTTTGGAGGTTTCCGGTTTCCCCACCGTCGTCGTCAATGACCAGCACGGTTACGCGTATTTGACCGTCGGCTATCAACCCTATGAAAGCCTGCAACAGGTCGTTGAAGCCTGGCTCACCGATCAGCTGGAACGGGACCAGCCGGCAGCTGAGTAGATATACTAATTCCCGCCCGTGAACATTCCTAATGTCCGGCCCCACAAAAAGTGCAGGGGCAGGACAAACAGGATTGAGAAAATCATATAAGTGATCAGCAACTTGTTGACGGTGCCTATGCGTAATTTACCGAGAGCGACGGCGATAACGATTGGGGGGGCCTGGTAAAACATGGGCATCATCATCCAGGCGGTCATAGAGGTCATCAGGACGCTCATCAGCGACCAGCCAGAAGCATCTGCAAGGGTTTGCGCCATGGGCGCCATAATCGACGGTTGCGCCGGCATGGTGGTGAGCAAACCGACAACGACGCTGATAAATGAGATAGAGGCGAAGTTTCTGAAATCCCCAGCCAGGCCCGTACTTTTCTCGATGGCGATAAAATCCATTAACTGCTCGGCGACGATCGTGCCCAGCCCCGTATGGTTGGCAACGGCCCCCAGCCCGATGACCCCGGCAACGAAAATAATCGGGCCGTAATCAATGTCGGTGCCAAGAAACTTGGGCGGCATAATACCGACTTTAAGCGGGCCCATGGGAGGCAGCAGGCAGATAATCGACGCCCCCAGCGCTACCCAGGCCGGTGAGACACCATGCACCGTATCCGTCACCCAAAGGCCCAGGGCAATTATCAGGATAACCAATAGCTTGCGTTCATCGCTACCCCAAGGCTTGACCTCTTCTCGGTGGTCAGGATGGCGGGGGGTATCCTTCATCAGCAGGGAAATAATCGCCGGATAAAACAGCAGCCCCGCCATCCCCATGACGGGGTAGTTGAGAAGAAAGAAATCGCCGTAGGTCAAGTGCAGGCTGTAGATGCTTTCCACAGCACCATAAAGCGCCATGTTAGGGACGTTGGCGGGCAGCACGGCGAAGGCTGGAATCATGGTACCCAAGGTCGCTGCCAACACCAGGCCGGACCGTCCGTTGCTGTTCTCTTCAAAGCCCAATTCGTCCGCCAATGACAACATGATCGGCACCAGCAGCGCCACCCGTCCGGCGGCTGAGGGCACGATAAAGGAGAGGGCCGCCGCGATCCAGAAAATGCCGTAAATCATCGCTATGTAGGATTTCGGGAAATGCGCCAGAAAGGCCCGTACCATTCTGACATCTATCCCTGATTGTTTTATCCCCAGGCCGAGTACCAAACCACCGAACACCAGCCAGGTGGCGGCGGCGTGGAAACCAGAAAGAACGATTTTCGCCGGGGCTGTTTCCAGGACAATGGCGGTGAATAGAAAAATAAGGGAGCCGTAAAATGAAGGTACTACCGCCGTCGACCACAGGCCGATCACCAGCACGATGACTGCCGCCGCTCTGAATACGACCGGTGCAACCCCTGCCGGGACGGGGGCAATCAACAAAATTAGGCTGATAACAGCCGCCAGAATGACAAAGGTTTTCTGATACATTCAATACACCACTTCAGAGAGGTAAAGTCCATCGGGCGGCGCCGTCGGGCCCCCTGCGGCGCGGTCCGCCGCCGCTAGGGCCCGGGCAACGTCATCGGGTGTCCATTTACCTTCACCCACCAGTTTCAGTGTGCCTACTATGTTACGCACCTGGTGATAAAGAAAGGAAATCGCCCGCGCCTTGATGTGAATTTCCTCACCCAAACGTCCAACAGTCAGAGCGCCCAGGGTCTTGACGGGCCCATCAGCCTGACAGCCAGCAGCCCGGAAGGTGGAGAAATCATGATGGCCGACAAGCTTGGCTGCAGCTTCGTTCATGGCCGCAGCATCAAGCGGCTGCGGTACCCACCAGGCCTTGCCTTCTTCAAGAGCCAGGGGAGGTCGGCGGTTGATAATGCGGTAAAAATAGGCCCGTTCCTTGGCCGAAGTTCGCGCGTGAAACTCGTCGTCAACTTCTGCCACCGATAACACCGAGATGGCATGGGGTTTGACGTGAAAGTTCAATGCATCCCGGACGGTGTTGGCGTCGGTATCCTTGGTGAGATCGGCATGGGCGGTTTGGCCCAGGGCGTGCACCCCGGCATCGGTGCGCCCGGCCACGAAAAGCCTCACTTTTTCACCGCAGAATTTTTTCACCGCTTCCTCGAGCACCTGCTGGACCCCCAGGCCGTTATCCTGACGCTGCCAGCCGACGAAATCCCGCCCATCATATTCGATAACAAGTTTGTAGCGGCTCATGACGCCGGCCCCGGTGCCAACCGAGTGCCGGCCGGTAAATCATTTCCCCGTAAAAAATCGGCCCGGTCCATTGCTCCTTTGCCTGCCCGCTGCAGGCGTTCAATCCGAAGGGCGCCGTTACCGCAACTAACCGTCAATTGATCGTCCAGAATAACACCGGCCTCGCCCTCTTTGTCGATGACCGTGACGGCAACAATCTTGATACGATCTTTGCCGAAGGTAAACCACGACCCGGGCCAGGGCGAAAAGGCACGGATTTGACGATCCAGTACCTTGGCCGGTTTAAGCCAATCGATACGGAATTCGCTTTTATCAATTTTCTCAGCGTAGGTGATACCTTCGTCCGGCTGAGGCGTTGGGGTTAATCCACCAGCGGTCAATTTCACCATTGCATCGACGATCAGGCGTGCCCCCAATGCCGCCAATTCATCACGGAGGCTGCCGCCGGTCGTGGCGTTGGTGATGTTGATCTTTTCACTGATCAGCATGGGTCCGGTATCGAGATCTTTATCCATCTGCATGATGGTGACGCCGGTTTCGCTGTCGCCGGCCATGATCGCCCGCTGGATCGGTGCCGCCCCGCGCCATCGCGGCAGCAAAGATGCATGCACGTTGATACAGCCCAACCGGGGGGCCTCGAGGATAGGTTCAGGAAGTATCAACCCATATGCCGCAACCACCGCGACGTCGAGATTAAGAGCAGAAAATTCATTCAGCGCGTCTTCCGTTTTGAGATTGACCGGCGTTCTTACTTCAAGACCTGCCTGTTCAGCATATTCATGAACCGGCGACAGGCGGATTTTCTGGCCGCGCCCTGCCGCCCGGGGCGGCTGACAGTAGACACCGGCAATTTCGTATCCGGCATCTATCAAGGCAGCCAGGATCGGCACCGAAAAATCCGGTGTTCCCATGAAGGCGATGCGGAGCGGCTGATGGCTCATATGGGGGCTCATGGTGCGAAACGGGGAGCGGTTAAGCCCCAACCGCTTTCTTTTGCTGCTGCTTTTTGAATTTCTGAAGCTTGCGCAGGATCAAGCTACGGCGGAGATTGGAAAGGTGGTCGACAAAAAGGACGCCGTCGAGATGATCTATCTCATGTTGGATGCAGGTGGATAGCAGCCCGCTGACCTTTATTTCGCGTTCCTTGCCGTTGCGGTCGAGAAATTTAATTTGCACGCGTTCAGGCCTAGTGACCTCGGCGTAATGTTCCGGGAGGGAAAGACAGCCCTCTTCATAGTCGAGCACTTCTTCTGATTCCCAAACGATTTCCGGGTTCACCATAATGTAAGCATTATGTCCTTCCTCATCGCGCGAGATGTCGGCGACGATCATGCGCTTCTGAACCCCCACCTGGGGCGCCGCTAGACCAATGCCTGGCGCGTCATACATGGTTTCCAGCATATCATCCAGCACCTTGCGGACGGCGTCGTCGACCGTTTCGACGGGCTCACAAACTACCTTCAATCGTGGGTCCGGTGCGACAATTATAGGAAGACTGGCCATGCTTTCTCGATACTTCTGCTGCCCATGTTAATACTGGTGCGACCCAATATATTGAAACGCTGGCAAAAGGCCAAGACGCTAGGTATCTTTGCCGGGTTGCACGTAGTTTTCAGGAAACAATTTACCGCCATGGACTTGACGCTGATACTGGTTTTAATCGTCGTACTCGGCTTTGCCGCGGTCATCGTACTGCTGGTTAAAAGAGACCGGGGGCGCCTTGAAACGGAACAGCGCCTGACGCAATTCGCTGAAACGGCAGAACATCTCAGATCGAACCAAGCGGAATTGAGCGCTGGGTTGCAGCAATCCCAGACCAATGTCAACGAACGGCTGGAGGCCCTCTCCAAACGGCTCGGTGACGGCTTAACGCAACAGACGGAGAAAACCGGCGGCGCCTTGAAGGAACTACACGAACGTCTGGTGGTTATCGACACGGCGCAAAAGAAGATTACCGATCTTTCCGAAAAGGTGGTTGGGCTGCAGGATATTCTTTCTAATAAACAGGCGCGGGGCGCTTTCGGTGAAATTCAGCTGAATGATCTGGTCCGCGGGGTCCTACCGCCGTCAGCATTTGAGTTTCAGGTTACCCTAAGCAATGGTAAGCGTGCCGACTGCCTGCTCAAGCTTCCTAACCCACCGGGACCCATCGCCATTGATTCCAAGTTTCCCCTGGAAAGCTATAGCGCTCTTCACGACGCTAAAACCGAAATTGAGATTACCGCCGCCGAGCGGGCTTTCAGCAATGACATCAAGAAACACATCAAGGATATTGCTGAAAAATACATTCTGCCGGGCGAAACCAGTGATTCGGCGTTGATGTTCCTGCCGTCAGAGGCCGTTTATGCAGAGCTGCAGGCGAATTTTCAGGACTTGGTGCAAGAGTCATTCCTGCGCAAGGTGTTTATTGTTTCACCGACTACTTTGTGGGCCACCTTGAACACCATCCGTGCCGTTCTGAAAGACGTGCGCATGCGCGAACAGGCCGATGTTATTCAGTCTGAGGTGGTCAAAATGCTGCGGGATGTGGAACGACTGGACGACCGTGTCGCCAAACTGCAATCGCATATGGGCCAAGCCGATGACGATCTGCGTAAAATTCGGATATCCACCGACAAAGTCACCAAACGAGGCGAGCGCATCACCGAAATCGAAATAGGGGAAGGGGGCAGCGCTGATGAGTTAGAAACCGCCCCAGCCCAGCCGCGGCTGGAAGATAATAATTGACCGGTAGCTGTCTAAAGTCCCGTATCCAGCAGTTCGCGCGCCGTTTCTAAATCTTGGTCACGGGTCACCTTGAAAGGGGCGGCGTCGACCAGGCAGACATCGATACGGAAGCCTTTTTCGAGCGCCCTGAGCGCTTCGATTTTCTCTTCCAGTTCGCGTTCGGAAGGCGGCGAATCGACGAAACGGTCAAGCTGGGCGCGCCGATAGGCGTAGATGGGAATATGGCGGTAATGGGGGCCTGCACCAAGCCTATCTGGCTCCCGGCTGAAATCATCGACCGTGCCCACTTTGCTACCCTTGAGAACATATACCCGTCGCTGCTCGTTCCAGCTAACGCGCGTTTTCACAATGCTGCGATCATCCAAATCTTTATTCGTCAACGGGCAGACCATGGTGGCGATGCCCACGTCATCGCTGGCCAGAGCATACATTAATGCCCGGATATATTTGGGTTCCAGAGCGGGCATATCTTCATGAACATTGATGACGATGTCATGGGTATAAAAGCGGTCGAACCGGTTGACGGTCGCGGCTAGGCGTTCGGCGCCCGATTCAGTACGATAATTGTGATTTTTAAGTAACTCTTCCGGATCGGTTCTGACCGTGTAGGCGCCTTCCCTGCCCAGTTCCTCCGCGATCTCGTCGCCAAGGCAGTCGACTATCACACTGCCAATTTTGGATTCCTTGACTCGCCGATACGATTGCACGACCATCGATGCTCCATTGACGTCGCGCAACTGCCGCAGGGGTTTGCCGTTATTGGTCCCGTCTTTCTCATTCAGTTGGGACGGGATTATGATCAATGGATTGAGAATCATCGGGTGCTATAGTTGAGAATTGTTATCGATTAGAGCCATTTACTCAAATTCAAGCCCCACGTCCAGATAATTACGCTGCGGACAAATTTTCATTTGGACACCGGGCCCTCTCTGCACCTAAAATCAAATCCGATTATGTTCAATAAAATTATCAATCTCGCCAACCGTTTCAGGGTTTTCACGTTCAATCTATCGGTATCATATTTTCTGGATTACCAAATATCGCTTTAAGGAATTGGAAGGCGCTATTCGGACACGGGTTAGAGAAATCACCCGACGAGTGTGCGAAGAACTTGACGTGAAGATTATCGGTGGTGTTTTGATCTACGGATCATGTACATATGTT
>PBQI01000032.1 GCA_002725625.1 Rhodospirillaceae bacterium | reverse complement strand
ATCACAAGTAGACGCCGCCTGGGAGGCGCGTGACGAAATTACCCCAGCCACCACCGGAGAGGTCAAGGAGGCTGTCGAGGCGGCCCTGGGCATGCTCGATTCGGGCCAGGCCCGCGTAGCCGAGAAATCCGGCGACGGATCAGGGGAATGGCACGTCAATCAATGGCTTAAGAAGGCCGTTCTGCTGAGCTTCCGACTTAATGATATGGAAGCCGTCAACAACAGTCCGGGCGACGGCAACTGGTGGGACAAAGTGCCATCCAAATTTTCTGGCTGGACGGAAAAGGAATTCACCGCAGCCGGCTTCCGGGCCGTCCCCAACTGCATCGTCCGCCGTTCGGCCTATATTGCACCAGGCGTCGTGTTGATGCCGTCATTCGTTAACCTGGGCGCCTATGTGAATTCCGGAACCATGATCGACACCTGGGCCACAGTGGGCTCCTGTGCTCAGATCGGCAAAGATTGTCACATTTCCGGCGGCGCCGGCATCGGCGGCGTCCTGGAACCCTTGCAGGCCGGCCCCGTGATCATAGAAGACAATTGTTTCGTCGGCGCCAGGTCCGAAGTGGCCGAGGGCGTCATCGTTGAAACAGGCGCAGTCCTCTCCATGGGCGTTTTTATCGGCGCTTCAACCAAGATAGTTGACCGCGCCACCGGCGAGATTTTCATGGGCCGCGTGCCCGCCTATTCGGTGGTGGTGCCGGGATCGTTGCCAGGTAAGAATTTACCCAATGGCAGACCGGGACCGAGCCTCTATTGCGCCGTCATCGTCAAACGGGTCGATGAAAGGACCCGCGCCAAAACTTCCATCAACGATCTATTGCGGGATTGATAATACAATGACCTTGGCGCTGGACCCTATAGAGCTGTCGCGGGACTTGATCCGCTGCCAGAGCGTGACACCGGAAGATGGTGGCGCGCTGGCCGTGCTGCAGAAAGCACTGGAGGGAATTGGGTTCACCTGCCACCGTCAGGTGTTCACCGCCGAGGGCACATCCGATATCGATAATCTTTACGCCCGCATCGGCGACAGCGGTCCGAATTTTTGTTTCGCCGGCCACACCGATGTCGTTCCCGTGGGGGAAGAAACCGCTTGGTCTGAAGACCCCTTCGGCGCCGAGATCAAAGACGGCGTTCTCTATGGCCGGGGTGCGGTGGACATGAAGTCCGCCATCGCCTGCTTTGCCGCCGCCGCCGGTCAGTACCTGGACGGCAAAATCGGCAAAATCGGCGGGTCTATCAGCCTCCTGATCACCGGCGACGAGGAAGGTCCTTCCATTAACGGTACCAACAAGCTGTTGCAATGGACCCGGGAACAGGGCGAGGTTCTTGACGCCTGTCTGGTGGGTGAACCGACCAATCCGGAACAACTTGGGGACATGATCAAAATCGGCCGCCGGGGAAGCCTCAACGGGACGCTGACGGTCAAGGGCGTGCAGGGCCACACGGCCTACCCACATCTGGCCGACAATCCGGCCCACCGCGTGGTGGCCATGCTGGCGGCCATTACCGATGAAGCCCTGGATGACGGCAGCGATCATTTTCAGGCCTCGACCATACAGATATCGACCATTGATATCGGCAATCCGGCGACTAACATCATTCCCGCCAAAGCGACCGCCGGTTTCAATGTACGCTTCAACGATTTGCACAGCGCGGAAAGTGTCGAAACCTGGCTGCGCCACAGACTGGACAATATCGGCGGTGACTATGAGCTGGAAATTTGCGTCTCCGGCGAATCTTTCCTGACGCCGCCAGGTCCTCTCAGTAACGCCATTGCAGACGCGGTGGAATCCGTTACCGGTCGGCGGCCTGAACTGAGCACGTCCGGTGGCACGTCCGATGCTCGCTTTATCAAAGACTACTGCCCGGTGGCCGAGTTCGGTCTGGTCGGACAAACCATGCACAAGGCCGATGAATGCATCGCTGTTGCCGATATCAATACCCTGACTGCCATTTACCTGACTGTGCTTGAAAGCTATTTCAGCCAAGTTTCATCGCCTTCTGACGCCCCTTAATCGAGTAACCTGAGACAACCATGATCAGTTCGCGCGAAATGATGTCATCGCTTTATGGGGCCTATCGGCTGGCCCGGGCCGATCCGAGAGGCATGGCCTATTTTAATCGAACGGTCGACGGTTTCTGGCGAAGTTTTTATGCGGCCGCCTTGGTGGCGCCTTTATTTGCTCTGCTGCTGATCATCCGCTTTGGTCAGAGCCAGATCGAAGTGTCTTTTCTACGCTTTGCCTCGGTACAGAGCATATCCTACGTTATTGCCTGGCTGACCTTTCCTCTTCTTATGTTTTATATAGCCGAAGGCATCGACCGGGGTGAGAAATTTATCGGTTATATCGTCGTCTACAATTGGGCGTCGGTCATACAGAATCTGGCCTATCTGCCTTTTGCCATCGTCGCTGAAATGGGTGTCATCAGCGCCGGTAATATGGCCTTTTTCGGCGCCGCTCTGCTGGCCATGGTTATGTTGTACACATGGTATATCACCAAAACGGTGCTGGCGATAACGACCATGCTGGCCGTCGGTTTGGTCTTGCTGGATTTTTTTATAAGTATATTTATCAATTTAGTTACCGAAGGCATGATCAGGCCCGGATAGACTTAGTTTTGAATCATATTTAAGGATTTTCCTAATGGCCGAATGGACAGACCTATACCGCAGCGTTGTTCTACCGCAATATTGTGATCACTACGGCCATATGAATGTGCGATTTTATGTCCAATGTTTTGATGATTGCGGCTTTCATATGTGGAATCTGGCAGGCGTCAACATTCCCGAACAAAACGCCAAAGGGCTCGGTCTGGTAATTGCCAATATTTCGGTGAACTTTCATCACGAGATAACGTCCGGTTCCATGTTATTGATTAAAGGCGCCTGGACCAAAGTCGGCAATCGAAGTGTTACCTACGAACAACGGCTGTACAACGCCGACACCGGGGTACTGTGCGCCAGTCAGGAATCAGTCGAAGTATTTTTCGATACCGAAGCCAGAAAAGCTATGGATATGCCCGACGATCTAAGAAAGGCAGTCACCGCCGCCTTAATTTCGCCTGAAGCGTATGATGACAAAACGTGATGATACAAGTGAAGCAAATGAATTGGTAAATAGTATGGGCCACAAATTGACCGAATTCCGTTTCATAATTCTCGCCGCTGGCGGACTGCTGGCCGCCTGCAGCGCGCCGGTGGAATCCAAATTCGCCCTTTCGGAGCCGGGACAGGTAACCTATGACTCACGGATTTTGGGCACTTGGGCCTCTAAAAAAACCTCGCCACGCTGGTACCTCTCTCTTAAGAAGAGCCAGGACCAGCATATCATCAACGTCATCGGCGGCGCCTACGACCGGGGTGAAAAAATACGGCCAGTACGCTGGATTAAGGCAAGAGCCTTTGCATCGGAAGTCGGCGGTAAAATTTATTTCAACGCCCAACGTCTTAAAAATATCGGCGATTACTACGGTGCCCCCGGCGTTGAGCCAGGCTACATCCTGCTGACCCTGATTCTCAAGCAGGCTGATTCGCCGAACAAATCTCTTTGGGGATGTTTTATGAGCCACAAACTGATCGGCGGCTTGATCAGCAAGCAGGTGATCCTAGGCGAGGAAATAAGGGCAAAATACCAAGCAGAAGGTAATGATGAAGATAAAGTGCCTTATTACCGGATCAACTCGGATCAGCAATCGTTGCGGGGCTTCATCGGTAAATTTACACCTTCTCTATTATTCGACCAATGCCTGGAACTATACCCTTCCAACGAATTTCCGGAATTGCAACAAACCAAATCAACAGCCGATCGTTAGTAGTCTACTGATTTCATTGGGTTAACTCTCCCCCGGGTATTTTTGACGCTGCTTCGTTGACGCTTGGAGTCCAGGCGTTTTTGTTTGGCCGCCCGGCTCGGTTTGGTGGCGCGGCGGATTCTCGGGGGGATTGCCGCCTGGCGGATCATTTCGACTAATCTACCGAGCGCATCCTTGCGGTTCCGCTCCTGGCTGCGGAACCGGCTGGCGGTCAGGACAATTTTGCCTTCGCTGGTCATCCGTTGGCCGGCGATTTTTTTCAGCCGGTGAAACACCGGCCGTGTCAGGGCCGGGCAATGGACGGCGTCGAAACGCAATTGGACAGCAGTCTCAATCTTGTTGACGTTTTGTCCGCCCGGACCATGCGCACGGATAAATTTCTCTTCTATTTCATCCTCATCGATGGCGATGGTCGGCGTAATTTCTATTGTCATGACTATCAGCCCCTTGCCGCCAGCTGCGCTGTCATCTGTTTTAACAACGTCATGTTCCGCTGGCCGATAACCTCCGCATATTCAGACTCAATCTCTTTCTTGATGCGGTCAGCTATTTCCAGAAATTTTTCACCCCGCGTCGTATAGCGTACCAATTGGGCACGGCCATCCTCCGGGTCGGAGATTCGTTCTACTAGTTCCGCATTCTCTAAATTGGCCAGAAATTGTCCCACTGCCTGTTTGGTCAGACCGCACCTTTCCGCGATGAGTGTTTGCCGAACGCCGGCGCGGCGGTCGAGATTCCCAAGCACATTGGCCAGCGCGAAGGTGATCTCCGGATAGCCGGATACCTGAAGCCGGGAGACAAAAGTCTCCGTCCATTTGCGGCTGGCCTGCCAAAGCTGCCAACCGATATGGTCGGGTAATATTGCAGTCATAAGGCCTTTTTAATAAAGATACTTGACTAATTTGCAAATAACAAAAAAGTAAATTAACTTTACTAAAATTCAAATGAATGAAAAGGCTTTTAGATATGATCAACCGCGTTAAAACAGACCAGAACCTAAACACCATCCTCAAGGCATCATGGATATGGCAGTGCAGATGCCTGCCAAAAAAAATTGGCGAGGAATTGGATATGAGCGTAGATGGCGGTATTGCCGACGTCGCGAATGAACTGGTTACAAAATCGAGTGGTAAAAAATCCAAGAAATAGTGGCGCAATTAACATTGCGGGATCGGGCATTTAAAGGATGACCGACCGCTTTTTGCCCTCGGGAGTTCAGCGACTTTCGGCAAATTCCTTGTAACTCATATCTTCGGTGAGAATATGGGCGTACCACCAGTTTTCCAGGAACTCCGCCATATCCTCCGCCACCACCGACGACGCGTCGTCTAGTTTGTGCTGATCGTAGAGGCGGCGCAATTTTTCAACCATTTTTTCATGCATGGTTACATGGTCAAATAGATCGGGATAACCGATCTCCTTCATATGACCCACTTCGTGGATGAAGTGAACATCCATGTAATTCAGTAGTTCATCAAAAACCGTGTTAAGACGATCCGGCCCGTCACCCGCTAGAAGCGAGGCGGAAAAGCTGTCCACCATGGCGAATATCTGTTTGTGGTCGTCGTCCATTTCGCTGTGACCAACACTATATTTTTCGCGCCATTCCATAATTGGTGTCTCCAGTTATTTCCTACCAAATTCTTAGCTAATTTCACGCCCGAGTTAAACCGCGTGATCACCAACGAAGGGGTTAGTTTGACGTTCTATCCCGAAAGTGGAGTGGGGCCCGTGACCGGGAATGAAGGTGACATCATTGCCCAGTGGCCAGAGGCGCTCCTTAATAGACCGGATCAGAGTCGGGTGATCGCCCCCGGGGAAATCGGTCCGGCCAATAGAACCTTGAAATAAGACGTCACCGACGATGGCGATATTTTCGTCCTTATGAAAGAAGACCACGTGACCCGGCGTGTGACCGGGGCAGTGGATGACGTCGAGTGTAATGTTACCGAAACTTACCGTATCGCCTTGGTCGAACCAGCGGGTCGGTTCAAAATTCTGGACATCCACTAGACCGAATTGAGCCCCCTGCTGTACCAGATCGGTCACCAGGAATGCATCTTCCTTGTGCGGCCCTTCAATGGGGCACCCAAGCTTTTCCGCCAGAGCCGCTGCGCCGCCGGCATGATCGATATGACCATGGGTGATGAGGATTTTTGCCACCATCACCTCATGCTGTTCGACCGCGGCCAGAATTTTTTCAATGTCGCCGCCTGGGTCGATAACAGCGCCTTGCACGGTTTCCTCACACCAGATCAAGGTGCAGTTTTGGGCAAAACCCGTCACCGGAATTATTGTTTCTTTCATGATAAATTTTTATGCAGCTTTGAGTTCGTCGACGGTGGCAAAACCGACGTCCAGAGCTTCCAAATTGAGTTCGAGGAAATTTTTGGGTGTCTCGCTGGCGATTGCTTTAGCCAGCGCTTCTTTAGCGCAAATGCCACCTAGGCCGCACATCAGGCCCAGACCAATGATATTGGCAACGCGGATACTGCCAATAGCAATCGCCTGATCGGTCAGTGGCGCCCGGTAAAGATCAACATTTTTAGTCGGCGGTTCCGGCGTCAGCCGTCCATCAGCAATCACCAGGGCGCCCTTTTTCAGAAGATGTTGAGATGGTGCTACACCAACCTGATCAAGCGCCAACAGGTAATCCAGGCTGGTGGAGAGGGGGTAATCCAGATCTCCCTGGCCGGCCACCACGTCGGAAAAACAAAAGCCGCCGCGCGATGTCGGTTCATAACCCTGGGACCGTGCTGCTGTCTTGCCTTCGATCGAGAGGGCGCGAAACAGCATGCGGGCCGAGAGGATCAGACCTTGACCGCCAGAACCGGCGAAACGTACTTCGGTTAATTCCATTATTTGTCTCCCCCTCTATTTTGCCCCGCATGAGCCCGGTAGGCGGCACCGTACTCGGGCCGGTCACTGCGGGCCAGCACACCGGTTTCCATCTTATTGGGCCGGAAAGGTTGATCGACCGTATCATATAAGGCCTCCGGTCTGAGGTCACTTTTTTGTTTGAGGATCATTTCCGGGCTTTCGCCAAGATCGTTTTTGCGGCCATAGACTTCGGTGCAATCGGAAATGATTTCGAGGAAAGAAAAGCCGTCGTAGGCGATGCCTTCCTTGATGAGATTCTTCAAGGTCGGCACCTGCAGGGTCACTTCTCGACCCACCAGTCCGGCGCCAGCTGCTTCGGCCAGCTTACATGCGTCGAAGGCGGATTCCATGTTGCCGGTCGTGGTCGTGGTGGTCAGCATGGATTCCGAGGTGGTCGGCGAAACCTGACCGCCGGTCATGCCATAAACTTCGTTGTTGAGCATCAGGCACGTAATATCCAGGTTACGACGGCAGGCATGAATCAGATGATTTCCGCCGATGGCCAGGCAATCACCATCACCGGAAATGACGATGACCTCCAGTTCCGGCCGGGCCAGTTTCAAACCCGTCGCCAAGGCTAGAGGGCGGCCATGGGTGAAATGGACGGTGCTGGCATCGATATAGGCGCCGACCCGGCCGGAACAGCCGATGCCGGAAACGATGGCTAGATTGTCCTTTTCAATGCCCAGTTCATGAATGGCCCAGAGGAGCGCCCGGAGCGCGATGCCGTGGCCGCAGCCGGGGCACATGAAGTGAGGCATTAAATCGAGACGGAGGTAATCCTTGATTTCGAAATCACCGGGAGGTGTGGCTTCGTTGCCGGCGTAATTTTCTGGGGCGATCTTGTTCATTTTTTGGCCAGCTCCTTGATTCTGNTNACGATCTCTTCGGGAGTTATGGGCTCGCCATCNATTTTGTTTATTCCTTCGACCCGGCAGGCATNGGGGCTCAACCGGTCGATTTCCAGGACTAGCTGGCCNGCATTCATTTCCGGAACGACCGCAGCTTTGGNTTTTGCGGCGGTTGCCTGATAGGCTTCTTCTGGGAACGGCCAGAGGGTGATGGGCCGGAACAGGCCAGCTTTGACACCTTTGTCGCGCAAAATTTTTACAGCGCGCCGTGCCGCTCGGGCGCTGATGCCGATGGCGATGATCAAATATTCAGCGTCATCCGTATCGATACATTCGAATTTTTCGATCTCTTTCTTGTTGATTTCGAGTTTGTTCAGGAGCCGGCCCATATTGCGGATAACCGTTTCCGTATCCTGGGTGGGATAGCCGTTTTCAGCATGGGTAAGTCCGGTTGTATGTATCCGCATACCATCGCCCGGTCGGGCCATGGGCGGCACCGCATCCTTGGTGATGGCGTAGGGCTCGTAATTGTCTTTGTTGCCCCTAGCCAACTTACGTTCGGCGGTCTTGAGTTTCTTGGGATCGGCGAGTTCGACGGTTTCAAGAAGGTGTCCGATTACTTGATCGAACATCAAAACCACCGGCACCCGGAACTTTTCCGAAAGATCAAAAGAGCGGATAGTTTCTGAATAAATCTCCTGCACCGAATCCGGCGTTACGACGATGACCGGATGATCGCCATGGCTGCCCCAGCGGGACTGCATGACGTCTGACTGGGCCGGGCGCGTCGGCATGCCAGTCGAGGGGCCGCCCCGCATAACGTTGACGATAACACAGGGCACTTCGGCCAGTGAGGCGTAGCCGAGATTTTCCTGCTTCAGCGAAAAGCCGGGACCGGAGGTGGCGGTCATGGATTTGACGCCGCCGACCGAGGCGCCGATGACTGCCGCCAAAGAACCGATTTCGTCTTCCATTTGAATGAAAGTGCCGTCCACTTTGGGCAGTTCGCGGGACATGCGTTCTGCTACTTCCGAGGATGGCGTAATGGGATAGCCGGCAAAAAAGCGGCACCCGGCAGCGACGGCGGCCAGGGCGCAGGCATGATTACCGTGCAGATGCTCAGTATTTTCCGACATTTAAGCAGATTCCTTATTGTCACTTACGGGTGTTCGATTGACGGTGATGGCGAAATCGGGACAAAGCCACTCGCACAGCCGGCAACCGGTGCAGGCGTCGGCGTCTTTCAGCCGGACAATCTGCAGTTCATTGAACTCCAGGCAGCGTTCCGGACAAAGGCGGACGCAAATATCGCAGCTCTTGCACCATTCTTCGATGATATCCAGGCTAATTTCAACATCACCTTCCGGCATCACGGGTATGACCGGTTGGGGCGCATCCAGAAGCATTTCTTCGGGATTAGCGCGGACTTTTTTAATCCAGTCGCTACCTTTCTTGAACGCCCGCTCGTTGATTTCTTTCGATCCCTTGGGAACGAACTTGGCGATAATTTTGAGCCAGTCTTCATTTTCGAAATCAAGGCTGGCAGAAAGCGCCCCCAATAGAATGGTATTGGCAGCTCTGGCGTTGCCCAGTTCCTCTGCAAACCCGCCGGCATCCAGGGCGTAGCCGTCGGCGACCTTACTCAAAATCTCCTTGGGTGTTTCCGTGGCATAAGCAGTCTGTGCGCCAACCTTCCGATTGAGGCAGGCAAAAGGCGGCACGATCTGCTGGGTATCGGCGATGAAAATGCCGGTGTCCGGTTTCAGGAAAGGCAACCAGCGCAAACCTTCCGCCCATTCCAAAGCGATAAGGATATCCGCTTCACCCATCGGAATGGTCGGGGACCAGACTTCCTCACCGAAGCGGACATGGCTAAACACGCCACCGCCCCGTTTGGCCATGCCGTGGACTTCACTTTGCTTCACTTGATATCCCTGGGTTTGACACAGCAGCGCCAGCACCTTAGAGATCATGATGACACCCTGACCGCCGACACCGACAATTAAGACATTTTTGGTCGCCTTAGTTTGGTTCCCTTTGGCTTTTTTGCTTTTGGCGCCTTTATTAGGCTTGGCGTCCTGAACCGATTGTTTGTTCATTTTCTGATACTCACTATACCGCTGTGGTTTCCGCCTGAGGCGTTAAAGGCTGGATACAATCCGACGGACAAATCTGAGCGCACAGCGTACAGCCGATGCAGGAGACCGGGTTGATTTTGACTTTATGTTTGTCTTCAAACAACTCATCGATCCAGGTTATCGCCGGGCAGCCTAAATTCATGCAGACCTGACAGGCGGTGCAGGTGGCCGGATTGACGATCAGGGTTGGCCCCTTAATTTTGACTGGATCGAGCACACACGGCCGTTGTGCAATCAGAACGGAAACGCCCTTGAAATCGGTGGCTTCCCGAAGCGTCTGGAAGAGAACGCCGGTATCGTAGGAATCGACAATTTTGACCCATTTGACGCCGATTGAATTGCAGAGCTCCTCGTAGTTGACCTCGTGGGTCTCTTCGCCGCGCAGCGTCTTGCCCGTTCCAGGATGATCCTGGCCACCGGTCATGGCGGTGATCTTGTTGTCCAGGATGACGACGGTGATATTGGCGTCGTTGTAAACGGCGTCGATCAGGGGCGGAATACCGGAATGTAGAAAAGTGGAATCGCCAATGGTAGCGACCACGGGCCGATCAGTGGTATTGGCCTTGGCCATACCGATGGCGTTGCCGATGCTGGCGCCCATGCAGACTGTGGCATCGATAGATTTTAAGGGCTCGACTGCCGCCAGGGTATAACAGCCGATATCGCCCGGCACCAAAGCGTCAATCGCCCGCAGAGCCATGTAGCTGGTGGTGTGCGGGCAGCCGGCGCATAGCACGGGCGGCCGCATAATCGGCTCCACTTCCCAGTCATGGGCAGCGGGTGGGGCCTCAATGAGCCCTGCCTTGGCCAAGCCTTCGCGTACAACCTCCGGTGCCAATTCGCCGACCCGCGGGAAAAAGGCTTTGCCTTCGGCTTCGATACCCATGGCGCGGACTTCTGTCTCCAAAACCGGTTCCAGTTCTTCGACGACAATGACCCGGTCAACGGTTGCCGCAAATTTCCGGATCAGTTTTTCGGGCAGCGGGTAGGAAACAGCCATTTTCAAGATACTGGCGTCGGGCACGACTTCTTTGACGTACGGATAGCAGGTTCCGTGGGTAATTATGCCGTAACTGGTATCGCCTTTGTCCCACCGGTTGAGGGGGGAATCGGAGAAATGCTCAGATAATTTTTCGACCCTTTCGACCACCAGAGGATGGCGCAGGCGAGCATAACCGGGGATCATGACGGTTTTCTTGGAATCGTCGACCCAGCCTTTGGCTGCCACTTCCGTCCGGGGGCCGAGCACAACCGGGCTTCTGGTGTGCGAAAGCCGTGTCGTTGCCCGGACGATAACCGGCGTATCGAAGGTTTCGCTGAGATCAAAAGCCAGACGGGTATATTCCAGGGCTTCCTGAGCGTCGGCCGGTTCCAGCACTGGAATGTTTGAGAGGCGGGCGAAAACACGCGTGTCTTGTTCGTTCTGGGAACTATGCAGGCCCGGATCGTCGCAGACGACAATGACCAAACCGGCATGGACGCCGATATAGGTTACCGACATGACGGAATCGGCCGCCACGTTCATCCCAACATGTTTCATCGACGCCATGGCCCGAACGCCTGACAGGGAGGCGCCTATGGCGGTATCAACTGATACTTTTTCGTTAGTTGCCCACTGGGCCACCACATCATCCGCGGGATAGCTCGCCATGTTTTCCATAATTTCGGTGCTCGGCGTTCCTGGGTAGGCGGCCGCCACCTTGACGCCAGCTTCCCAGGCGCCACGGGCAATGGCTTCGTTGCCGGTCATGGGTCGCGGCTGGTCCGCCAGCTTGTCGCTGGACCGCGCGGAATCTAGCTTATTCATCGGTACCCCAGTGTTAAATTTAGTGTGTCACGTCAAATTTGATTCAAAATTTATTAGTTTGCGTCACATGGTCTGTTCATTAAAACGTCTGTAAATATGCCGCAAACATCCTCGCCATTCACAGGCGGTAAGATGTTATGTGGCATCATGTAGATATTTTCTTTGATTTAAGTCAAGAATTTCGGTTCCCGAGTACATCAGATGACGCAGGGTAAAAAACATCAATCAACCGGAAAAAACTGACTACTCTGCCAATTGCTGTTTAAAATGGGAAGCAAACTTCGACAGGAAATATAAAATGACTTTCGATTTTTAAACTAGCGGCTAGGCTCTGGCTCAATTGTTTGAAAATAGAAGAAATCCCGGGCTCCGGGATGGTTTTTCACCGGAAGTTTCGCCTCAATCCGAAAATCAGGCCTACGATTTACAGTACGCGCTGCATCAGCAGAAAATTACGGCCATAATATTTTCTGCTGAGTTTATTAATGACCCGCCGGTGATCCGCAAAATTACGGATGAGTTCGTCAACAAAGTCGTAGCGATGACTTTCGATATGCATAATCGGGGCAGATTAAAATCGGAGAACCTACCATCCGGCGTTACAGATAGCCCTACGGAAACTCCGATTTCCCTTCGCCGACTGAGGCCAAAAATTAACCGCCAGGTTTCAGGGTAACCGGGCTTCCATCTAGACGGATTCTTCTTCTCTTTCGCGTAGATTAAGCGCCCCCGGATCACAAATATTTGTTTTACCAGCTGGGAGGGATTCAACGTCCGTGAAGCCATGCTTTTCAAGCAATCGGACCAAATAGCCAGAATCATACATCCATAGATGGTGGCGCGGCCCGATAATGAAATCTTTGGTCCGCTTGCCGATGGAGCTGGGTTTGGAAGACGTCAGCTTGGTCGCATCAATAAATTGGTCCGATTATCTGGGTAATAATTTCAGCTGTGCTCATTGATCCCCCTCTAAAGCTAACTTGGGCCAGTCAGGAATTAAATTATATTTACATCGAGTGAAAAATCTAAAACGTCATGTTCGGAAACAGCTACTGGTGTCCCGGCGGGCCCTGTTCCTGACGGCGGTTGGTGGCGCGGAAGAGATAGTGGCGGAGAACCGGCTGGACGAGATAAAGCAAAGCTATTTCGTCCATTATTTTTTTTTCCTCACTGCCCGCCGGAGGCATGCCGTTCAGAAGACTCTGCGCCTGATTGTCGCCTTGCAATGCTTGGAGAGCCAGGAGGCCCCATTCGGTGTATTTAGCACCGTCGATGGATTTGTGAAGGCCGGCCACCCGGTGTTCAAACTCGTCCAGCAACGCGCCCCAGTATTCGACGTCGTAGTTGTTCTTAAGATCAGCAATGAGTTCGGCTATTTCGGCCACAGGTTTCTCCACCATCGTGTGTCCCTTCCAGTTCAGCACGCTCGTCTAAAACGGCAACTACAAGAGAACCACTGATAGCGAATTCCATCCGTTCTGTCAGGCGGAATTAACCAAAGAATTAAAATTCTTCGCTTCTGATGTCGAAGTCGACTCTTTCCAGATCCGCCAGCAGCATATCTTCTTCCTCATCATCGATAACAACAATCCGTAAGGCGACGCCGTCATCGAGGGATCGGGATACCTGGGCGTTTAGTTCGCCGACGTCATCAATAAGCAGTTCCACCATATCGTCGGCTGCTAGATTGTGATCAAATCCGATGGAAGCGTTACCGGCTGATACGTCCCCAATTTGCACGTCCTGCGCCTCATCACTAACGATCGCCTGCGCCGAATTGGATACTTTCATCCTTTTATTCCGGCGTTTTTCATCTGCACTGCCACTATTTGGCACCTTGCCCTCATATTTCCATGCTTGGAGAGGATAGTTCATAACCATTTGGATTTTTCGGTAATCCTAAAATTTGTAAAAAATATGTTGCACCGTTTGCCGAAAAAAAAGGGGAGCCACTTAGCTCCCCCCTTAAATATTCATCAAAAAATGGAAATATTTCAGGTCAATCACCTTCGAACTGGGGTTTTTCTTTGGCCACAAAGGCGTCAAAAGCGCGGGTGAAGTCCTGTGTCTGCATGCAGATGGCTTGCGCCTGGGCTTCTGCTTCGATGGCTTCGTCGACACCCATGTTCCATTCCTGATGCAGGGTCTTTTTGGTCATGGCGTGGGCAAAGGTTGGGCCGTGGGCTAGACGATGGGCCTGTCTCTGAGCATGGGCTAGCAATTCGTCGGGTTCGATCACTTGGTTATAGTAGCCCCATTTATCGGCTTCTTCCGACGTCATCATGCGGCCGGTGTAAAGCAGTTCAGAGGCCCGACCGTGGCCGATGATGCGCGGCAGCATGGCGCAAGCGCCCATGTCACAGCCTGCTAGGCCAACCCGGACGAACAGGAAGCCGACCATGCTTTCCGGCGTGCCGTAGCGGAGGTCGGACGCCATGGAAATAATGGCTCCGGCGCCGGCGGCGATACCGTCAATTGCGCAGATGATCGGCTGCGGGCATTTGCGCATGGCTTTAACCAAATCACCGGTCATACGGGTAAATTCCAGCAGACCGTTCATGTCCATTTTAGTCAACGGGCCGATGATTTCATGGACGTCACCGCCGGTGCAGAAATTGCCGCCCGCGCCGGTAAAGACCACCGCTTTAACTTCATCAACATATTGCAGCTTGATGAACAAATCGCGCAGTTCAGAGTAGCTTTCGAAAGTAAGTGGATTTTTGCGTTCGGGCCGGTTAAGGGTGATGGTGGCGACACGGTCTTCTACTTCCCACAGAAAATGTTCAGGTTGAATATCGGAAAGGGGTATTTTGTACATGTTCTCTATCCTCTCGGGTCAAATGTATTTGTTCGCTTAGTCAGACATGGTGAGGCCGCCGCTGACGCTCAGCACCTGGCCTGTGATGTAGGATGATTCCGGGGCGGTGAAAAACAGCACCGCATTGGCGATATCGTCCGGCGTGGCAAAACGGCGGAAGGGGATCGCTTTTTCAAAGGCTTCCACCAGTTTTTCCGGGCGGGTGCGCAGGAGGGGCGTATCGGTGGGACCGGGTGAAACGCAATTGACGTTAACCTGGGCCCGGGCGACTTCCCGCGCCAACGATTTGGTGAAGGCGATGATGCCGCCTTTGCCGCCAGCATAAACGCTTTCACCGGAACTGCCGACCCGACCGGCATCGGACGAAATATATACAATATTACCGTTGCCGGATTCGGTGATGCTGTCGAGCAGCGCATGGGTGAGCTTGACCGGACCGGTGTAGTTCAATGAGACATTCCAATCAAATTCGTCGGGATCGCTTGTGGCAAAGGGCTCAATGCCGCCGCCGCCGGCGGCGTTGATCAGCATGCTGATACCGCCGGTCTGCTCAATCACCTGAGCGGCAAAATCTTTGATGGCCTGACCGTTAGTGATGTCCAGCCTGATAAAAATGGCTTCGCCGCCGGAGCCTTTGATCTCCTCAGCCGCTTTGACGCCTGCAGCTTCATCGATATCGGCGCAGACAACTTTGGCGCCCGCTGCCGCCACTTTCTTTAAAATCGCATTACCGATACCCGAGGCGCCCCCGGTCACGACCGCTGTACTACCTTTCAAATTCACGTCACATCTCCAAATAAAAATTAAATTAATCAGTTGTTTTCAAAAAAAGCCGCCACCCGGCTCTGGGTATCCTGATCCTGAACCAAATCGAGGCTGACTTCGATCTCCTTGGCGAAGCCGTTCTGGGCTGGATCCAGTGCCGCAGCGATACATTTTTTAGCAGCCAAAATTGCCGCCGATGACAGGCCGGACCAGCCGTCGATAAGTTCATCAGCGGTCGCGGCTAGTTCTGCCCTGGGTACTGCCCATTGCACCATGCCCAGGTCCAATGCCGTTTTGCCGTCGACGATGTCACAGGCGAGAATTATCCGGTTGGCGACGCTCGGTCCGCACAGTCGGGTTATCCGTTGCGTACCACCAGCACCCGGGATCAAACCGAGCCGTCCTTCCGGCAGACCCAGTTTAGCTTCATGGGCCGCGATACGAAGATCGCAGGATAAAGCCAATTCAAAGCCGCCGCCCAATGCCGCACCGCCGATTTCGGAGACGGTCAGCTTGGCCAAGTTTTCTAGACGGCCGAACAGCCGGTGAAAATTCTGCAGATAGGCTTTGTACTGCTCCGGGCTTTCCCCGCTTTCCATACGTTGCCGATATTCCTTTAAATCGGCGCCGGCACAAAAAATTTTCTGGTCGCTGCGAATATGCAGGATGCTGGTCTGGTCATTGCCCTCCAACTGATCCAGGATGTTTTCAAACTCTACCAGCCAGGCATGACCAATGGCGTTGGCCGGTGGATGGCTTAATGTCAGGACAGAAACACTGCCCTGATGTGATATTTCAAACATTCCATTTCCCCCCAATAAAAAAACGATTGCGATTCAAATTTACTTTATATCTAAAATATTAGCTTTACGAACGTTTTTTTACTTTGATTAATTTCAAGCCGTGTGGATCTAATGCGTAATAGCGTTTCGCAACTATCCTAAATCCAAATAATATTATAAGTATAATGAAAATTTGACTAAATTTATTACTTGAAAGCCGTCACAATGAAAAAGCTCCGCACCGAAAAAATAGTTTATTTGGGTGAGTGCGATTCTCAAGGGATTGTCAATTATCCTAATTATTTTACCTGGTTCGACCGCAATTGTCAGAAGTTGTTTTCTTCAGTCGGCTTGCCGCTCCATAAAATGTTCAAGGAATACGACATCGACGGCGTACCAATCGTCGAGGCCACTTCCAAGTTCAAGGCACCAGCCCGATCAGACGATGTAGTCAAGATCGAGACCTGGGTGAACCAATGGAATGGCAAAATATTTATTGTCGAGCATCGGCTGATCAAAGATGGTGATGTGGTCATTGAGGGGCGGGAGGTCCGCGCCTGGGTGGTGCGCGATCTCTCCCGGCCGAGCGGCATCCGTGCCGCCCAAGTGCCTGAAGAAGTTATTGCCAGATTTACAGATTAGGTTAAGCCGATGAAAAAAAATAAACAGACAGCCACGGTCCTGTTTAGCGACTGCGATTCGACAAAATTCATTTCCTATCCCAATTATTTTCAATGGTTCGACCGGGCAACCCAGCAACTGTTCTTTGAATCGGGGGCGGCTTGGGTCAAGGTCTGGAAAGAATTCGATCTGGCCGGTTTCCCGTTGGTTGACGTTCAAGCCACCTTTGTCGGTCCGGCGCGCGAAGGCGATGAGATCGAAATTGAAAGCTGGGTTGAGGAATGGCGGGACAAAACATTCGTCGTTAAGCATGTCATAACTGTAGCGAGCGATGTGGTGGTCGTGGGGCATGAAATCCGCACTTGGGCCGTTGCTGACGATAGCGTGGCCGAAGGCATCAAAGCGGCAGAAATACCGGCGGAATTCAAATCCCGCTTCGACTAGGATCTAACTCGATCTAGAAACTCCAGCGCCCGCTGCCAGGATAATTTAGCAGCGCCAGGATCATAGATGTCGCCCCGGGAAGGAAACATATAGGCGTGCTGTGCGCCGGGATAGATGAAAATTTCTGCGTTGTCCAATTCGCCGCAGGCGTCAATGATCCGGTTGACTTCGGACATGGGGGCGACCTCATCATTGTCGCCATAATGGAAGCTGAGAGGACAGGTGGCTTTGGGAAACTCGTCCAAATGCCGCCCCACATCAGTGCCGTGAAAGGATATACTGGCGTCGATGCCTAGTCTGGTGGCGCCCAATAAGGCAAAAGCCCCGCCGAAACAAAAGCCCATAATGGCGATTCTGCCGTTGCAACTAGGCTGCAACTTTAAAAAATCCGTGGCCGCCACCACATACTGGAGGCCTTCGTCTCGGTCGTAATCTTTGACCCGGGCAATACCCTGCTGATAACCCGCCGGGTCGCTGGGCAGCGGCCCGGGATCAATGCGCCAAAACATATCCGGTACCACAGTCGGATATCCTTCTAGTGCCAAATCATCGGCAATTTTTTTCATTTCGTCGGTAACGCCGAAGATGGCCGAGACGACGACAATGCCCATACCCGGCGCGGCACTTCCTCGAGACGCCGAAAAATAGCTCGAAATAGATCTATTATTGAACAAAATTTCGGATTCGCTGCCGTTCATACCTTGAAACCTTTCCAAGTCAAAGATGCAATATAGACCCTAATGAAAAAAAGTGGCGGGAAAATACGGTCACAATTTCTAGGTAATAGTCACAACTGGAAGCGAACCAAGATTATGGCATAGTTTGTTGAAATTTGGATACATTAGAAGCAGGTTAGAGAAGAAAATGACTAAAGCAAAGCCGAAGAGAAAAAATTTCTCGATAAAATTAAAGACTTATTACACGTTGAACCGGAAGCTGACGGCATGAGCGCTGCCCATCAGGATCAAGGTATCGATTTGAACAGCGGTGTCATCAAGATAGAGGAAGCCGATCCATCAGAAGCCATCTCAACATCGGACGTGCTTCGTTCGGGTGATGAGGGCGAAGGTGATTCTCTCTAATAAGGGTCAGGACAAGGGCATGGTATACGTGCTTGATCCGCAGCCCTTTTTTCAACGCGGTCAATACCGCCGCCAATGATAAAATAGGCCGTAACCTGCTTCAATTTAGTGAAAATCTGCTGCCCCGGATGCTTAAGGGCAGCTGCACCTAAACACTTCATAACAATGAAAAATATTTATTCCGTCTGAACAAAAGTGATTCCGAAGATTGGCTGATGGCATCCAAAATCGTCAACAATATCGGCACTCATTTTCTGCGGTACGGCTTCAAGCCTGAAGACATTATTCCAGCAGCCTTGGCCATGGTCGATCTGGAAGACGCCGTCATGGAGAACGGTGACATTGACCCCGCCAAAGCTATGACCGCCCAGCGCAAGATACTCGAGAAACTGCGGCCGATCTGGGAATATTTGGGCGAAAGAGACCCGGATGCGGAGTACGTACCCGAATGGGAAATGTTAGATGAAACAGGCCCCGCCATTGACGGCCAGATGAAGCGGAGACCGGACCAACGGCAGCGGAAACTTAAATTTCCTGAGGATGCCGATAGGCGATCCAGCAGGCATGGCCGGCGAAATGAAGACAACCCAAAAAAACCCGTCTGGTAGAAGCTTGATCTGACGGCCAGTTAATTCGGCATTTATTTGGCATCTTATCCGGCTAGGCCTTTTTCCATCAACCAATTCAAGCGTTGGGAAAAAGAGGCCGGGTCGTCGATGGCTTCGCCTTCAACAATACGGGCCTGATCAAACAGCACCAGGGCGGCATCGGCAATATCCTGTTTTTTGGCCGCCTTGTCGACCGAGTCCGTCAGTTTCTTGATCAGCGAATGCCCCGGATTGAATTCGAGAACCCGTGCGGTAGCGGGAATATCCATATGACCCTGCATTTTCAACATGCGCTGGAGATGGAGATCCATATCACCCTCCGCGGCCACTAGACAAACGGCGCTTTCGGTGAGTCGGTCGGACGCTCTGACATCTTTAACGGCTTCGCCAAGAGATTCTTTGAAGGCAAGGATCAGTTTGGCGACGGCCGCGTCATCCCAGTTGTCAACATCGTTCTTCTCAGCGCCTTTGTCGCCTTCTTTCGTTTCCTTTTTGATTTTTGACAGGTCAATTCCGCTGGCGGTGACCGAAGTAAACCGTTTCTCCTGATAGGCAGCTACCGCAGGCAGCCAGAATTCATCAATGGGGTCGGTCAAAAGCAGCACTTCGGCACCTCGTGCCTGGAAGCCTTCCAGCTGCGGACTGGCGCGGAGTGTTTCCGGTGAATCGCCGGTGATATAGAATATTTCCTCCTGGCCATCCTTCATGCGCTCGACATATTCGGCAAGGCTGACCAGTTGGTCGTCGGTGCCCGCGGTTGAGCGGAAGCGTACCAATTCAAGAAGCTTGTCATGGCTCGAATGGTCCTCATAGAGACCTTCCTTGAGGACGGCGCCGAAATTTTGCCAAAAGATGTCGTACTCTTCCGGCTTTTTTTCGGCTTTCTTTTTCAATTCTCTGAAGACCCTTTTGACCAGGGCTGATTTAATGCGGGTGACCACCACATTGTGCTGCAACATTTCGCGGCTGACATTGAGGGGGAGGTCTTCGGAATCGACAATGCCGCGCACGAAGCGCAAATAACTCGGCATGAGATCTTCGCAGTCGTCGGTGATAAAGATGCGTTTGACGTAGAGCTTCACCCGATGCTTGCGTTCAGGATTCATCAGGTCAAAAGGTGGCGACGACGGAATAAATAACAAATTGGTATATTCAATCTTACCCTCAGCCCGGTTGTGCAGGGTCAGCCAGGGATCATCGAAGACATGGCCAACATGGTGGTAGAATTCCTTATATTGTTCTTCGGTGATGTCCTTTCTCTGGCGCGTCCAGAGAGCGGAACCGGCGTTGATCTGCGATGCTTTTTCCTTGCCGGCCAGCATGATCGGGATGGAAATATGATCCGAATAAGTCTTGACGATATTTTGGATACGCGTTTCCTCGATGAACTCTTTATCTTCCTTTTTTAGATAGACGGTGACCGTGGCGCCCTGGTTTTCCCGTTCTGTTTCCGAAATTGAAAAGGCGCCGACACCGTCGGACGTCCAGGCCCAGGCTTTTTCGTCGCCTGCTTTACGCGTAATTACCTCTACTTTTTCCGCCACCGAAAAACAGGAATAGAAGCCGACGCCGAATTGCCCGATCAGGGCGGCATCCTTTTGTTCGTCGCCGGAGAGGCTATCAAGGAAGGCTGTCGTACCCGAGCGGGCGATGGTGCCGAGATTTTCGATCAGTTCTTCGCGGTTCATGCCGATGCCGTTGTCGGCGACGGTAATCGACCTTTCTTTCTTATTGGTCGAAATATCGATTTTAAAATCGGTGCCTTCGTCCAGCAGCCCGGGCGTTGTCAGGGCCAAATATCTGAGTTTGTCGCAGGCGTCGGAGGCATTGGAAATCAGCTCGCGCAGAAATATTTCCTTATTGCTATAGAGCGAGTGAATGACCAAGTTGAGCACCTTGGCGACTTCCGCCTGGAACTCAAGCTTTTCTTCCTGTTTTTCCTTAACTTTTCCGTCTGACATTTCAAATTCCCGTTTGCTTGAATATTTTTCCAATTAATATGATAGGGTGTTTACACTGGATAATCCGGTTTCGAACCCTCATATGTATCTATAGGAGCGGAATCGCAAGTCCTGTTCCTGCCGTCAGCGGAAAATTGTCGATAATCGGCGAATTTTGTCAGAATATGACGGTCATCAATGAAAAATTGCAGAAAACGTAGTTGTATAATCATTGACCGGTGAGGAGGGATTTCGGGGATCCGCCAGGGGAAATTGCCAGCGGCGGCACAGAGTTAAAGATAGACCGGCAAGCGTTTGCCAAAAGATACCGATTTCTGTCAGAATAGCCGCTTCGAAAATGTTCCGATCTCAGGTCCTACGATGCAAAAAACCAAAGAGAAAG
>PBQI01000031.1 GCA_002725625.1 Rhodospirillaceae bacterium | reverse complement strand
TGCGTGGCGCCGTAGGCTTCCGCCGGTGTTTGCCCATCGAAAAACGAATGAGGCCGCTCGGTGTTGTAGAAGTCTATCCACCCATCAATAACCCGCTCGGCGGCAAAGCCATCAGTCATTTCATGCAGATAGACAGCCTCGTATTTAAGCGAGCGCTACAGACGTTCGATAAAGATGTTGTCCATGCACCGTCCCCGGCCACCCATGGAGATGGTGATCTCGGCCTTCTTGAGGACAGCAGTAAAATTGAAGCCGGTAAACTGGTTGCCCTGATCGGTGTTGAATATTTCCGGCTTGTCGTATTTTGTCAGTGTCCTTGGAAAATACCGCCCCAAGACCCTCTATCGCTTGACGCTTCCAAGTCGATATTTAGTTCGGATGCACCTTATACTGAGCCGCTATTTCCTGAATGGTTCTATCACCGAGTAGCGCACCAAGCGCACCCTTAGCCTTGAAATCTGATATAAACCGTCGTCGTATCGTTATCTTCGTACTCCTCCGCTATCCGGTGGAATACACCTTAACACCCTGTCCGATTTTCTGGGGCCAGCTCATCTATGTCAGCCTCAAAAATAGATAAAGTAAGTAAATGAAATATTTACTAATTAATATTTATATTTTTATATATTTATTTTATAAATGTCATAATAATCTCATATTATTTGATATTTTCTGAAGTGTTAAATTATTTTTTACCCCCTACTTACTTTAGAATAATTTTAATCATGAATAATTCAAGCGTATTTTTATCACCTATATTAATTTTTTATAATAATATTCATAAATTAATCGCAGAAAAATGAGGTTTTTTTCATATTACGTTCACCACTCCAGGTAAAATAATATCGAAATTGAGGGTTGAATTAATTTCTGATCACATTAAGGTTGCAAGTTAATTAAATAGAAAAATAAAATGGCGGCAAATAAAACGACCGCAAAAATAATTTGATGGCAGCAAAAAAACCGCCACAAATATAGCTGGGAACATTTAGCTCCAGAGTCATTAATTATCTGCTGATCAGCAAGTGAATGTTCATCACCGGCGGGATTTAGGAGACCCATTATTATGAAATTGAAACCCACATTAATAATTCTAGCTGGATTCGCATGCGTCGTTGGTTTGGCTTTAGCGGTTGCCACACACGGCCAGGCCGCCGATTTTGATCTTAATAAAGTCAAAGTTGGTGACGGCGTGCCTAAATCACTTACGGGCAAACCGGGTGACCCCAAACAGGGTCGAAAAGCCGCCATCAATCGGAAACGAGGCAATTGTCTAGCTTGCCATATCCTGCCTGTACCCGAACAGGCCGATCACGGAAATATAGGTCCTTCCCTCAGCGATGTAGCCAGCCGAATGAGTGAAGCTGAAATCAGATTGCGTCTTATCGATCCAAAAGTCTCAAATCCTGACACCATCATGCCGTCTTTTTACAAAAAGACCGGTTTTCATCGCGTACAAAAGAAATGGCAGGGAAAAACTATCTTAAAAGCACAGGATATTGAAGATATCGTCGCCTACCTTTTGACGCTCAAAGAATAGTTTACTACAGAAAATCTGGAGATATCAGATATGCCGAAACTCACTAAATCCATTAATAGTAATCGGGACGGACAAACGGCCTTGGACCGTAGAGAAGCCCTTAAATTATTTGGATTCGGGGCGGTTGCTGCCACAGCCGGATCGCTTCTTTCCACTGAAACTGCCGCAACACCGGCTAGCGCTAAGGCGTTACTAAATAAATTAAGCGGCTCAACCAATTACGGATCGGGTAAAGTTTCCATTAAATTGCCCGAAATTGCCGAAAATGGCGCCGTGGTTCCCATAACCGTCTCGGTCGATAGTCCGATGACCAAGGCCAGCTACGTCAAGGCAATTCATATCGCCGCCGAATTGAACCCCCGCCCGGAGGTGGCATCGTTCCACCTGTCACCGGCGTCGGGCAAGGCGGAAGTATCAACTCGCATGCGCATGGCCAAAACCATGAACGTTGTTGCTGTGGCGGTGATGAATGACGGCTCCGTCCAACGTGCCGTTAGAAAAGTTAAAGTTACCATCGGCGGCTGCGGCGGTTGATGGGAAGGAGGAAGAAAAATGGCTAAAAAACCCCGCGTTAAAGTTCAAAAATCCGCCAAAAAAGGCGACGTGATTCAAATCAAAACCCTGGTCCCCCACAAAATGGAAACTGGCCGGCGTAAGAATAAAAAAACGGGCAAAAAAATCCCACGCATGATTATTAATAAAGTGGAAGTCTCCTTTAACAGTAAACCGGTTATTACTGCCGATCTTCATCCTGCAATATCCGCCAATCCCTATTTCTCCTTCTACGCCCGCGTTGAGGAGAGCGGCACGTTCAAATTTACCTGGACGGATGATAAGGGAACCAAAATGACCACTACAAAAAGTATTACGGTCAATTAACTAGATAGGGTGTAAGCGGAAGGAAACATGCTATGAAAATTAAGAAACCTTTATCTATAGCGATGCTGCTAGCAATTGGGTTCACCTTATCGGTCGCCAGTAGCGAAGTCTGCCGGGCGAGCGATAACGAGAAATTGAACGAGGCCGAAAAAAGGGCCCTGGACCCTCGTAACAAAAATTATAAGGTAGGTGAAAAATCTAGCGGCTATGTCTATATGACGGCGACGACACGCGACATGCAGGATGACGATTTTTCCAACCCAGCTTTCGTCTGGGTCGATGCAGGTGAGGAACAGTGGAGCAAAGTCGAAGGTGAAGCAGGGAAATCCTGTGCCTCTTGCCATCAGGATGCCAAAACATCCATGAAAGGCGTTGCCAACAAATACCCCAAATTTGACNNAAATTCNGGCCGAATGATTGCGCTGCAAGCTAAAATTAATATGGAACGCACCAAACGCATGAAGGCTAAAAAATGGAAATGGGAATCTAGCAATATGCTAAGCATGGCGATGTACGTTAAATTGCAATCGCGCGGCATGCCGGTCAGCGTTGATATCAGCGGTCCCGCCGCCCCATTTTTTGAAAAGGGCAGGAAGTTCTTCAGCCAGCGCCTTGGTCTCTTGGACATGTCATGCAAACATTGTCACGAAGACAATGCAGGCAATCTGGCTCGATCCAATGTTCTGAGTATGGGTATGATCAACGGCTTCCCAACTTACCGTTTGAAATGGCAAAAACCGGGATCGGTCCATCGCCGTTTTATCGGATGCAATAAGAACATCCGCGCCATACCCTATAAGCGGGGCTCGGAAGAATATACGAATCTGGAATTATACCTGGTATGGCGCTCCAGCGGCCTCAATTGGGAAACGCCTGCGGTTCGCAATTAACACTAAAAAGTCAAGGGCAGCGGTCTCTGATAAGGTCGCTGCCCTTTTTGTTTCTACAGCATGACAGGTAGAAAAACGTGCTGACACGACGCGATTTCCTTCAAGTAACAGCCACTACTGCCGCATTAATGAGTGGAAATTCTCTTTCGTTGGCTGCGGCCAAACAATCGATCAGCCAGAAAAAACTGCTTGAATTCGATGCTGTTGGGCAGGTAACGCTGCTGAACTTCGCCGATTGCCATGCCCAGTTGATGCCGCTTTATTTCCGGGAACCAACGGCCAATTTCGGGGTCGGCGCCGTGCACGGCCTGCCGCCCCATTTGACGGGTACGCAATTCCTAAAATACTTCAATATAAGGGCTGGCACGCCGGAGGCCTATGCTTTTTCCAGCAACGACTATGTGGCTCTATCCCAGGAATATGGCCGTATCGGCGGCCTGGCCCATATGGCCACCCTGATTAATGCCATCCGCGCAGAGCGTTCCGGAAAGACGCTCTTGGTCGATTGCGGCGATACCTGGCAAGGTTCTTATTCTTCCTTGATGACCAAGGGCGAGGATATGGTCGAAGTGATGAACGAGATGGGGGTTGATCTAATGACCGCTCATTGGGAATTCACCTACGGCACGGAACGGGTAAAAGAGCTGATCGGAAAACTGAAATTTCCCTTTTTGGCCGCAAATGTCATCGACAATGAATGGGAAGAACCCGTTTTTAACGATGTTGCCTATTTCGAAAAAGGCGGTGTGAAAATAGGCATTATCGGCCAAGCCTTTCCTTATACCCCCATTGCCAACCCACGTTATCTAATGCCGACTTGGTCGTTTGGAATTCAAGAAGATAAAATGTGGGAAAGCATAAAAAAAGTCAAAGACGGCGGCGCCGATTTGGTTGTTCTGGCAAGCCACAACGGTTTCGACGTGGATCGCAAGCTGGCGTCCAGGGTGGACGGCATTGATGTCATTCTGCAAGGCCATACTCATGATGCAGTTCCGATAGTCACCAAAGTAAATAACACGCTGATGATTGCCACCGGCTCTCACGGCAAATTTCTCGGGCGCCTTGATCTCGAAATCAAAAACAAGAAAGTAGTGAAATACAATTACAAACTTATGCCAATTTTCTCGGATGTCATAAAACCAGACCCCAAAATATCAGCGGTCATAAAAAAGGTTCGGGCGCCATATGAGAGAAAGGTCAACGAAGTTCTCGGCAAGACCGATAGCCTGCTGTATCGAAGGGGCAACTTCAACGGCACCTTCGACGATTTAATTTGCCAGGCAATCATTGAGGAACGTGACACCCAAATTTCTCTTTCACCCGGTTTCCGGTGGGGGGCAACGCTGTTGCCGGGCCAGGACATTCGAGTGGAGGAAGTTTATTCCCAGACCGCTATTACCTATCCGAAAACCTACCGCTTGGAAATGTCGGGAAAATTGCTGAAAGATATTTTGGAGGATGTGGGCGATAATTTGTTCAATCCTGATCCTTACTTCCAACAGGGCGGTGATATGGTACGGGTTGGCGGTATGGGCTATACCTTTGAAATCAGACAGAAAATCGGCAAACGGGTTTCTAACATGACCCTGTTATCCACAGGCGAACCTATTGAAGCCGACAAAAACTATGTCGTCGGCGGCTGGGCGTCAGTTAATCCCAATACTGAAGGCCCGCCCGTCTATGATCTGGTCAGCAACTACATCAAACGCAAAAAGGTGATCAAACTGCCGGAGAACAGGGCCGTAAAGATCAAAGGCGCTTAGGATTGCAACCGCACAGAAGCCATAAATTATGGAACTTACACAGATTACTTATTTTGGCGCCCTAGTCGCCGGTCTCCTGAGCTTTGCCTCACCTTGTGTGCTGCCGCTGATACCGGCCTATATCAGCTTTTTAGGGGGTGCATCGCTGGACCAGTTAACGGCGGAAGCCGGTATTGACAATGCCCTCGCCCGCCGCGTGTTCATTTCCGCCATCGCTTTCGTGCTGGGGTTCTCCACGGTTTTCATCATATTCGGCGCGACTGCGACGGCCCTTAGCGGATTGGTCGCCCAAAACGCCATTCTCCTCGGCCAAATCGCGGGTGTGGTTATTGTTATCTTCGGGTTGCACTATATGGGCGCCTTTCGTATCGGCTTTATCAATTTCGAAAAACGCTTCCATTTGGAAAATAAGCCGGCAGGTTTGATCGGATCCTTTATCTTAGGTTTGGCGTTCGCCTTTGGTTGGACGCCCTGTGTCGGGCCGATACTGGCATCGGTCCTGATGGTTGCTGCGTCTGGAGATTCGGCCTTGTACGGCACCTCCCTGCTAACCGTGTACGCGGCAGGCCTGGGTATTCCATTCCTGATTGCCGCCTTCGCGGTCAAGCCGTTCATGACCTTTATGAGAAAATTTCGCCACCATATGCGCAAGATCGAAATTACCATCGGTGTTCTGTTGATCGCAACGGGCGTGGCCATTTTCACCGGCGATCTGGTAGAAGTCGCCAATTGGCTATTGGAAACCTTCCCGATTTTTACCCGATTCGGCTAGTCGAATAGCAATTCATCAGACCAAAGTTGTTTTTCCATATCGACACCTTTGTCTCGAAGTGCATTGCCCTCAGCTATCAGAAAGCGCTGAAAATTGGGTTCTTTGTCATAGGCTTTTGTTCCGACATATTTAAACAACATGAAAAAATGGAACGGCTTAAAATAGCCCGGCACCCGGACTAATTCCGCTTCTTTGCCGCTTTTGCCCTTATGATCTTTCAGGCTTTTCGAGAAAAATTGCAAGGTCGGCGTAAAGCGGACGGAATATTTTTGGGCCAATTTCTTTTCCGTCGTCACTTCGCCGTCAAAATCGGTCACTTCCCGGTCACCCCACAAATTCATCTGAACAACAGCAAAATTCTCTTTGATCTGATTGACAATTTTAGGAATGCGTAAATTGACATCGTGAGTACGTTTACAATAAGGACAGCCTTTTTGTTCCCAAAAGAGTACCAGCCTTTTCCCGTCAACCGTCACTTCATCCAAGTCTTCTTTCAGGTTCATGAAGCTGTTATGAAACCACGGTTGCTGATGCAGACCATCTTCACCGACTTGAGACTTCGGCAGGATTTTTTCTTTTGCCGCGGGGCCGGAGGCGTCAATGAGAAGGAACACCGGGATAACCGCGATTGCCACGACGGTCCAGAATCTTCGCATATTCTTCTCCTAAATTAGACTGAGTACTTGCCTCTCATTCTTATCTTGAAACCATACAAAAATTTCGGCTTCTTGACGATGATAGACATTGCTACCTAACTGAGAAGCGATTGGAATTCATCAATTTATCTACTCCCATCACTAATTACTGTTGTTATAACTATGAATATGGATTCTCATCCATAAAATTAATAAAACAACCTAACACAAAAGTAATTTAATACATTAGAAAACTATGTTATTCGAGTATTGGAAAATATAAAATAATTCTTTGTAAATTTTAACGCTAGACAGGCAGCTAATGGTAGGAGGGACCTCGTGACGGACCAAAGTACGGAAAACTCAAAGTCAATGTCGATCATTGTCACCAAAGGAACGCTCGACTGGGCCTATCCGCCTTTTATTCTAGGAACGACGGCCGCGGCTATGGATGTCAATGTCACCATGTTCTTCACCTTTTACGGATTACAGCTTTTGAAAAAGGATTTGGAGCACCTCCAAATTTCCACTTTAGGCAATCCGGGAATGGAAATGCCGATGATGGGTATGCATATGAGTATGCCCAACATGGTTTCTACTATTCCAGGTGTCGATGCCATGTGTACTACTATGATGAAAAATCTGATCAAGAAAAAGGGCGTTGCCTCTATTCCTGAGTTGCGGGAAGCGGCCATTGATTCCGACGTAGAATTGATTGGCTGTCAAATGACCATGGATCTGTTCGAATTCAGCGAAGACGATCTGATTAAAGATATCGAAGTCGGCGGCGCGGCGACCTACATGGAAAAAGCGCTTAAGTCAGACATTAATTTGTTTATTTAATAGGGAATATATTATGGCTGTAGAACTCGATACCAAGGGTATGAATTGTCCCATGCCGATCCTCCAGGCAAAAAAGACGCTGAAGGGGATGGATCCTGGCGATACATTAAGAATCGAGTCTACTGACCCGGGGTCGGTAAACGATTTTGCCTCCTTCTGCCGAACCGGCGGTCATGAACTGGTAGAAAGCAAAGAAGAAGACGGCATTTACGTCTACCTCATCAAAAAAGCCGCCTAAAACAAGCTCCAAAAGAAAAAACAGATTTCAGGGAATATTACGGTTTAAGGGATAATGGACGGGGAGAAAGCACAACAAAATGGTCGAGCGCCCACTTGAATGGATTAATCAATTGCCGGGCACTTTTGATTCTGAAATTTGCGCGAGACACTAGGCAGGTGTATTACCCACGATCCAAGCTGTTAAATTAGATTATAGTTTTCAGAATTAGCGCAAAGTCATCAATGATCTTATCNGCTCCCATGGACATTACATCGCCATGCGCATAACCGTAAGTGACGAGGAGCGAANTAATACCAGCCCGTTTAGCTNTCTCCATATCGTTCTCGGAATCACCGACANAAAAAGCCGTGTGCGTGGTANCTCCGATTTTCTCCNGGGTTCTCANGGNTGGTTTTGGAACAGGCTTTCGGCGAGCTGTGCTGGCACCGNCAGTGATGNCCTTAAAATAATCACGTAGATGGAAGCTTTCGAGTATCGTGATCGATTGATCATAGGATTTATTGGTGCGGACGCCGAGCACGTAATTGTCCGGCCAGGAGCTTCTCCAGTGTCTCTCCAACTCCTGGATAAGGCTTGGTATGGTTTAGGAAACTTGGTTGTAATAACCTTTGTAGCCGGCAACCAAGGCCTCTAATTCTTCCGGTGGCAGGATGGTTCCTATCACCGCAAAACCTCGCTCAACAAGTTTTGTAATACCATCGCCCATCATGCCTTTTACTGAGTTTACGTTTACGGGATTGCGTCCACACTCGGTTAAAGTTTGATTCAAGGCCTCATAAAGGTCGGCAGCGCTATCAACCAGAGTACCGTCTAAATCAAAAATAATTGTATCAATTTTATTAGCCACTTTCTTGGATCCTAAAAATGAACACTGATGCACCAAGACCGCTCTGCGCACATCAGCGGACAAAGGAAGTCTACTTTAAATAGCTCCGGATATCTTTGACGATATCCTCCGGCGCAATACCGTGGGGAAACATACTGAGACCGCCGCCATCAGGACCGATTAGAATTATGGCCGCTGAATGATCCAGCAGGTAATCCTTCTTGTCGCCATCCAGCGGATAGTAAATCCGCTTTTGTATCCGATAAACATCCGCCGCCGCTTTGGTTTGAGATTTGGTGCCAGTCAATCCGATCAGCTTGGGATGAAAATGCTGCACATATTCGGCCATCACCTTCTCGGTATCCCGCTCCGGATCCAAGGTAATGAAAAGTGGTTGAATTTTACCTGCGTCTTTTCCCAGCATATCCAGGGCTTCGCTGATCACTTGTAAATCGGTGGGGCAGACATCCGGACAATGGGTATAGCCAAAAACGACCAGCATATACTGGCCGAGGAAACTTTCGTCCGTGACTTTCTCGCCTTTGTGGGTGACCAGGGAAAAAGGTCCGCGATTGGCCGCCTCCGCCATCGTCGAAACGGAGGTCGCCAATACCACTGCTATAAGCGAGGCCTTAAAAATCTTGAACACTCGCATTAGAGGCCGCTTTCTGACGCCACCATTTGGATTTCCGTTTCAGCATGACCCAATTCATCCCATTTTGCCAAATGCATGGCGACCCTTTGGGAGGTGGCAATAGCCTGGGACGCACAGACAGCGACTGAAGGGCCGCTAAAGTAATTGCCGGTCAGGAATAGACCCGGCACACGCTTATCGGCGTTCAACAAATCGTTGATCCGTTGCTGGTGTCCAAGATTGTATTGCGGCAGACCGCGATGCCAGTGCCGCACACGGGATATTGCAGGCTTACCTTTGGCGCCGATCAGATTAGCAAATTCCTCGCAGGCGAAATCGGTTAAGTCATCGGCAGACGCATTGGCTAGTTCCGGCGCCCGTGCTCCGCCAAAGTAACCCGTGACAGCGACATAGCCTTCAGGTGCACGGCCCGGAAACATGGTCGAGCAAAATTGCGAGCCCGACATATACTGATCCTCATTTTCCGGCGCCAGGAACCCGAGACCATCCAGCGGATGATCGACTTGATTACGCTTGTAACCGAGATAAACGACAGCCAGAGGCGGCGCCTGAATGTCACCGGCTGCAGCGGCGGCTGTATCGTTGACGCCATCCATCAAGACGGCAGCCACATGGGGTTGGGTCGCGATCACAACGGACTTTACCCGAACGGTGCCGTCGGAACCTGCTTCAATATCAAATCCATTGGCGCGGCGGCGAATTTTGCGGACGGTCACCCCAGTTTTAACGCGCCCACCCAGCTTGGCAGTCAACGTTGCCGGCAGAGTACCGATGCCATCACGCCAGGAGAACAAACGCTTTGACGGCATGCTCAAGTTCTGGCGGTACCCCTTATAAAGACCGACGGCGATTGATCCGAATTTCTGCTCCAAACCGGATAGTTTTGGGAAACCGACAGCTACCGAAAGCTCCGACGCCCGTCCAGCATAGATGCCGGCGACCAGAGGATCAATAACCTTGTCGGTAAATTCCTTGCCAAAGCGGCGGGTGGAGAATTCTTCGACGGTTTCCTCACCGCCACCCTTATAGCGCGGCACGGCGAACTCTGACATCAGGCGTAGACGTCCCGGGAGGGAAAGGTAATTGGAAAGTAAAAAACCCAACGGATGAACGGGGATTCCCTGCAATTCACCCCTGCCCACTAGGTAGCGCTGTTTGACACCCTCACCCAGATCACATTGTTCTTGGTCCAGTCCTAATCGCTTGGACAATGCAACGGCGGAAGGCGACTGGGCATTGACCGTGCTGGGGCCGTGCTCCATCAAGAATCCGCCCATGCGTTCGGAAAAGGCATTGCCGCCGGCATGATTCTGGCGCTCCAGAACGACAACCTTATAGCCCCGCTGGGATAGATCAAATGCGGTGGTCAAGCCGGAAATTCCTCCACCGATGACGGCGACATCATAGCTCATGGTTCGCTGCCTCCGATTTGCCGCCAAAGTTCGGCTTAAAGGATTTTCCCTTGCCGAAGCGTTTCTCGGCCAGCGTGGTCAGATCCTCAGCCGTCACCTGATTTCTTCCCTGTTCCCGGGCGTAGTCCTCGGCCCGCTTGCGGATCATCTTGCGCAGGAATCTAGGAGCTCGTGAAATACGTTGTTCAGCTTTACCGGTCCACATCAGTGCGTTGGTCTGTTCAGGCAAGGGCTGGATAACGGCATTTCCCTGCGGCTCGTACTGGCAGATAAAATCTTCGCCCATCAGGTTTCCGTCCCGGGCCCAAGGCCGCGCCCGGCAGCCGCCGCAAAGCTTGGTGTATTCACATTCACCGCACCGCCCTTCCAGTTGCGGCTGGCGCAGTTTTTCAAACATTGGCGCCGATCGCCAAATGTCAGCAAAACTTTGCCCGCGAACGGAGCCAACCTCATCCTCGATATAGGGACAGGCTGTCACACCGCCTTCGGGTGTCACCCGGCAGTAACGGGTCCCGGCCAAGCACCCGCCTGCTTCGTAACCTTGCGCTAAAGTAATGGGCCAGTCGGGATCCAGTTCTATTGCCATGCGCTTGAAGTGAGGCGCGCATTTGGCGCGGATTAGCAGTTCCGGTTCGTCATGGGCCGCTTGGGTTACTTTGCGCAACACCTGATCGTATTTTTCACTGGATATGTTGGTGACTTTCTCGCCCCGCCCTGTGCACACCAAAAAGAAAATATTAAGCACCAGCGCACCGGACGAACGGGCGAATTCAATCATGTCGTCCAGTTCATGGGCGTTGTCATCGGTGACCGAAAAATGGAGCTGGTAAGCGAGGCCATTACTGCGGCAGGCATCGATCCCCGCCATGGTCTTTTCCCAGGCACCGATCTGTCCGCGGAAATTATCGTGATAAGTCGGATCGAGGGAATCCAGGCTGATCCCGACGCCGCTGACACCGGCGTCTTTCATCTTTCGCACCCGGTCTTCGTTCAGCATCATGCCGTTGGTGCCGACGACGACCATAAGACCCAGTTCCGCAGCATGGGACGCTAACTCATCCAAATCGGAACGCATCAGGGGTTCACCGCCGGTCAGCACCACCATGGTCTCGCCACCGAGGTCATTGATGCCTTCGATAACGTTCTTGGTTTCTGCGGTTGAAAGTTCGCCATCCTCACCATTCAACCGACAACCGGCGTCCAGATAGCAGTGATCGCACGCCTGATTGCAACGCCGCGTCAAATTGAGCGCGACCAAGAACGGCTGATCCGCGCCAGCCGACTTTGGGCTATCCTTTGACCGGAGGAGATTCATAAATCTCAGCCGTCCTCAATATCCGAGTGAAAAGCGCCAGAGCCTTCCCACATTTTACTCGCCGCGTCGACGGCTTCTGAAGTAACCCGGTCTAAATCCAACTCCTGGGCGGTGCGTTCGATTTCCAGTTCGACCATACCCCGGACAAAATCGGGAATGCGGGCAATGCGGGCGGCGGCATTTTCATCCCATTCCATGTTGTGGGATTGCTTGGCTGATCCTTGGGCCCATTCAGAATACTTTTCTTCTACCAGGGCTTCGGTAATCGTTTCGATTTGATGCTTTCGGGCAAAGGCTTCGACCCTTTTCCGGCTCATTTCACGCATGAAGCCTTCGGGAATTTTCTCCATTCTAGTTTCGGCGTCTTCCGCCCAAGTAAAATTAAACTCACCTTGCAGCAAGCGTTTTTCTTTGGCTTTTTCACCGAACGGGCAGACGAAATCATCGGTCGATTGGGACGTGGACCCAGACTCCGTCACCGCTTCGTGGCCAGGAATTTCATCATTCTTCTGCACTTTTATCGCGGCGGCCATGTCCTGACGGGCCTCTTCCAACCCCAACTCGACGATATCCAACGTCACTTCATCGGTTCCCTTGACACGCGCAACACTTTCTATACGGGCCCGCGTGGAGTCGCGCATGGCTTCCGGCACCCGGGAGAGACGCGCCAATGCAGCGGCGGCCCAGTCGAGAGACCCTGCCGGCGCATCAATATCGATAAAGGGATGCACATGCTCCACCAGTACTTCTTTAGATTCTTCCCGCCGGGCCCGTTTCTCTGCCCGGAGGCGGATGTTCTTAGCCATGGCAGGCTCGACATGTTGCTCAATCATGGCATCGGCGCCGGCGCTCCAGGTCACCTGCTGCGCCTCTTCCAGTTGCTTTTGGGATTTGCCGCCCGGCATCATGTCGTTGGCGACAACTTCGACGATATCGCGGGTGATAAACGTATGTCCCTTTTCCTGGGCATAGCGAATAACCGCTTTCCGCGCCATATCCTGAACGAAATCAGGCGCTCTTTTGAGGAATTCCTCTGCCTCATTGCTCCAGGAGGTGGTCTCCTCGGCTATCACGTCGGTTGGCGGCGTGTGGGTGGTCTGGCCGAGCCAGATATGACAGGGTGCCAGACGCAGAAGGTTTTCAGCATTGCCGCCAATATCCAGCTGGGAATCAGCATGGATTCCAGTCTTACCGATCATCAAGAGACTGGCGTTCACTTCTTCCAGATACTCACAGACAACTTTAAAGGCTTTACCGTCCAGCAGTTTAGCGGTGACTTTGACGCCAGCGTCGCCTGCAATTTTTTGAGCGATCTCAATGTGGGACTGGTAGATTTTGGCGATGCCGTCGTCGATCAGTTCTTCATGCAGTGCTTCCTGCTCCCGGAAGCGGAAAACCTTGCCGGCCTCTTCGCTAAGCACCTCAGAAATCGCATTAAACGCCACATAGTGATAATAGGGATCATAGGTCGAGATGATGTGTACTTCGGCCCCGACCTTCTCTGCGATATCGAAGGATCGTTTGAGTACGCCGTAGGATTTGGAAGAACCGTCGATGGCCACAACAATGGGGCCGCCGCCAATTGATTTTTGCGGATCGCGGATCACTAGGCAGTCAATAGGTGAACGGCGAACTACCCGCTCACAGACTGTACCGATAAGACTTCCCGGCACGGCGCCCAAACCCAGTGATCCCAGCGCCAGGACGTCATAGTCGCCGTCATTCAGTTCTTCGACAATTTTTTTGTAGTTTTTGCCTTCGGGGTTGAGACGATTATACGGAATTTCGGCATCTCCACAGGATTTTTCCGCCACGTCGTGGTAGCTGTCTGAAATAATAGTCAGGCCATGGGTGATCAAGTCATCATGGACGTCCCGCTGATATTGCATTTCCTCTTCATCAAGATAGCGCTTCGGCAGTCCTCCCTCCATTTGGCGAAAGCGGGCATCGTGCAGGCGAGCGGCATAGGCGTGAATACCTGTGATCGAACCGTCACCACTCGGCACCAGCTTCAACACCTCCGCCAACGCCCGGTCAGCATAGTCTGACGCATCCAGGGCCACCAAAAAGCGGGCAAATTGCGGATGGGTTTCCGCCGTTATATCAGGATCTGTTTCGGCGATTTTCGCCGCTTGAACTTTATTCATTCTAATTCTCCTACCAATCCTCCAACCTCGCTTTTAGAATCGTTTTCGTCTTTGATCTTGATCAAAAGAGTACTCACCAATCCGTTACCGGATGGGCAGAATTCAGTGTGGCTCGCCGTACCGCTTGCGCACTGTACCGACGATGAAAAAAATCACACCTACCATCACCAATCCCATATAAAAATTTTCAACGGCATTGCCCGCCCGCCAGGACAACATAAAATCGAGCAGGCCGATAAAAATCAGCGCCACGCCGATTAAGCACGGAATCACGCCCGGAACAGTATTAGCGTTCGGCTGAGCGGATGTCTTAATCTGAACCGTTTCAGCCATTACACCCCCTGTTTGCGCCCGGCGTTTCTCGCCCACCAGACAAGCAGGCCGAAAATAGCCAACGCCATGATAATACCGTAGATAATCGGCTTGGCGCTGGCCGCCGGTTTCAGCAGAATCCAATACCAGGTGGACAGGGTATAAGCCCTGGCCTTTTCACTGTTGCTGCCGTCCCAGGCGGCAAAAGAGATGGGAGTAAATTTACCCTCCCCGAATTGAATATCGGCTTCAGCATCATTTGTCTTCAAAGGCCGCTTAATGACCACCCGCCAAGTGCCGTTTTTGTAGGACCCGGCACCGGACATGCCGGCTGCTTTAGCGTCGCGGGTCTCGACCTTATCAAGACCGGTGCCATTGGCTAG
>PBQI01000030.1 GCA_002725625.1 Rhodospirillaceae bacterium | reverse complement strand
ATCTTCGCCCGCGCTTCTGCCTCAAATTTTACTTCCTTAGCCATGACTATAGCTCTCCTTCAATAAAAGGGCCTAAAAAAGGCGAATTAGTTAATGATGCCCATGATGTCCGATTCCTGCATGATCAGTAGGTCGTCGCCATCAATGGTTACTTCGGTGCCGGACCATTTACCGAACAGGACAGTATTACCAACTTTGACGTCCATAGCGACGGGTTTTCCGTCCTTGCCACGGGCGCCGGAACCGACGGAAACGACGATTCCTTCAGAAGGTTTTTCCTGAGCGGAATCCGGAATGATAATTCCTCCAGCCGTTTTTTCACCCTGTTCAAGGCGCCGTACGGCAATACGGTCATGTAAAGGTTTGAAACCCATTGTTTGCTCCTTCATTCAATTCAGGTCGTGCCGCCGGATACTTAAGGTGGTTGACGCCCTAAAAACTAAAACAGAAAAAATTGGCACTCTCATTATGAGAGTGCCAGTGATTTATTCCGCGAGACCGCCAACGTCAAGGGGCAGTCGATAAATAATTTTACTTTATTTTTGAAGCGCTTATTCAGCAGCCCCCGCCGATTGAACGGATTCGAGCATGGATTTCTGAACCCGATCATACGCACGGTTCTCCAACTGCCTGACGCGCTCACGGCTGATTCCGTATTCCTTACCCAATTCTTCTAAGGTAACTGGGTCCTCAGTCAGGCGCCGCTCCATAAAGATATGGCGCTCCCGCTCCGATAATTGGTCGAGCGCGGCGCGCAAATGAGCATTGTGAAAGACCTTTTCCTGGGCACGCACGACGATGGTTTCCGGTGACGGACCACCATCAACCAACGTATCCATATATTCCATCGACGCGTCGTCATCATTGGATACGGGTGCATTGAGGGACATATCCCGCGCCGTCATCCGGCGGTTCATATGAACGATATCAGCTTCGGAAATATTGAACTGATCGGCGAGAATTTTGGCCTGTTCCGGATTGATATCGCTAGTATCGATAATATCCAATTTGCGTTTCGCCTTACGCAAGCTGAAAAATAATTTTTTCTGGGCCGACATGGTGCCCATTTTCACCATCGACCAAGACTTCAGGACGTATTCGGTCACCGAGGCCTTGATCCACCACATAGCATAAGTCGATAGACGGAAGCCACGGTCGGGTTCGAATTTTTTGACGGCTTTCATCAGGCCAAGATTTCCCTCAGAAATCAGATCGGCCACTGGCAAGCCATAACCGCGATACTGCATGGCAATTTTTGCCACCAAGCGCAGATGGCTGGTCACCAGTTTATGGGCTGCGTCGGCTTCGCCATGCTCAAGATAGCGTTTGGCGAGCATAAACTCGTCATCTGCAGTGAGGATGGGAAACTTCTTAATCTCGTTGAGATAGCGGGATAATCCTCTATCGCCTGATAATACCGGTAAAGCTGCTACTGTCATTTTTGTCTCCCGTAGAAATCGGATTAAGTATGTCGGCGCAATACTGCGAGCTTCGTCGGTAACGCGACTTGTTAGCTCGCGCCGAAACTCTGGGCAAAATACTGCCCGAATTCAATGCTTATACGGGACTTTTGTGATGAAAATTGGCTTCAAGAACCAAATTCATGGTCACATCCTCCTAAAGAAGCAACATGCCGTTTCGTTCGTTGCACCAGCCGATATCAATACATTTAATATCCAGTGGCCTAGCGGTTTCCAGCGTGGCCCCTGCAATAGGCAACCCCGACCGGATAACTTGGGTATATTATGGAATAACCGATCGAAAATCAAGTAAAATCGACCAACCTTACCAATTTTTAATATACTTCCCGTGAAATATCAAAAAATTGGCTATTTTTTTAGAATAACTCTAATTAAGATATTTGCTTCATGTAGAAAAAATATAAAGTATCAGTCCGACGGCGATTATAAGGCCGGCTCCCCAAATCATGGGAGAAACACCGCCGTTTTCAGCCGTTTCAGCGGGCGCCGTCTCATCGGATGCAGAATCGGTGACTTCTTCGGTCGATGCCGGTTCATCGACACCGACTACCAGTTCAGAAAATTTGCCAAAGAAATCATCGGCGGTCTTTTTAGCCACGCCTTCAACCAGACGGCTGCCGACGCTGGCCAGTTTGCCGCCAACTTTGGCATTGGCATCGTAGTTCAATACCGTTTCACCATTATCTTCGGTCAGCTTTACCGACGCACCACCCTTGGCAAATCCAGCAACTCCGCCCTGTCCTTCGCCACTAATAGTATATCCGTTGGGAGGATCCAACTCAGACAAAGTTAACTTACCGGCGAACTTTGCCTTCACCGGACCTACTTTGGCCGTCACTTTGGCAATAAATTCCGTATCAGAAGTCTTCTCCAACTCATTACAGCCATCGATGCATTGTTTGAGAACATCGGGGTCATTGAGCGCTTCCCATACTTTTTCGCGCTTAGCTGGAATTCTGTATTCGCCGGTTAGATCCATTTTTCTACCTCTAAGTTTTACTGTCGAAATGACGGTGAGAATGAAGATAACCACCGAATTCCCGATGACAAGGATTCAATTGTTATGGATTGTGCTTTGTTGCCGAAGAATAGATTTTTTAGTAATTTACAAATTCTGATCGTCGATGCCGGTAATGAAATTGTCGATACGCTGACGGGTCCGAAAGCCCAAATCCGTATCTTCGTCGGCAAGAACGTAAACCGGCAAGTGTGGCTGCCAAATAACCGGCATCCAGCGCCTCTTCGAATTTTGACGGCGGAATTCTTTTGAGGGCAGTAACAGCCTGTTTGACGCTTTTCACTTTCCCAGAATTTACGCGTTTCATGGTTGCAACAATGAGCCCCTGGGTTTGCCGGCCAATTTTCTCGATACGCATGTAAAATCAGTATTATTGCCGGGATCACAAACTTCGCCGCTGGGCTTTAAGCGTCGGCCGTCAAATATAGTTGTGTTCTCGCCGTCATATGGTTGTTTTTGTAGCAGGTCTAATGCGAACCATTGTATTCATGAAAGCGCCCCCCCCCTCAATCGATCCACATTCAACTATTTCGTTAGACCACTATATTACTTAGCAACTTAATCATCGGAAATCTTTAATCCAATCTCGCATTATACGTATTGGACAGTTTATCATTTCTTAATTTTTACCGGTGGATAGCGACCGCACGGTCTCGGTGTAAATATCCACAGCCTGCTGCAGCGTTCGGCTTTTATCTAATGTCTCACGAGTTTCAGCGCTCAATGGCGATTTTTCCAACAGCCTAAATATGTCGGCGGCACCGATATGCAAATTGGGTGACATACCCACAGCGGCGAAAGTCTCCGATATCTGATCCATTTCACCTGCCCACCGGTCGGCGTCAGCAGCGTAAAACGGCACCCGTTTGTTCATGGCCTCCCAATGGAACTGCTGGCTTCCGGCATATTCGGTCTGCAGTTCTTCGCCAATCCCCAGTAGTTCTCCGGTGACCAGGGCAGCGGTGTACAAGGTCATCATCCCTTTGGTCAACGCGGCGTAGCACATCTTTATGGCCGAGGCCTTGGTGATGTTGCCGCCCAGGGGTATAAACTTAATGCTGTCTCCTGCCAGGAACGCGAGTTGATCTTCCGCCGATCCACTGACATAAAATTTCGTGACGCCTCCCCGGCCGGGCGGCGGTCCGATAATTCCTGCGTTAATGAATGTCGCCCCCACATCCTCAATTATTTTTTGTACCGCCAGCGTTGTATCCGGGGATATCGCATTGCAATCTACAAAAGTCAGCAATTTTTTGCTCATCTTCAGCGGTGGCGCCAGCTCCTCAGCAAACGCCAACGCCTTTTCCGGCGGCATAATGGAAAGCACGATATCAGCGTCCTGCGCCAAAATCTCCAAATTAGGCCGGTCCTCCATTCCCGAACGCGCCGCCCGTTCCTTTGACAGGCCACTGCGACCGGCCAAAACAGTGATCACCCGATGGCCTTTTTCACCAATGGCCGCCGCCACGGCATGCCCCATATCGCCGGGGCTCATCACCCCAATTACCGGCTTCGTCACTTGTTTGATCTCCATTTCCCCATTTGTTGCTGGATTATCACCCCCTTCCAGGCAAAGGCCAAGATTTTAGCAATTAACTTTATTTAACAATACGGTAAATTAATTGATAGGTTAAATACAAATGAGAACTATCTGCGGACCGGACAATGAATGACAACCAACTCGATATGACTTTTAACGCCCTGGCCGATCCGACCCGTCGGGCCATTCTTGCCCGGCTGGCCCAAGGTGTTGCCTCGGTTGGGGAACTGGCAGCCCCGTTCGAAGTTTCTCTACCCGNNATTTCACGTCATCTCAAAGTTTTGGAAGGCGCCAATTTAATTCGTCGGGAAACCGACGCCCAGTGGCGGCNATGTCATCTGGNAGCGCAAACTCTNAAANAAGCATCCGATTGGATATTTCAGTANCACGAATTCTGGGAAGACCGGTTTGNCGCCNTTTCCGACTATCTCNACGAACTCAAAAANAATGAAACCAAGAGTGGGGGCNCATCAGCCAAGGAGACGAAAATGGAAAATCTTCAACCGCAAACGGATAAACGAAAAACCTAAAAATTGCGCCTGATATAAATACTGAGCTGAAACTCGAAATTGTGCGTACTTTCGACGCTCCCCGGGATCCTGTCTTTTAGGGCTGGTCCGAAAAGGATCCCATGGTCAAATGGTGGGGCCGGGCTGGCTTTACCATACTTCTTTGTGAGATCAACTTAAAAGTGGGTGGCCGCTACCGCACCACCATGCGGGAACCGGACGGCACCGATCATATTGTCACTGGTGTTTACCGGGAAGTTTTATAACCCCACCGGCTTGCCTTCACGTCGTCATCGTTTTCACCCCACTTCGAGGAAAACGATATCTCTAAACCCCAATGTCAGTCACCAGGCAGCTTTTTGCGAAAATAGGTATTCAAGATATTTCTAATATTTTAGCTTTATCTAATATAAAATATTGAGGCAAAAATAGACAGCGCTGTTATCCAACAGCAGCTGTTCGCTTCGTGCATTTCAGCTTTGCATTACCATTTTAACAGTTTTGCATCTGATGATAATTAGAAGAAGGCTTTGGGCGGTTGCCGCGTGGCCTATTGGCTTTCATCTTCTATTTGGCCGCGCGCTACACGGATGAGATGATCGAGTTCCTGGCGAATATTTTCTTCTGATACATCAAGATTATTCTCACCAATATCCGCCATGACTTTACGAATGACATCCTCGTCACCCGGTTCTTCAAGGTCAGAATAGACCACTTGGATCGCATAATCCTCAGCAGCTGCCTCATCCAGCCCCATCATGTCGCCCAGCCAATAACCCAGCAACTTGTTACGCCTGGCAACGGCCTTAAATTCCAGTTCGGTCATGAGCGCGTGGTTTACCTCATGAGTGGTGCTAAGCTTCTTGTTGGGCATGGTTATCCTCGTGATGGGTTTTGAGATGAAACGAAGCCGCTGAGACACCGTTTCCGGTGCCTCTAACAATTAGAAATAATATGGCTTTAGTCAAGTTGAGGAACACCCACCAAGTAAAATAATCTTCGAGCTTTAGACCTCACTAAAGTTCTTCGACAGCTTCTCAAAGGTCAGATTTTCGCGTTCATCCTCATTCATGTAGTCAGTGCCGATGCCGTATTCCTTCCAGCGCCGTTTAATCTTGCGCTCCAGTTTCGGATCTATTTTGGTCAGCGGCGGGTAGCGGCGTCCATCATAATCGGGGTTTGGTTCAAAGGCCCAGCTTCGTGTGGCGTCAATCAGCGTCCGCGTCCAACGGCCGGTGCCATATTTGACCGGATCCCGGTCCACCACCGGGGTCGACGGATCAAGCGCTGATCCGAACGTCGGACCGATTAGCTGTACATCCCCTGCCCCGGGGTCGGACCGAAACGACACCGCCCACTCAACGGCAACGGGATCGCGGATACCGATATCTTCTTCAACGACGGTGACATTTTTGAAGAACCATTGGCCGCTGGAAGAGCCCCATAAAACATTGCCAATTTGCATGGCTTGATTACGGTATTGTTTGCGGATTTGAACGATAATGTTCAGCCCCGTAGTCACCGGCGGCATCCAGACGTCGGTGACGCCGGAGACACCGGCATCTTCCAGTAAATTCCAAGCAATAGCCGACCAGCTATAAGCGCAGAGCGGGCCGTCTTCCGACGGCAGGCCCGGCCGGCTGCCTTCCAACGCACCCCGCAGGATGGGCTTGTCGCGATGCGTGATACAGCTGACTTTAAGCACCGGTTTCGGTGAAGAACGGCCTGATTCATAGCCAGGATAATCGGCAAAAGGCCCTTCCAACTCGAAGGATGCTGGGTCGGGATCGATGTAGCCTTCAACCACGATCTCTGCTGTTGCCGGCACAGCGATGTCCACGGTTTCGCATTTTACCAGCTCGACGGGCTTACCGTGAATGGCGCCAACCATATCCCATTCGCAGATATGTTTAGGGAAAGGGCTGCCGGCACAGAGCGGCATAGAATCGTGCCAGCCATGAACAACGGCAACCGGCATTTTTTCCCCGGCTTGGCGGCGCTGGCTGAAATGACCGCCATAACCCTGGGTCGGCATCAACAACTTGCCAATTTTGTCCGGCCCTAGAATCTGTCCCCGGTAAAGACCGACATTTGGTCGGTTCGTCGCCGGATCATTGGTGACAACGCCGCAATAGGTATCGATATACCGCCCGCCGTCCGACACATGGTATTTGAGGGCGGGAAATTCAAACAGGTTGATGTCATCGCCCTTGAGGATATGATCCTTGACGGGCCCGGTATCGACTTTTTTCGGCTTGATCGGATTCCGGTAAGTGTCTTTGAGATGCCGGACCATATCTTTGTCCGACGTATTCTTGGGCAGGCCAAGCAGGGCCGCCACCTGTTGCCTATGAGACAAACCGCAAGTCATGTATTTCGTACTGCGGCCCTTCTTGTAATCCTTGATGTTTTCGAACAGCAGGGCCGGCCCCTGAAGTCCCATATTGACGCGGGCGATGGCGCCGATTTCTTCATCCCAGTCGACTTCAGCTTTAACCCTCTTCAGTCTTCTTTGCCGCGAAAGATCGTCCAGCCAAGTCCTGAGACTAGGTTGATCGGCACTGGGACCTTTTAACTTCTTTTTGATTTTCTTAGATGCTTCTTTGGCCATGTCGTCCCCTCTGTATCGACAAGAAACGAACGCTACATTGTAAATTCCTAGCAGGCAATAATTTTACATTATATCCCGGCCGTGGGGCCGGCTGAAATCCACTTCGGGCCCTTTGGGAATGATACCGTTTGATGTAACGGGTCCGCCCGGACCGTAAACCAGTTTCTTCATCAATTCGATGTCGACGGTCGCGGCGACGCCAGGCGTTTGATAAAGGTCGCGGGTATAGGCGGATAGATTTGGGTAATCCTCTAGGCGGCGCTTGTTGCAAAGATAACCGAGATAGTGGATAGCGTCGAAACGGACCAATGTCGGAAAAAGCCGCCAGTCCGCCTCCGTTTGTTGATCACCGCACAGGAAGCGCTGACCGGCCAGCAATTCCTCCAGGTTGTCGAAAGTGGCAAACAAGAATTCAAATGATACTTCATAGGCCAATTGGCTTTTTGATCGGCCACAGCCGTTAACCGCGTCGTTGACCCCTTTCAGAACCAGATCGTTCATCTCGTCGATCCGGGACCGTAAAGCCGCAGGATAGAAATCGGCTGTGGTTTCGGTGAATTCGAAAAATTCCGAGTTAAACATGCGGATAATTTCCGAAGATTCATTGCTGACGATTGTTTGCTTTTCTTTATCCCATAAGGTCGGTACCGACACCCGTCCTGAATAGTCGGGGTCAGCCAAGGCATATATTTCGTGGAGGAAATTCACGGATACACTGGTACCCGGTACTTGGTGATCTTCACCGTCAAACCACCAGCCGCCGGTTCTCTCCGGGTTCTGGACGGTGTCAAATAACTCGATAATCTCTTCCAGCTTCTTGAGGGTGCGAAACAAGAGGGTCCGTTGCGCCCAAGGGCAGGCGACGGAGGAATATAGAACATAGCGGTCCCGTTCGGCCTTGAATCCGGATGATCCATCAGCGGTTATCGTTTGCCTGAAAATTGACGGCCTTTTTACATAGCTGCCGTCGGCCTCAATTTCGCTGATTATATTTTTATCTTTCCAGACGCCGTTGATGAGCTGCCCCATGTAAATCGCTTCTCAAATAATCTCGTTCTTATTTAATTCTTCGATCTCGTTATCGGATTTCCCCAGCACCCGCTTCAGTACGTCTTCGGTATCTTCACCCAATAACGGTGGCGGCTTATGGTATTCTACGGGCGTCTCGGAGAATTTCAGAGGATTGGCAACAGCTTCCATCGGTCCAGCCAATGGGTGAGACAGTTCAATTTTCATCCCTCGGGCCTGCACCTGTTCCTCTTCAAAAACTTCGCGAATAGAATTGATGGGACCACAAGGAACTGCGATTTCCGGCAAAGTGCTCATCCAGTCGGCGCTCGTCCGTCCGGCAAATATCGCCGCCATTTCCTCAATTAACGCCGCCCGGTTGGTAACCCGGTCCGGGTTGGTTCGAAATCGTTCGTCTGCAGCCATCTCCGGCCTTTCAACAAAATCGCAAAAGCGTTTGAATTGAATATCATTGCCGATAGCTATAATGACATAGCCGTCTTTGGTTTCGAATGGCTGATAGGGCGCCAAGTTGGGGTGCTGAGCGCCGGTGCGGGCGGGCGGAATACCGCTGGCGAAATAATTATGGGCCTGATTGGCGAGCCAACCTACCTGGGTATCCAACAGCGCCATGTCGATGTATTGCCCTTCTCCGGTGGCATCCCGATAGCGGAGGGCCGCCAGAATGCCAATGACTGAATACATGCCCGTGGTCAGGTCCGACACAGCTAGCCCAACACGTTGCGGCCCCTCTCCCGGCTCACCGTCGGGAACACCGGTAATGCTCAATAAACCACCCATCGCCTGGATAACATAGTCGTAGCCCGCTTCCTGAGCGCGCGGGCCGGTTTGACCGAAGCCCGTTATCGAACAGTAAATAAGCCCGGCATTTACTGATTTTAGATCTTCATAACCCAACCCGCGGGTAGCCAGATCACCGACCTTGTAATTTTCCACCAGAATGTCGGACTTGGCGGCCAGATCAAGAATTATATTGCGGCCTTCTTCCTTGGTGATATCAACCGTTACCGAATGTTTGCCCCGGTTGGCCGACAGGTAATAGGCAGCTTCGCGGGTTTCTTCGCCGTTCTGATCTTTGAGCCAAGGCGGTCCCCAGTGACGAGTGTCATCACCCAGTTTAGGGCGCTCAACCTTTATTATCTCGGCGCCTAAATCCGCTAATATTTGGGTGCACCAAGGGCCCGCCAGAATTCGGCTCAGATCAAGAACGCGGATACCGTCCAAGGGTCGGGGCATTTAAATGAGCTCCTGAGGTAAATCGGGTAGTTTCATGAATTAGGTTATTTCGGCAAAGGCGACAAGGATAAAGCACGGACAATGGTGCCAATTTGTATTCCCAGACAATGTGAATGCTACTTCACGCGTTATATCCCATAACTGGGCGAATTATCGGTCAAAAACCACAATATCTTGTCATTTTATCCGTTTGTTAACCAATCTGGCGCACATATTGCGGATGATAAGGTGCCAAAAATAATAGGAGTAGTGGTGATGGGACGGATTTTCGGGCATTTGCCCGCCGTGGCTTCCTTTTCAGTAGTAGTATGCACTACAATTATTGCCGGGCTGGGTTCCGGACAGGCGGCAGAATATTCTGATCTATCTGGCGATCTTGAAATTGCTGCAGTGGCAAATAGTGCGCAACGATCTTTTTCGGTAACCGATCTTCGCGTCGGTAAACACCCCGATAAGACGCGCATCGTTCTGGATATATCAAAACCAACCAACTTCGCATATGAAGTATCAGGAGACGGCAGAGCCGTATTCATTGATCTTCCTACAGTGGACTGGAATGTC
>PBQI01000029.1 GCA_002725625.1 Rhodospirillaceae bacterium | reverse complement strand
CCGCCTCTATCCTCTCCTGCAAGAGGGGAGGATAGAGGCGGGGGACTAATCTAAATACAAAAACGGCGCCTCGGTGGTGAGACGCCGTTTTCCGAATTCTGTTTCAACCCGGTCAGTAATCCAGGAAGCTTCGGAGCTTCCTGGACCGGCTGGGGGGTTTGAGTTTGCGGAGCGCCTTGGCTTCAATCTGGCGGATACGTTCGCGGGTGACCGAGAATTGCTGGCCGACTTCTTCCAGCGTGTGGTCGGTGTTCATACCGATGCCGAAGCGCATGCGCAGCACCCGTTCTTCACGGGCCGTCAGGCTGGCCAGGACCCGTGTGGTGGTTTCCCTCAGATTGCCTTGGATGGCTGCATCCAGCGGCTGGATGGCATTCTTGTCCTCAATGAAATCACCGAGATGGCTGTCCTCTTCGTCCCCGATGGGGGTCTCTAGACTGATGGGCTCTTTAGCGATTTTCAGGACCTTGCGCACTTTGTCCACCGGCATGGCCAGCTTTATGGACAATTCTTCGGGCGTCGGCTCGCGGCCGATTTCGTGCAACATCTGGCGGGACGTCCGCACCAGCTTGTTGATGGTCTCGATCATGTGCACCGGAATACGGATGGTGCGCGCCTGGTCGGCGATGGACCGCGTAATGGCCTGCCGGATCCACCAAGTGGCGTAGGTAGAGAACTTATAGCCGCGCCGATATTCAAATTTATCGACCGCCTTCATCAGGCCGATATTGCCCTCCTGAATGAGGTCGAGGAACTGCAGGCCGCGGTTAGTATATTTTTTAGCGATAGAAATCACCAGCCGCAGATTGGCCTCGATCATTTCCTTTTTCGCCTTGGCGGCTTCGCGTTCGCCCTTCTGGACGGTAGCGACGGTGCGGCGGAACTCACCGATGGGCAGGCCCACTTCATTGGCGATCTCAGAAATCTCGGCACGGATTTCCTTAATTTCGTCCTTGTGCATTTTACCGAATTCTTTCCAACCTTTACCGGCTAACCGCGATACCCGGTTGAGCCATTTGGGATCCAGCTCATGGTTGTAATACTCTTCGAGGAATTCCGCCCGTTTGACCTTGGTGGAAACCGCCATCCGCAACATGCGGCCTTCGAAGCCGATCAGTTTACGGTTGAGGTCGTACATATGAGTGACCAGATATTCGATCTTATTATTGTTGAGGTGGATACCTTCCATCAATTCGATCAGTTCATGGCGGAGCTTACCGATGCGCTTTTCTGTGGCCGGTGTAATTTTGTCCCCGACCTGGATGGCGATCAGGCGTTTATCCGCCGCCCGATGCAGTTTGGCGTAGGTTTTCTTGATGGAATCAAATTTTTTCAGAATTTTCGGCAGGAGGGATTCTTCCATAACCGCCAGTGAAACGGTGTTCTCCTCTTCATCATCGTCGTCGTCATCGTCATCGGTGTTTACGGCACTGGCTTCACCGTTCTCGTCACTTTCACCCTTTTCGCTTTCGTCCTGATCCGATTCTTTTTCCTCTGTTTCAGTATCAATGGCGTCGGCCGCTGATGGCGCTGGTGTGGGCGTAACGCCTAGCCCGCCTTCGACCTCACCGGTGGCATCATCGCCATCGCCCTTGGGGCCGGAATAGGTGGCGTCGAGGTCAATGATATCCCGCAGCAGGATCTTGCCTTCATCCAGATCGTCACGCCATTGCAGCAGCGCCCTGATGGTCATAGGACTTTCGACGATGCCACCGATCATCATTTCCCGTCCGGCTTCGATCCGCTTGGCGATGGCGATTTCACCTTCGCGGGACAGCAATTCGACACTGCCCATTTCCCGCAGATACATGCGGACCGGATCGTCCGACCGGCCAATATCACTATCGACGTTACCGCTTGTGGTTTCGGCTTCTTTTTCCTTCGCGTCGCCGGAGGCTTCCTCGGCGTCTTCGCTTTCCACCACATTGACACCGGCTTCCGATAGAATCGACATGGTATCTTCGATCTGTTCGGAAGAAACCTCTTCAGGCGGCAGGGCTTTGTTCAGTTCGTCATAAGTGACGAAACCCTTTTCCTTACCTTGCGCGATCATTTTTTTGACCGCGGCATTCACTTTATCCAGCAGTGGACTATCGTTGGATTCGCCTTGCGCCTGCGGTTTCTCCGCCGTGGCAGTCGCTGATTTGGTTGCCATTCAAACCCCTCTTAAGAGCTCCAAATTTCTTTTCGGCTCTAATTTGCTACCGGGCGCTTGGTGCCCGTAAAAATCCTACTTTCGGCAATCGGTTATTTAAGCCACATTACCGGTTGGAACGCCGCCGTTGTTATATTCCGGCTCGGCGTCTTCCACTTTGTCAGCCGTATCCTTCAAGGATTTGAGCAAATCGAAATCCTCCCTGGTGGGATCTTTGGCGAGCCGTTTTTCAACGACCGCAATCTCATCCAGCAATTGATCTCTTTGCAGCAGTCGCAACTGCTGCTCCCAGCCCTTCCTGGCGACATTAAATTGTGTATCTGGCCGAGCGAAACTAGCGTGGTCGTAGACCTGTCGGCTCAAAAGGCCGCCCATTTGTTCCGAAAACCCGGTACGCTCTAAATGGTCACATATAGAAGCAAAATCAAGTCCTGATCCCGTCTCTTCGTTCAGAGCCAGGGTCTTTAATACCTCCTGACGCAATTTGTCAAGATCGGGTGATGAAAAATGCAACACGCCCAACTGCTCGCCGAGCTGATCAAAGAGCTCGGGGTGGGTAATTAGCGTTGTCAGTAGAATAGCCTGTTGCAACCATTTTCGATCAACTTTGGTCGCCGACCCCGATTTTTCGGCCATCTGCGACGACGGTGCAAATCGTCCTGATTTCCCTGTATTGGCGGCATCGCGGATTTTCCTGAACTCTTTCCATAGCCTGTCTTTAAAGGCGTTCAGATAATAGCGTTGAACGGTTTCATCACCGATGCGCATAGCCGTGTCGCGAAGCCGGCGTTCCAACCCGGCTCTCGCTTCTGGTGTATCCAAGGGATGTCCATGAGTTTCAACCCGCCAAATTATTTCCGAAAGGGGCTGGGCTGTGGCGATCAGTTCGGTCATGGCGCCAGCGCCTTTGGCCTTGATCAAACTGTCCGGATCTTCGCCTTCCGGTAAGGTCACGAACCGCAAACTGTGTTCCGGCTTCAATAGCGGCAACGCCCGTTCAGCAGCCCGTTTGGCAGCCCGCTGACCGGCTGCATCACCATCGAAACACAAGCACGGTTCCGGCACGACGCGCCACATCAGTTGAATTTGATCCTCGGTCAGGGCCGTGCCCAACGGCGCCACCGTCATCGTGAAACCGGCCTGATGCAGGGCGATGACATCCGTGTACCCTTCGGTGACGATCAGGCTGTTTTGTTTGCGGGCGTTCGCCAAAGACTGGGGCATCCCGTAAAGCGCCCGGCCTTTGTGGAATAAAGGGGTTTCCGGTGAATTGAGATATTTGGGTTCGCCCTCTCCCAAAATGCGCCCGCCGAAACCGATTACCCGCCCCGGCCGGTCGGTGATGGCAAACATGGCACGCCCACGAAACCGGTCATAAGGTGATTTGCCGCGATTATCCGGCTGGATCAGGAGACCGGCTTCAATCATCTGGGCATCCGTCACGCCTTCTTTCGACAAGGCGGTTCTAAGCGATCCGCGATTATCCGGTGCATAGCCGAGCCGAAACTTGGCAATCGATTCCTCCGAAATACCCCGGTCCAGCAAATAATCAAGCGCCGCCTTGCCCACGGGCAGACGCATCTGTTTCTCGAAAAAGACGGCCGCTGCCTCCATGACATCATAGAGGCCTTTGGCCCGCTCTGCTCGTTGGCGCTCTTCAGGGGTTTCCACTGGAACTTTCATACCCACCTCAGCGGCCAGCAGTTCAACCGCTTCCGGAAACGATAAATTGTCGGTTTTCATAACGAAATCGAAGACGCTGCCATGCTCACCGCAACCGAAGCAATGGTAGAAGCCTTTGTCTTCGTTGACGGTAAATGACGGTGTTTTTTCATTGTGGAAAGGGCAGAGGCCGCTGTGTTCCCGCCCCTTCTTCTGCAGCCGCACCCGCCGTCCGATGACCTCCGCCAAGCCAACACGGGATTTCAACTCATCCAAAAAACGGGGCGAAAAAGCCATTAAGTTCCCAGACTATTTTTATTTAGTCCCTATTGGGAACCGTTTTAACCCATGCAAGCGACAATGTATCGCCCATAAAAAAGTTATCCCCAGGTTCCTCGTTATCCACAGGGTGCAGATAATAATATTATTTATTTTTTTGCTAGCCCAGCCGATCTTTCACTACGGCGCTGGCTTTGCCGAAATCCATGCAGCCGGCGTGATTTTCCCGCAACTGGGCCATGACCTGACCCATTTCCTTGAGGCTGCTGGCTTCGCAGTCCTTTATGGCGTCCGCGACGGCAATGGTAATTTCTTCTTCGCTCATCTGTTCAGGCAGAAAGCGCCCAATGATTTTGATTTCTTCAGCTTCCCGGTCGGCCAGTTCCTGGCGGCCACCTTTATTATAGGCTTCAATGGAATCGTGGCGCTGTTTGATCATGGATTGCAGGAGTTGCAGAATTTCGTCGTCGCTGATGCCTTCGTCGACGCCGCCTTTGCCACGATCGGCGATATCGCGATCCTTGAGCGCAGCTAAAATCAACCGCAAGGTCGACACAGCGCGCTGATCCTTGGCCTTCATGGCGTCTTTAAGCGCCCCATTTAATTGGGTTCGCAGCATCGTTTCCCTCCTCTATACCCATCTAAATTATCCTTTAGTAGGAAGCCCTGGACCCTACCCCAAACCAAATCTCAGAGTCAATTCGTTGTTTTATTATAAGTTATTGAAATAAAACGATTTTTTTAGATTTTTTTTACTTGACGACGGCGCAGGCTTCGCTTAAGAGATGCTTCCAATCTGAGTGATGGGCAGGAACTCCGATGACCCTGGCCGTTCACCTGAAACTTAAGATTTCATTGCTTGCCGATCTGTGATGTCGGCCAGCGGGTTGAATGCGAGGATCCGCCACTTTATGACGGACGCCCTATCCACGAGCGCGGGGGCTAAGACTGCGTCAAAAAAGCCACCCACAAATCGACCACCGCGGGCCGACGCCGCTTTGGTATTGGCCGACGGTTCTGTTTTTTGGGGACATGGCGCGGGAGCAAAGACGGGCGCAATCGGCGAAGTCTGCTTCAACACCTCTCTCACCGGCTATCAAGAAATCCTCACCGACCCTTCTTATGCCGGTCAGATCATTACCTTCACATTTCCCCATATCGGCAATGTCGGCACCAATGCGGAAGATATTGAAACGATCACGCCGGCGGTCAGGGGCTGCATCCTTAGCGCCGATATAACGGAACCGGCAAATTGGCGAGCCGGCCAGCATTTGGACGACTGGCTGAAATCACATAACCTTCCTGCCATCACCGGCATTGATACAAGGCGCCTAACCCGGCATATCAGAGAATTCGGGTTCGCCAACAGCACCATTATCAACAGCGGTGAAGGGGTCGACATCAACAAGGCTGCTCAGGACGCCGCCGACTGGCCGGGCCTGGAAGGCATGGATCTGGCCAAGGATGTCACCTGCGCCCAGACCTACGATTGGGATGAATCGGTGTGGGCGCTGGGTCAGGGATACGGCACACTGGCCGAACCTAAATATCATGTCGTCGCCATTGATTTTGGGGCCAAACGCAATATTCTGCGCTGCCTCGCCGCGGCGGAATGTAAAGTCACTGTGGTTCCCGCAGCCACCAGTGCGGAAGATATCCTGGTCCACCAACCGGACGGGGTATTTCTCTCCAACGGTCCGGGCGATCCCACAGCCACGGGACAGTACGCCGTCCCGACCATTCAGGCGCTGATTGAAAAAGACCTACCCATTTTCGGTATTTGCCTGGGTCACCAAATGCTAGCCCTGGCCCTCGGCGCAACGACCAGCAAAATGCACCACGGCCATCGTGGTGCCAATCACCCGGTGAAGGATCTGGCCACCGGCCGGGTGGAGACCACCAGCCAGAATCACGGCTTCGTGGTGGAACGGGAATGCCTGCCCCAAGGCGTCACCGAAACGCACACCTCACTGTTCGACGGCACTCTGGAAGGCATCAAGTCTGAAGACAAGCCCGTCTTTTCCGTCCAACACCACCCCGAAGCCAGTCCGGGGCCACAAGACAGCCATTATTTATTCGACCGATTTGTGGCGATGATGGGGGGGAAATAGATGCCTAAACGGACCGACATCAAATCGATTATGATCATTGGCGCGGGGCCCATCATCATTGGCCAGGCGTGTGAGTTTGATTATTCGGGGGCGCAGGCGTGTAAGGCGCTGAGGGAGGAAGGTTATCGGGTGATCCTGGTCAATTCCAACCCGGCGACCATCATGACTGACCCGGACACCGCCGACGCAACCTATGTGGAGCCCATCACGCCGGAATTCATCGAACGTATTATCGAACAGGAGAAACCGGACGCCATCCTGCCGACCATGGGCGGACAAACCGGTCTGAATATCGCCATGGCGCTCGATAAGAACGGTGCCCTTGAACGCCACGGGGTCGAACTAATCGGCGCCAAAGCGGCCAGCATCGATAAAGCCGAAGACCGCCTAAAATTCAAGAACGCCATGGACTCTATCGGCCTGGAAAGCCCCGGGAGCGCTCTCGTGGAAACCTTGGACGAGGCTAAAACAGCCATGGAGGAGATCGGCCTGCCCATGATCATCCGACCGTCTTTCACACTTGGCGGTGCGGGCGGCGGCGTTGCCTACAACAAGGCAGAATACGAGCAGATCGTATCTGGCGGGCTGGCGGCGTCGCCGGTCAACGCGGTGCTGGTCGAAGAATCGGTGATCGGCTGGAAAGAATATGAAATGGAGGTGGTGCGGGACCACGCCGACAACTGCATCATTATCTGCTCCATCGAGAACGTCGANCCTATGGGCATCCATACGGGCGATTCNATCACCGTCGCACCNGCCCTGACCCTGACCGANAAAGAGTATCAAATTCTGCGTAACGCNTCAATCNATGTNTTGCGGGAAATCGGTGTCGATACGGGCGGATCGAATGTGCAGTTCGCCATCAACCCCAACGACGGCCGCCTGGTCATCATTGAGATGAACCCGCGGGTGTCCCGCTCTTCCGCCCTGGCGTCCAAAGCGACGGGCTTTCCCATCGCGAAAATCGCCGCCAAGCTGGCGGTTGGTTATACGCTGGATGAACTCGACAATGATATTACTGGCGTGACCCCGGCATCGTTCGAGCCCACCATCGATTATGTGGTGACCAAAATTCCGCGCTTTACCTTCGAAAAGTTTCCTCAAGCAGAGGCGCTCTTGAACACCTCCATGAAATCGGTGGGTGAGGCCATGTCCATCGGGCGATGTTTCTCTGAAAGCCTGCAAAAAGGTCTGCGCTCCATGGAGATCGGCCTCAGCGGCTTCAACGAAGTGAACATCGACGGCGCGCCGGACAAGGACGCCATCCGGGCGGCCTTGATCGAACCCCGGCCCAACCGTATTCTCTTTGTCGCTCAGGCGTTCCGTCATGGCTTGAACGCCGATGAGATTCATACGGCTTGTCATTTCGATCCCTGGTTCCTAGAGCAGATCAAGACCATCGTCGACGAGGAAGAAGGCATCCGTAAAGTTGGATTGCCTGACAACGCGCCGGAGCTTCTGCGCCTAAAAAAAATGGGTTTCTCCGACCAGCGGCTGGCCGAGCTGGCCAATAAAAACGCCCATGAGGTGACGGAGATGCGGTTGAACCTGGACGTCCGCCCCACCTACAAACGGGTGGACACCTGCGCTGCCGAGTTCCCGTCGCTAACATCCTACATGTATTCAGCCTATGAAGGCGACGGCATCAATCCGCCGGAAACGGAAGTCGAGGCGTCGGACCGGACGAAAGTCGTTATTCTAGGAGGTGGTCCCAACCGGATCGGCCAAGGCATCGAATTCGATTATTGCTGCGTCCATGCGGCTTATGCCATGCGGGATATCGGCTACGAATCCATTATGGTCAACTGCAATCCGGAAACAGTTTCCACTGATTACGATACGTCGGACCGGCTCTATTTCGAACCCTTAACCGGCGAAGATGTGGTCGAACTGATCCGCGCCGAGGAAACCAACGGCAAGCTTCATGGTGTTATTGTCCAGTTCGGCGGCCAAACACCCCTGAAGCTGGCTGCGGCGCTGGAAGAGGCCAATATTACGATCCTCGGCACCTCGCCCGACGCCATTGATCTGGCGGAAGACCGCGAACGTTTTCAAAAGTTTTTGGAGAAATTGAATCTCAAACAGCCACCCAATGGCACCGCTAAATCGGCCGCCGAGGCAGAAAAGATTGCGGAAGAAATCGGCTATCCGGTGATCATCAGACCGTCCTATGTGCTGGGCGGGCGGGCCATGGAGATCGTTCACAACGTAGAAAGCCTGCAACGGTACATGGCAACGGCGGTGGTGGTCTCGGGCACCTCACCGGTGCTGATCGACTGGTATCTGAGGGACGCCATTGAAGTAGACGTGGACGCCATTTGCGACAGCGAGGACGTTTTTGTTGCCGGCATCATGGAGCATATCGAGGAAGCCGGTATTCATTCGGGTGATTCCGCCTGTTCGTTGCCGCCCCATTCCTTGCCCGACGACATCATAGAAGAGCTGTGCCGCCAGACCAAAGAGATGGCGCTGGCCCTCAATGTGGTTGGCTTGATGAATGTGCAATTTGCCATTCAGGATGGCGTCATTTTCATCCTTGAGGTCAATCCGCGGGCCAGCCGGACGGTACCGTTCGTCGCCAAGGCAACGGGCGTTCCCATTGCCAAAATCGCCGCCCGGGTTATGGCCGGTGAAAAGTTAAAGTCGTTTGACCTGAGGGAGAACCTGAAACTCGGACATGTGGCGGTTAAAGAAGCTGTCTTTCCCTTTGCCCGTTTTCCCGGCGTCGATATTATTCTCGGCCCGGAAATGAAATCCACCGGCGAAGTCATGGGGATCGATAAAGATTTCCCCAGTGCCTTCGCCAAGTCCCAACTGGGCGCCGGCACCATTCTGCCAAGCGAAGGTGCCGTGTTCATTTCCATAAAGGACGCCGACAAAGCTGCGGCCCGTAAAATCGCCACTCGACTTGAGGACCTGGGTTTTGAAATCCTGGCAACGCGGGGTACGGCGCAATACTTTTCGGAAACCGGGATTACGGTGCGGGAAGTCAACAAGGTACTCGACGGCCGCCCCCACTGCGTTGACGCCATTAAGAACGGCGAGGTGCAACTGGTGATCAATACGACCGAAGGCGCCCAGGCGATTTCGGATAGTTTTTCCATTCGCCGCTCGGCCCTGACCGGCAACATACCTCATTACACCACCATCACTGCCGCCGCCGCCGCCGCCGCCGCCATTGCCGCCCAATTCGGAAAAAATAGCGCCGGGGGGCTTGCAGTCGCCCCTCTTCAATCCTATTCTAACAGATCATCTGAATAAATTAGCCCATGCAGCTCTGCGGTGCGCCCGCGGGTGCAGGATGTTTTTGTTTTAACGGATAGGAAAATTATGGAAAGAGTTCCTATGACGGCCGACGGTTTGACGGCTCTAGAGGACGAACTCAAACGGTTAAAGCTAACCGAACGGCCAGCCGTCATCAAAGCAATCGAAGTTGCCCGTGAACATGGCGACCTGTCGGAAAATGCTGAATATCATGCCGCCCGCGAACGCCAAAGTTTTATTGAAGGACGGCTCGCGGAATTAGAAGACGTTATCAGCCGGGCTGATGTCATCGACCCCAAGACATTGACCGGTGACGTGGTGCGTTTCGGCGCTACCGTATTGGTCGCTGATGAAGATACCGATGAAGAATCCACTTTTCAAATCGTTGGCACCCATGAGGCCGATGTTGATAGAGGAAAACTCTCGATTACATCGCCGCTGGCCCGTGGGTTGATCGGTAAATCGGCCGGCGATTCGGCGGAAGTCACCGCGCCGGGCGGATCAAAATCCTACGAGATCGTCAAAGTTAAATATAAGTGATCTAACCTTCTGCTTCCTCCACGGTCACCGGTACGCCGGGTTCGGCTTTGGAGGATCGGATGGCGAGGGACGATTTGACGTGAGCGACATTGGGCGCCGCCGTCAGTTTTTTCATGACGAAATCCTGGTAGGTTTCCCAATCCTCGGCGACAATCTTTAATAGAAAATCGACCTCGCCCGCCAGCATATGGCACTCTCGTACTTCCGCCCAGTTGCCGACAAGTTCCTCAAACGCTACCAGATCGGGTTCAGCCTGGCTGTTCAGACCGACCTGGGCAAAGACGGACACGTTATAGCCCAGTTCCGCCTGCGCCAGTTCTGCGTGATATCCCCTGATATACCCCGCTTCTTCCAGCGCTCGGACACGGCGGAGGCAGGGTGGCGCTGATATACCGACCCGCTTCGCCAGCTCAACGTTGGTCATACGTCCATTTTCTTGCAGGTCGTGCAGAATCCGTCGATCGACCTCATCGAGTTTAACTTGGCTCATGGCAAAAATTTAATCCAATCCTGGAAAATCCCCGGTTTCTAGAATTTCGTTTCGATAATATTATTACTCAAATTGGGTGTGTGCAATAATATTACTGTCAATCCACCGGGCGCCGTTAACGGTGGCAAAGCCAGATGAAGACAAGTTGATGACAATCTTTTTAGGGCCGCTTGCATGGCGGCCTCTGGCTTTCTATTTTAAGGCTCAACAAACTTTCAAAAACCACCTAACCTTTGTTACATCGACCGGAGATAATTTGAAACATGGCCATTTCTCATCACAAAGTTCTGATACTCGGATCCGGTGCCGCCGGGCTCACCGCAGCAATCTATACATCACGCGCCGGTTTGGGACCGACCCTCATTCACGGCATGCAGCCGGGCGGGCAAATGACCATTACCACCGATGTGGAAAATTTTCCAGGATTTCCAGATGTTATCCAGGGTCCGTGGCTGATGGAGCAAATGCAGCAGCAGGCCGAAAATGTCGGTACTGTGATGATTGACAATTTGATTGTGGAAGCGGATTTAAAACAGAAACCGCTCAAGCTGAAAGGCGATTCGGGCGATATCTATACCGCCGACTCGTTGATCATCAGCACCGGCGCCCAGGCGAAATGGCTGGGCATGGAGAGCGAGCAGAAGTACCAGGGTTTCGGCGTTTCCGCCTGCGCCACCTGTGATGGCTTTTTCTACCGGGCGAAAATTGTTGCCGTGGTCGGCGGCGGCAACACGGCGGTTGAAGAGGCCCTTTACCTGACCAATCATGCCAGCAAGGTCTATCTCATCCACCGGCGGGACGAATTGCGGGCCGAGAAAATGCTGCAGGATCGGCTGCTGGCGAACCAAAAAATTGAAGTTCTCTGGAATTCCGTACTGGAGGAAGTAATTGGCAAAGAAGATGGCCCCATGCCCGAAGTAACCGGTATGAAGGTAAAGAATGTCCAATCGGATGAAATCACAGACATAGAATTGAGCGGTATTTTTATCGCCATCGGGCATCAGCCGAATACTGAGTTATTCACCGATCAACTGGTCATGGACGAGGAAGGCTACCTCATCACCAAGCCGGACAGCACGGCAACCGATATCGCAGGGGTATTTGCGGCGGGCGACGTTCAGGATAATAAGTACCGCCAGGCAGTGACGGCGGCAGGCACCGGCTGCATGGCGGCCCTGGAAGCGGAAAAGTACCTGGCGGAGCTGGCAGCGGCGGACTTGGCTGCTGCTGAATAAGTTGCTGAATTTTTTTTCGAAACTATCTACAGTGATCACTCCGCACTGATAAAGGCGGGCGGCACCGGCAATCGTATTTTGGGTGAGCGCAAACAGTAATTTGAGGGGTGGTAGATCATGGATTGGGACAAGCTACGCATATTTCACGCTGTCGCCGAAGCAGGCAGCTTTACCCATGCCGGAGAAACCTTGAATCTCAGCCAATCAGCCATCAGCCGGCAGATCAGTTCCCTGGAACAAAGTCTCAAAGTCCCGTTGTTTCATCGTCATGCCCGCGGTCTGATCCTGACTGAACAGGGGGAAGAGCTGTTCTTGACGGCCCACGATGTCTTTCACAAATTGTCGATGGCGGAAGCCCGGCTGACGGATATTAAGGAACGTCCTCAAGGTACGCTAAGAATTACCACCACGGTTGGCTTCGGTTCGGCTTGGCTAACGCCCCGGATGAAAGAATTTCTCGATCTGTACCCGGAAATCGATGTCAGTATCGTTTTGGTATACGACGACTTGGACCTCGCCATGCGCGAAGCCGACGTGGCCATTCGCCTCACGCCACCGCGGCAACCGGACCTCATCCAGCGGCATCTGGCAAGCACCGAAAACATCGTTTACGCCTCGGCGGACTATCTTAAAGAACACGGCATGCCGCGAACGCCGGAGGACCTCGACAACCACAAAATTATTACTTTCGGCGAGGAAGTAGGTGACCAGACGGCCTTGATCCCCACGTTAAACTTTTTGCTGGAAGCCGGCACCAAAGGTGGCCGCCTGCGCAAACCGATTCTCCAGGTGAACAACATCTACGGCATTTACCGCGCCGTGTTGAGCGGCGTCGGTATCGGCGCCCTGCCCAACTATTTCTTCGAAGGATCATCCAATCTCGTACATATCCTGCCCGAATTACACAGCCCACAGACGGAAATCTACTTCGTCTACCCGGAAGAACTACGACAATCTGCCAGAATTGCTGTTTTTAGGGATTTTCTAATCCGAAAGTTTCTCGAAGGAAGGCAGAAAAAACAATCAAATTCTGATACTTACTCATAGTTATGCAAATTATGCATGTCTGAGCTTCCATTTTAGCAGTGGATTTTGCAACACAAAAAACATACATTTCAATCACGCGATGATTACATCGCGCTTCCGGGTGCAACTCCTGGAAGGAAGGGTCCTCGGACCCTACGTCTCCCAGACGTGAAGCCTCCCTGTTAAACTTGCTAGGAAACTCCGGTTTCCTAGCTTTTTTTTTGCTTTATCGAGATTGACGCTGGCTCTGGGTGCCCACTGGGTGCCCATTTGTACAGATTTTTGCCCCATTTTCTGTGATTCCAGGATATTCTGAGATATAGCGGGATTTGGTGTCCGCTATACACCCGAAAGATGCTATGAGGCTGAAGGATGCTACATGCTGCATGATGCTCCTTCTTAGTTTCACTGTTAATCTGAAGGAGCGGTACGATGACAT
>PBQI01000028.1 GCA_002725625.1 Rhodospirillaceae bacterium | reverse complement strand
GTCGGCAGTACATTTAAATAAGGCAATGAGTATGCTTGAACTTTACCATCATGGTTCGTCGGTTTGTGCGGCGAAAGTACGTATGTACATGTATGAAAAAGACCTAGATTGGGAAGGTCATTATATCGATATTCTCAAAGGTGACCAATTCGACCCGGCTTATATGAAGCTCAATCCCAAGGCTGTCGTACCAACATTGGTGCATGATGACAATGTTATCTGTGATTCAACAGTGATATGCGAATACGTCGAAGATGTGTTCTTAGATCATCCCCTGCGGCCAACCGATGCTTTGGAACACGCCAAGGTTCTCTATTGGACTAAGGCCGTCGATGAGGAACTGCATCCAGCTTGTGGTTTTGTAACCTTCCTATGTTCCCATCGGCATATCGTTTTGCGCTTGGGTGAAGAAGGCGTGAGAACATTCTTGGACTCGACCCCGGCTCTTTCTGTTACCGCCGATTGGCACAAAACAAAAAAGTCAATTGTGAGAAAGGGGTTTGACGTGTTGGGTGCCGCCGAAAAAGTGAAGCTTTATGATCTATACCTTCACAAAATGGAAGAAACGCTGGTTGAGCGTAAATGGCTTGCCGGAGAAAATTTTTCTTTTGCCGATATTGCCATGACCCCCTATGTCAACCGGCTCGATATGATGGCGTTATCGGGAATGTGGGAAAAAGGACGATTGCCGAGGGTCACTGACTGGTTCTCGCGCATTAAATCCCGTCCGAGCTTCAAACCCAGCTTCCTTGATTGGTGCCCGGAAGATCTCACAAATGATCTTAGAAATTTTGGTTCTCAAAGTTGGCCGGAAGTTGCCCAGATACTAGATATAAAATCTTAACCGGGACCGGAATAAAAATGCCGCAAGGACCAAATGTACTTGGCGAAAGTGGTCTTCCCCTTTCGTTTGAAGTTGTTAATCCCGAACAGGTTGGAATTACAGCTCCAGAGACCCGCATGGGAGATTCATTGCGAACGTGGGTACGATCACTATCCGTTTTTCAAAAAGAAGCCCTCGTTGCGTCAAGCCGAACGGGGCTCGTTTGGCGCTTGTCGAGCGACGAGGGCTCTTATCTCGATGGCCACGACGAGGCATCCTGTCCGTTGTCGTTTTTAACTGTGGGTATGGTCGCCTCTTATATGAACGAAATAATGGCTCTGGCCAAACAGCAGAATGTAGCGATACATAAACTGCGCCTCATCCAAGACAATTACTACACCATGGAAGGTTCCATGCGGAAGCGCACTATGGTTGGCGGCGCTTTGCCGGTTGAGCTCACGGTGGAAATTAACTGCGACCTTGAAGACCCAGCTTTAAATACCTTTCTGCTAAATGCGATTTCGGCATCACCCATAAACGGCCTTATGCGGGGAGCGCTGGAAAGCCTATTTGCGCTTTCGAAAAATGGCCGAGAACTTGATCTCGGTAAGGCTAAGCGAGTTGCAGGACCTCTTTGTGCCGATCCAGGTGATCACTTTGATCAATGCAAATTCGAAAGTTCGACGCTCAAGGAGCCATTGGTTGAACCGCAAGGCACAACGCCCAAGAAAGAAGTATCCGGCGGAACGTCAGCGGCCGGTTCGAGTTTAGCTGATGAACAGAATCGCACGCTTAATATCGGCGGGGTATGTACGCTACGCGAAGACGGCATCAAGGAAATTATTCAATTGCAATATAGCCCGCACGGTACGTCTTTTAAGCTTCTATCCGAAGAAGTGTCAATAAATGGCGACCAGGGGCGGGCTCCCGACGCAAGCACCTATATATCTGCCGGCGTGGCGTTTTGTTTTATGACCCAGTTCGGCCGGTTTGCAAAAATGCTGGACCTCGATCTTGAAGAATACAGGGTTGTTCAAGATAGCCATTTCTCGCTAGGTGGGGCTTCTGGTGGCACTGGAGAAGCCGGCAAAGCTGATCCTTTAGAAACGCACGTCTATCTTAAAACCTCCGAAAGCGATGATGTCGCGCGCGAGATGCTCGATATCAGTGAGCAAACTTGCTTCTTGCATGCGTTTTGTCGAACCGACATGAAAACGAAATTGAGAGTGGTAAGGGTATAGGTAAAAGAACCGAGGGGTCCGACTTCGTAATTTACTAACAAGAAAAAATAGAGCAGCTTTGGGACGAAGGTAGGTAATTCATAATATTCGCCTTTGTTCCTATTCTCAGAACAGGAAAGACCACAAATAGGAGAAATTCATGTCACTGGATACATTTTCACCGTCCGTTCATCCCGAACTTGCCCAGCATCAAAATGCGATGGAGCCGCGGGTCCATACCTTGAATGGCCATATTCATAGTGCGCTCGCTTATTCTGTGGTCAATTGCACCCTGATCGAAGGCGATGATGCCTGTATTCTAGTGGACACGATGACCAGCATGGAAACAGCGGGACTGGCGGCGACGGAGTTCAGAAAGATCACCGATAAACCCATCAAGACAATTATCTACACCCATTTTCACGCCGACCATGTCAGCGGTACACATGCTTTCGTCACCGAAGGAGAAATTGCTAATGGCGAGGTGGAAATCATTGGACAAGAAGAACTGACCGATCATGTCATGCGGGACGTGGGCTTGATTGCGCCGATCCTGGGGCGCCGCGCCATGTATCAGTTCGGCATGCGACTGCCGGTGAATGATGAGGGCACGGTCGGTGCCGGTCTGGGTCCGCCTCAGCGACCTGGAAAGCGTACCTTCGCGCCGCCAACCAAAACCTTTACCGACATATACAGGGGTGAAACTGGCGGCATTAAGTTTGAGGTTCAACTGATTCCGTCAGAGACGGAAGATCAATGCGCGGTCTGGCTGCCAGACGAGAAAGTGCTGCTGTCGGCGGACGCGGTTTATTTTTCCTTTCCCAATGTCTATGCCCTTCGTGGTACCCGTTTTCGTAATCCCATGGTCTGGGCTCAGGGCGTCGACCGGCTCAGGGAATTTGGAGCTGAAGTTCTGGTGCCCCATCACGGCTTCCCAGTGGAGGGAGCGGATAAAATCGACAAGCTGCTGATCGACTATCGCGACGCCATTCAATATGTGCATGATCAAACGCTCCGTTTTATGAACAAGGGTTATACGCCGGACGAGATTAAGGAAATCGTCGAAATGCCCGAACGGTTGAAGGATCATCCCTGGCTGGGCGAATATTACGGATCCTATAAGCATTCCATCCCAGCCATCTTTGCTGGCTATCTCGGCTGGTACCAGGGGGACCCCGTGACCCTCAACCCGACCCCGTGGGCAGAGAAGGCCAAGCGCTACGTCGAATTGATGGGCGGCCGAGATAAGATTTTAGCCCTAGCTGAGGAAGCGATAAACGGTGACGATGTTCAATGGGCGGTGGAACTGCTGACTTGGCTGGTGCGGATGGATCGTCAAGATCAGGAGGCCCGCGCCATGAAGGCCGAAGCTCTTCGCCGTTGGGCATATGGTCAGAAGAACGCCACTTGGCGCAACTGGGGCCTGATGTCGGCCAAGGAATTGGACGGCGAACTGGCTCTCGGAGCCGGCGGTATGGTACTTGGTTCGCCCGACCAGGTGCGAGGCTTTCCACTTACCAACATCATGCAGGTGATGACGGTGCGCCTGATATCCGAAGCATCCTCGGAGACAAATATTCGGGTCGTTTTCGTGACCACGGACAGTAATGAAAGTTGCGCCTTAGAGATTCGCAGCGGCGTCTGTCAATTTTACGAAATACCGCCCGATGAGCGTGACGCTACCGTCAATTTTGATCGGGCATTCCTGCTCAAATGGATCTTCGGGCAAACTACTTTCGATGAATCTGTTGCAGCCGGTAATATCACGATTGACGGTGAGGCGGCTACGGTCGCCGACTTCCTAGACAAGTTCGAACCCTTCAACCAAACCGAAGAGATCGCTATCGCGGCGCGGTAGAACTTTAAACACAATCAAATTTCTAGCGCACAAGTTCAACTGGTACGCTTAGGCTCATTTGCGGACTCATCGGGCCAGTTTGGAAAATGCCAGTTTTGATCAATATATCGTGAAAGATAATCTTCGAAGATTCTAAAATATTGATTTGATAAATATGCATGAGGGAAAATTCTATACGGCCATTGCAATTTGGGGTTACTTGCTACGAGAAGGGACTGGTTGAACCAGAATATATTTTATTTGCGCCTGCTGGTGGGAGCGAATGTTATCTATGAGGTGACCGCGGCGATATCGCACATCAATGGCGCTAGGAGCATTGCTAGTGAAAAATTATCGGTCACAGTGTTTCTAATTTCTTAAGTCATCTGGGAAACTGGTTCCGTCGAAACTAATTTGAATAAACGAAAAGAATGACAAATTTCTTCTCGTGAAATTTTATTCCCAGCCCAGTCCGGTGTCCAGGCCTCAAAGCCGCCGTCGGCGGGCACCAGTCTGCCGACGATTGATCCGGCGTCAGCCGAATGGTTTCCACATTAGTATCAGTTTTGGCAGCACCGTGAGTGCCGCTAAGAGGGCAATGAACATTGCCGCCCCGGTTAACACACCAAAAATGATCGTGGGGATGAAATTGGACATCATCAAGATGGAGAAGCCGAAAATGACGGTTATGGTCGTGTAGAACACCGCTTTGCCAATATTGGAATGACAAATGTGAAGGGTTTCCACATAATCGTGCGTAAGGGCGTACTCTTCTCTGAAGCGGTAAATGTAATGAATGCCATTGTCGACGGCGATACCGATGGTAATAGCAGCAATCGTGATGGTCATCATGTCCATGGGGATTTTCGACCAACCCATGACACCCAAAACTACCACGGCGCCCAATATGTTCGGCAAAATGCCGATAATCGACAATGTGATTGACCGGAACAACACCAGGAACATGATCGCAATGCCTAGCATCACGACACCGATGGTCTTGATTTGTGATGCGAACAAGCTCTGCAGCATGTTGTTGTAGAGCACGAGCAACCCACTCACGGTCACATCTTTGATCAGCGGCTTGTAACCGGCGAGCTGCTTATAGCCGTCATTTTTCCCCAAATTGCGGCGCACTTTTTCTAGCAACTCCTTGCGGCGCAGATCTGATTTTGAATCCAACACACGCGCCATGAGCCTCACTTCGTCGTTCTTAATGGAGACAAAAGGTTCGATGAGCGTTTTTTTAACCGTGGCGGGAAGCTTGGCATAGAGAAGTGACAGCTCCATTCCATCCAGCTGTTTTTCGGCATAGGCTTCGGCTACCCGCACCGAAGAAGCGAACGAGAGCACTTTGCCGATTTCGGGCAAGCTGTCGAGGTAGTCGTGGGCTTTTTTTATGAGCTCCACCTTAGTGGGGTTGAACCACAATTCAGGTTTTTTGCGAAGCTGCGCCTGGTATTCGCGTTCCTCCTCTATCTCTTCCGGGGTCATCTCTTTGAGGTCCTCGGGTGTTAATTCTTCCACATCACTCTCAAGTTTTATCAGTATTTCCAAAGGAGTCGTGCCGCCGAGCTTTTCATCGATAAGTTTGAGACCTTGATAGATTTCGGTGTCTTTACTGAAATAGTTTATGAAGCTGTTCTCGACACGCAGCAAAGTGATTCCAGCCACGCTCATGACCGTCAATATCACCGCCAAAACCAGGATCTTGTTGCCGTGGAACGCGGTCAGACGGGCCAGGTATGCAGGCAAGTGAAACCGGTCGCTATCAACAGCGGCTTTGGATTCTATTTTTCCCATCACAAGCAGCAACGTTGGAAACAGCAGGAACGAAGTCGCAAACGTAACCGCCAAACCGGCGCTCATCATCCAGCCGAAATCGATGACCGGTTTAATATCGCTCACAACCAAGGATCCGAAACCTATAACGGTTGTCAGCGCGGTGTAGAGACAGGGCCTCACCATCTTGTGGGTGGTGATTCTGACCAGCACCAACTGGTCGTCATCTGGGTTATCACGGTGGAGTTGGATGTAACGCACAATCAAATGAATGTTCATCGAAATGGTGATGATCAGCATGAGGGCGAGAAAATTAGACGAGATGACTGTGACCTTCCAACCGATCAAACCGAGGACGCCGATCATGATCAATGCGGAGTAAAAGCAGCTAAGCAGGGGGAGCACGATCCAGCGAAATTGTCGGAATATAGCGGTGAGAATGAAGATCAGGAATGCCAGAACTCCTCCCCCAAAGACGATCAGGTCGTTGCGCACGAATGTTACCATATCGTCGGTAATCATCGGTAAACCACCAAGATTTAGACGGCCGTGCTGGCGGTAGGGCTCAATAATATTTCTGATGTGGGCGATGTCGAGGTTACGTTTTTCATTTCTCGTTTCATTTACCTGATCGTATTCTGCGGTGACGCGTTTTAAAGCCTGCGTTTCTTCGGTCGAAAGACCGTTATTTCTTTTTTTTGTCCGCAAAGCGTCTCGAGACTTAAGTAACCGGTTGAACTTTTTATTCTCGACCAGCCCTAACAGGATAGCTGCGGTTTGACCATCCGCACTGACGATGAGATCACGGTAAATGGAGCTATTGATCAATTCTTTCTTGGCCCTGGCCCGGTCGATACCGGGTTTCTCTAGGCTTGGCATATTGTTGACCATTTCTTGAATGTCTGCATCCGAGCTGCTGAACAGGGGCGCATCAAGTATCGAGAACACCGAATCCACACTGGTGACTTTCTTGAGTTCTCCACGTAGTTTCTTCATCGGCTCCAATGCTTGGTCCGAGAAGAGGTCTTTGAAAGGCGTGTAGGTTACGACGAGTAAGTCGCTACTCGGATATCGTTCGTGGATTTTCCGGAATACTTTTAGGTCTGCGTCGTCTTCCAACAACAAAGAGTCGGCCGATGCATCCAACTTGAAGTCTTTTGCGTGATAGCCGAAGAAAACCAGAATTGCGAGTAGTACGACTAGAACTAACTTAGGATTGTGGAGCAGTGTGTCGTAAACCTGCACAGTACGAGACGTCATGAAGTTTCCCCTTTGAGCAATGCCAAATCAGCCAGGGAAACAATGGTGTCGGCTCATGGTGTGTGCTCTTTCCCAGAAGCGTGAAGGTTATCCTCAGCCACCTGAGTCAGATCGCCTCCTGCCCGTCTTAACCGAGATATCCCAGATGAGCACTTGAGTCGACATTCCCCAGACGACATGCAAATTTCAGAAAATCGTACCACTATTCTACCGCCATGGGAAATGCTGCCTTTCAGCAGCCATTCAATTGAGCTGATCCCACATTGTTGGACAGTTTAGCAGCGAAGTTAAGGTGTATTCCTGTCTCTGATCATGCTGCTAAAATCCTATTCAACATATATTGTTGCTGTTGTAGAGCCTGTGGGTATGTGGGTAAGCCGCTGGGCTTATCCATCATATCCATGGGCTGCCGTGGCGCCGTAGGCTTCCGCCGGTGTTTGCCCATCGAAAGACGAATGAGGCCGCTCGGTGTTGTATAAGTCTATCCACCCATCAATGACCCGCTCGGCGACAAAGCCATCAGTCATTTCATGCAGATAGACAGCCTCGTATATAAGCGAGCGCCACAGACGTTCGATAAAGATGGTGTGCTCAAAACAGTTTTTCCTCTGACAAAGCCACGGCCAACCCACTTAGGTTTGGGCCGATATGCTCATGGCCAGGTTGCCAGCTTGGTTGGCGGCCCATAGCTCGACTTTGGTGTTGTCGTTGTTGAGTTTACCGTGAACGGTAAAGGGCGCGTTGTCAAAAAGCGGGCCGACGGCGCGAACTTGAAATTTTGTGATCTCCCGGTCTGGCAGATTACGGCGGCACAGATCCATAAGAAACGATGCCGTCAACGGACCGTGAACGAGGAGTGCCGGATAGCCCTCTTCATTGACCGTGTAATCCCGGTCGTAATGGATGCGATGGCCGATAAAGGTCAGCGCCGAATAGCGAAACAGCAAAACCGTTGTTGGCGTTACGGTTTCGGACCATTGGGCGTCATCTGGTGCCGGCTTGCCGCCGCTGGCGCTTGCAGCGGTGGTTTGGGTAGGCGGTTCGGCTGGCATGTCCCGATAGACCACAGTTTGCAAATCGGTAATGGACAAGCCGTCCTCACCGGTAATCTGATGATCGATTTCGACAAAGAGCAAAGGCCCGGCCTTACCTTCCTTGATCGTAATGTTGTTGATGGTCGAAAGACGAGAGATGTTGGTGCCGACTTTTAGCGGAGCCAGAAGCCGGACCTTACTGCCGGCCCACATGCGGCGCGGCAGCGGCACCGGGGGCAGGAAACCGCCCCGGGCCGGGTGGCCGTCGATCCCCANTTGGGATTGCCGGGCGGCTTTATTGAAAAATAACCAATGCCAGCTGGCAGGGATCGGTGTTCCGAAAACGGGTTCCGTATCGTCGCGGTCGAGTGTTGCTGACATCCCGGCAATGGTGGTCGGTGAAATAAAATCGCGGACGGTCTCGGTCTTCCCGATCCAGTTCTTGAGGTCATCTAACTTATGGGACATGCTATCGTCTCGGCTGTGTTTTTGTCATGAAAAACGGGCAGGTAGTCTTGGGCGGTAATTGTGATATGCTTCTCAACTAATATCCCGAAACCTATTAATGCACCATCGGTAATATCGAAATGAGGGCTTAGGGATGTAAATTTTAATCGTCGACGATGATCAAATCTTATTGGACTTGATGCGCTATTGGTTGGAGAAGGAGAGCCACACGGTAATCGAGGCTGCGAACGGCGAAGCCGCTCTGGCCCGGTTAGGTCAGTCGGCGTGTGATCTTGTCGTAACAGGTCTGGCAATGCCGCAGGTGGACGGTATTGAATTGATTCAGGAAGTCAGAAAACGGATTCCGGGCCAGAGAATATTAGCCGTTTCGAGTAAAGACCGGACCCGATCAGAACGTCTTAAAGCCGCCAAAAACATTGGTGCCCACGCGGCCATCCCGCCCTCCCTGGAAAAGATAAGTTTTTTAAATGCCTTAGATGCCTTGTTGAAATGACTGAAAAAAATACATCCGAACCGAATCCCACCGAAGCAGAACTCAGATCCTTGGCGGCAGAGTTGATCCAGAAGCAGAGTGTCGTGACTTTGGCGACCAGCGCAAAGGATCAAGCCTGGGCCGCGCCAGTTTACTACGTCTATCATAAATCGGGATTCTGCTTTTTTTCTGATCCGGGTACGCGCCATGTCAGCGAAGCGCTGGAAGGCGGCCAGGCGTCAGCCTCTGTTCATGCGCCCAGTTTTGACTGGCGGGAAATTCGTGGCCTGCAAATGTCAGGTAGGGTCGAACATGTATCCGGAAAAATAGAGGCACTGGGTATTATCGGCGCCTACCTTAAAAAGTTTTCCTTCATAGAAGAATTTTTTACACCGGGAAACGATCTGGACATGGCAGCGTTTGAAAGCCGCTTTCGCGTAAAACTGTATAAATTCACCCCGTCGTTGGCTTATTATCTCGACAACAAAATCCGCTTTGGGTTCCGCGAAGAAGTGTCACTTGAATGATGACTGAAAAATGGCGATGAAAGCACGTATTTTTAAAAGGACAACGGTAACGTGGAATTAAGGGGTCAGGTGGTGTCCGGCGGCCGGCTGGCCGCGTTTTTCACGCAGCTGGATTGGGTCATGGAGCAATGTGCAGAAAAGCTTGGGTTTGAGCCGTTTCCGGGAACGCTGAACGTGGAAATTGTTGCTGAGGATTTAGCGGTGGTTGACGCCCTGAAGGGTGAAAAAGGTATCGAGCTGATCCCCGCCGATGAAAATTTTTGTGCCGCTAAAGTACTGCCTATAACCATTAGCGGTCAGATGGGGGCGGTTATTATTCCGGCAAAGGACGTAAATATCCATGAGAAAAAGATCGTTGAAATCATGGCTGGCAAAAGTTTGAGAAACGCTCTTGATTTAGAAGATGGAGATTTGGTCACGGTTGTTTACGATAATAGAGCGTTTGATTAAACGGTATATTTTGCGAGAGGGATAAATTTTTGCAAGTTGAGTTGATAAAAGCACGGACGGCCGATGGCGTAACGCTGGATGGCGCCCTGCGCCGGCCGGTTGATGGGATGGTCAACGACTATCCTTTCGGCGTTGTCATTATGCACCACGGGGTCGGCGGAAATTTTTATACTGCCAATTTTTTTGACGATTTAGCGGACCGTTTTTTGGCAAAAGGCTGCGCCGTCATTCGTGCCAATAACCGGGGCCACGATCTCGCCTATAACGCGGCACCACCACACAACAGATTAGGCGCGGCATTTGAAATTCTGGATGACTGCCGAGCCGATTGGTTTGCCTGGCTCGATTCGGCCAATGAACATGGCTTTGAACGCGCCTGCCTGTGGGCTCATAGCCTGGGGGCGGTTAAAAATATTTACTTTTTGGCCCGGGAAAAAGATTCCCGCATAAGCCATGCTCTGGCGTCTTCGCCGCCGTGTTTTTCGCAAAGCACCTTCCTGGCCCGGGCCAACGGATATTTGTTCGAGACCGCCATGCAGGAGGCAAAACGGCTGGAGGATAACGGCCGCACGGATATCATATTTCCCATTGAGGTGCCGACAGTGGCTATGATGACCGCGGGGACATTCTTTGACAAATACGGCGCTGATGAACGCTACAATATCCTCAACTTATTGCCTGATATCGAAACACCGCTATTTTTAACACTGGGCGGGTTGGAAGGTGTGCAGACGGATCATCCCAGCGCGTTCGCCTTTGAAGGGATGGCGGATCGCTTGTCCGAATTGGCTGAGGGGAAAAACAACACCACTTTTAAACTGATAGAAGATGCCGATCATTTTTATCGTGGCCAAAGCGAATCCCTGTGGCTGGCCGCGCAAAACTGGTTTTCCTGACAAAAATAGATACCACACGGCAAATTCCTGGATTTTAGAGCTGAATTGCCGCGCAGTGCTTGAATTTTTACAGTCAGATGGTACACATGCGCTGCAAAAAATTAAACAAGCTCGCCTACGCGGGTGTATCTAAATGGGGAAGATGGTTGCGGTTACCGATGATTGGTTGGGTTGCCGACGTACCCTCGTTGGGAAATTGTTTAATTGTGGACCATTATTAACTCGAATTTACTTCCATTTGGTTTCCGGTTCTAGCCGCTGCCGTTTCAGCAGTAACGGTGGAATATAGTCGTCGCCAAAGCAGTGGCACTTCGCCGGGACGGAAACTCATTTAACTTAGGAGCCCGAGATGCAATTCGGATTAACAGAAGAACAGCAGATGATGCAGGATGTGGCCAAAAATTTTGCCGAGTCGGAAATTCTGCCTACTCTAGAAGAAGATGAAGCCGCCCACCGGTTCCGTCCGGAACTGGTCAAGAAAATGGGTGAGTTAGGATTTTTTGGCTGTTCGCTTCCGGAAGAATATGGCGGTAACGGTTTCGGTTTCCTGGAAGCCGTTATCATTGCTGAGCAAATTGCCAAAGTCAGTGGTTCCTGGCGCTTGCCGTTTAATATGCAGAACCACGGACCAGCCGTAACGGTAAACAATTTTGGGACGGATGAACAGAAAGAACGCTTTATTCCCGGCTGGGTTAGCGGTGAAAATATTGGTTTCTTCGCCATGACCGAACCCGATACGGGCTCCAACGTGGTGCAGATGCGGACCACGGCCACCGACAAAAGCGATCATTGGGAAATCAACGGTCAGAAAATGTGGATTTCCAATGCTCATGTAGGCGATTGGGGATTGCTTTATGCCATCACCGACCGTGAAGCCGGGCACAAGGGTATGACCTGTTTCATCATCAATCCCAAAGAAACCGAAGGTTTGGTAACCTCGCCTATTGAAACCAAGCTGGGTCTGCATTGCGCCCCCACCGGCGAATTCGCCTTCGACAGTGCCCGCATCCCCAAAGATTCGGTGCTGGGTGAAGTAGGCCAGGGATTCCAGATTTGCATGTGGCAGCTTAACAGCACGCGGATCGGCTGCGCGGCGGGCGCTGTGGGCATCGGCGGCGGCGCTGTCGATGCGGCCATCAATTACGCCAACGAACGCACCCAGTTCGGCAAGAAAATCGCCTCCTACCAGATGGTTCAGGCGCAGATCGCCGATATTGTCGCTGAACATGAAGCCGCCAGACTGTTGCTTTACAAAGCGGCATGGCTCAAAGACCAGGGCCTGCCCAACCAACATGAAACCTCCATGGCCAAATTGTTCGCTTCCGAAGCGGCCGTTCACGCGGCCAGCGAGGGCATGAAGATTTTCGGCAGTTATGGCTATTCCACCGAATATCCCGCCCAGCGTTACCTGCGTGATGCTCATTCGCTGCGGGTCGTCGAGGGAACGAGTAATATTCAAAAACTGATCATCTCGGGTATTTCGCTCGGCGATAACGAGAACCGCGTATAAATTTTCGCACCCCGTACTATTCGGTTCGAGGTGCAAATTTTGAGAAGGGGGAATATTTCCATGGCTAGAAAACAGACACCACTGCGTCCGTATTTTGAGAAGATGGATGATATCGGCAAGGAACTCAGCGAAGCCGAGGTAAAGCGATCTGCAAAGAATGTCGATCTTATTTGCGAACAGGAAGAACTCGTCGCCGCCGAGGTGGATCGGGTCAAAAAAGCGGGCATTCCCGCCGAGAAAATTCATGCCCGCGGCGGCATGACCGTCTTTGACCGTCTCGACTATTTGGTAGATGAGGGCACCTGGCAGCCTCTCCACACCCTCTACAATCCGACCGAGAACGAAGAAGGTTGCACCGGCGTCATCAACGGCATCGGCAAGATCGAAGGCAAGTGGGCCGTCATTATCGGGTTTGACAACAAAGTCATGGCGGGCGCGTGGATTGCCGGTCAGGCTGAAAACATCCTCATGGTTACGGATATGGCGAAACGCCTGAACGTGCCTTTGGTCTGGATGACAAATTGCAGCGGCGTCAAATTGATGGAGCAGGAGACCGTCTATGCCGGCCGCCGTTCCAGTGGTGCGCCGTTCTATCGCCATGCCGAACTGAACCAGTTGGGCATTCCCATTCTCAATGCTATCTACGGGACCAATCCGGCGGGTGGCGGCTATCAGGGGATCAGCCCGACCATTCTGCTGGCCCATGAAAAAGCTAACATCGCGGTTGGCGGCGCCGGTATCGTCGGCGGCATGAACCCCAAAGGTGAAATCGACCTGGAAGGCGCCAAAGCGCTCATCGAAGGCTCCAAGGGCTTCCAAGCTAAAGCGCCGGGCCGGGTCGAAACCCATTTTGACGAAACCGCTTATTTTCGTGAAGTTCACGAGGGTGAAGAGGGCGTTTTGGACGGCATCAAGGGTTATATGCGGATGATGCCGGCTTATGATCCGGAAATGTTCCGGGTGGCCGCACCGGCCGAGCCCAAATTTGAGGCGGAGGACCTCAACCGAATACTCCAAGCCAATCAGAAACGCCCTTATGACGCGGTTCAATTCCTGGCCCGTCTCACCGACAATTCAGAGTTCATGGAATACCGTCCCGATTACGGCCCGGAAGTCTTTACCGGTATCGCCAAAATCGATGGTTTTCCGGTGGCTTTCATCGGCAACCGCCAGGGAGTCTTTTCCGACTATCCGGAATACGCCGAGGGCGAATATCCCGGTGTCGGCGGTAAGCATTACCGGGAAGGACTAATCAAGCAGGGCGAGTTCGTCACCTTATGTGGCCGCGATAATTTGCCGATCATCTGGCTGCAGGATACCACCGGCATTGATGTGGGCGATATCGCTGAAGAAGCTGAATTACTGGCCTTGGGCCAGTCCTTGGTTTACTCAATCGAACAGACCAATCTTTCCATGATGTGTGTCATTCTGCGCAAGGGGCAGGCGGCGGCCCATTATATTATGTGCGGCCCTCAGGCGAACCATAACAACGCCTTTACTCTTGGCACGCCCCTTACCGAGATCAACGTCATGCATGGTGAAACAGCGGCGGCGGCGTCTTACGCCCGTCGGTTGGTTAAGGAAGATGAAGCCGGTAATGATTTGGAACCGGTAATCGATAAAATGAACCAAATGATCCAGGATTATGTCGACAAATCTCGCCCGGCCTATTGCGCCATGAAAGGATTTATCGATGAAGTAGTCCAGTTGCCGGATCTCAGAAACTACATTAAAGCCTTTACCGGGGCCAATTATCAAAACCCGAAATCGATTACCCCTGTGCATCAGATGCTTCTGCCGCGTATTATTAAAGGATAAGAAGTCAACCTCTGCGTCGACCGCTGTTAGGAAACGGGTTTCTTTGGCGGTATAAAAAGGGTACGAAATTGGAAAATTGAGTAATCGGCTTATATGGCTGTAATTAGGAGTAAGATTTATGAGCACAGATATCGTTGCACCCATGTCCGGGTCTATATATGAAATTTCAGTTTCTGTCGGCGATGAGGTGGCGGAAGATGATGAAATCATCATCCTTGAAGCTTTGAAAATGGAGAATCCCATTTACGCCCCGGCCGCCGGCAAAGTCGCTGAGATTAAAGTCAACGAAGGCGATGAAGTTGAAACAAATACAGTTCTGATGGTCTTGGAATAGTCAGAATTTCGATTAAACCCCAGACGAAAATAAAGCGGGCCTGACTAATTCAGGCCCGACTGTCTGCGGTACTGTACTTTCCGACCGATATTCCGACAGTCAAGAATTACCACCAAGTGGAGAAGTAAATGGAAAATTTCTGGGAAGCAGTCAATTTAATGTTTTTTATCTATGCGCTGGCGGCGGTGGTATCCCTCGTTGTGGCTTGGTCGATTAAAGTGGTTTTCGCTGTCTTCAGAACTAAGAATGACAGCGCCGAAGAAAAAAAACCAGCAGCTGAAGCGGCTTCCTGATCATGCCAGAGATAGATTTACTGCAAATATTTCAAGGAATTGCCACCATGGTGGCGGCCGATCCGGTTATCGCCATTGCGCGGGTTGCCCTGATTTTAGCTGGATTCATGTTCGTTTATCTGGGGGTCAAAGGTACGTTGGAACCGCTGATCATGATTCCCATGGGATTTGGCATGTCATCCGTCAATGCCGGCGTTCTTTATCTCTCGGCAACCACGACCGGCACCCTTTTTATTGATCCAACGATCAGCGACACGACCCATCTTTTGGAGGTGTTGCAAATTGATTTCCTCCAACCGCTTTACACCTTTACCTTTAGCAACGGCTTGATTGCTTGCCTGATCTTTATGGGAATTGGCACCCTTTCGGATATCGGATATCTGCTGATTTCACCGGTGCGTTGCATGATCATCGCCATCTGCGCCGAATTGGGTACCTTGTTGACCTTCCCCATTGCTGTCGCCATGGGGTTTCCCTTTAATGAAGCAGCCGCCATCGCCATGGTGGGAAGCGCCGATGCACCCATGGTTCTTTACACGTCGCTCTTGCTGGCCAAAGATCTGTTCGTCCCTATCACCATTGTCGCCTATCTCTATCTGAGCTTGGCCTACGCCGGTTATCCTTATTTGGTCCGGTTTATGATTCCGAAAGCCATCCGCGGCCTCAAAATGGACCCGAGCAAAATTCCCAATATTTCCAAGGCGGAAAAGGTGACTTTTGCGGTTATTACGTCGACCCTTCTTTGTCTCTTGTTTCCCGTGGCGGCGCCTTTGTTTATGTCGTTCTTCTTGGGCGTGGTGGTGCGGGAATCTGGCGTGAAGCAATTCGTCGAATTTCTGTCCGGTCCCGTTCTCTACGGCTCGACTTTCTTCCTGGGCATCCTTTTGGGCGTTCTCTTTGAGGCTGGTACGATCCTCGATCCCAAAGTCATCCTTCTTTTGATATTGGGTATTACGGCGTTGCTTTTGTCGGGTATCGGCGGCCTTCTCGGCGGATTATTGGTTTATCGCTTCGGCGGCCGTAACTTTAACCCGACCATCGGCATATCGGGCGTATCCTGCATCCCGACGACGGCCAAGGTGGCGCAAAAAGAAGCGCGGGGCGCCAATAAGCACGCTGTCATCCTGCCCTGGGCCATGGGCGCCAGTGTATCGGGCGTCATATCCTCGGCCATTATCGCAGGCATCTATGTGACACTGTTGCGATGAAGAATTCGATGAAGGATAAGAAAAACTTCTGGATCGGGGGTACCCTTACCGCCTTTCTGGGGGTCGCTCTTGTCAGGCTGGTGGCACCGGAACTAGAAAGCGGCTGGGCGTCGCTGGTTTTTATGCTCGGGTTCACGTTGGTTATCGCCGGTATCACGACGTTAACCTTTGCCACCAAACGGGACAAATCCAATTCCTTTGTCGACGTGGATGGCGGTGCTGCCGATCAAGAACAGTCCTGACCGGTTTTCCTAGTATTGCATTAACCTAATTTTTCCCCTTAAATTTCAATAAGATTGAGCCGAAAACGCTAAAATTGAAATCCAGGGGAAAATCAATAAATGAAATCCGACCTTGATATCGCCCGTGGCGCGGCGGCTCGTCCAATTGAAGAAATCGCCAGTCAATTGGATGTTCCAGCTGATGCCATCCTGACTTATGGCCGGGACAAAGCTAAAATTGATCTTGATTTTCTCGCCGGTTTGTCAGATCAAAAAAATGGCAAACTGGTCTTGGTGACCTGCATATCGCCAACCTCTGCGGGTGAAGGAAAGACCACGACAACCGTTGGGCTGGGGGATGCACTCAGCCGAATCGGCAAAAAGACATCCATCTGTCTAAGAGAGCCCAGTCTCGGACCCTGTTTTGGCATGAAAGGGGGTGCCGCCGGCGGTGGCTATGCGCAAGTCATTCCCATGGAAGATATCAATCTCCATTTCACCGGCGATTTCCACGCCATAACGGCAGCGCATAATCTCTTGGCGGCATTGCTCGACAATCACATTTACTGGGGCAACAAACTCGATATCGATGCCCGCCGGATTACCTGGCGGCGGGTAATGGATCTTAACGACCGGGCGCTTCGGTCCATTACGCAATCACTTGGGGGCGTCGTCAACGGATTTCCACGCGAAGATTCTTTTGATATTACTGCCGCCTCGGAAATTATGGCGGTTTTCTGCCTGGCCAGTGACCTTAACGATCTGCAGTTAAGACTATCTAGGATCGAAGTGGCGCGGACTCGGGATCGAGAGCCGGTAACGGCTTTGGATTTAGCCGCACCCGGTTCCATGACCGCTTTGCTGAAACATGCCATTATGCCCAATTTGGTTCAGACCCTGGAACATACGCCGGCTTTCGTCCACGGCGGTCCCTTTGCCAATATAGCCCATGGCTGCAATTCCTTGATTGCCACGCAATCAGCTTTGAAGCTCTCAGACTATATTGTCACAGAGGCCGGTTTCGGTGCCGATTTGGGGGCGGAAAAATTCTTCGACATTAAATGCCGCCAGGGTGGACTGACGCCGGATGCCGTGGTGCTCGTGGCCACCGTCCGGGCACTTAAGAAACATGGTGGAGTGGCCAAGGAAGGACTATCCAGGGAAAACACGGATGCCGTCAAAGCCGGTTGCGCGAATCTCAATCGGCACATAGCGATATTAAAGCATTTTGGTGTCCCGATGGTGGCTGCGATTAATCAGTTTACTGACGACAGCGATGCTGAAATTCAGGCGATTAAAGACGCTTGCAGCGCGCAGGGTGTGGAGACCGTTGCCTGCACTCACTGGCAGGATGGCGGTGCCGGGGCGGAAGATTTGGCGAATAAAGTTGTCGATATGATGGCCCAGGATGTCAATAGCGACTTCAATTTTTTATACGAAGAAGGGTTAACTTTGTGGGAAAAAATCGAGACCATCGCCGACAAGGCCTATGGCGCCGGCAGCGTTATTGCGGCGAACACCGTAAGCCGCCGATTGGACCAGTTGCAGGAATTCGGGCATGGTAACTTACCCATATGTATGGCAAAAACACCCATGAGCTTTTCTTCTGATCCCAATAAACTCGGCGCTCCCGATGGTCATGAACTACAAATTAGAGAAGTACGGCTGGCTGCCGGTGCCGGGTTTGTGGTCGCGGTTTGCGGCAGCATGATGACTATGCCAGGACTTCCCCGCAGGCCGGCTGCTGCCGATATCTCGGTCGACGATGAGGGTAATATCGACGGTCTATTTTAGTTGGTGGCGGCTAGAGTATTTCCGGATTGTTCTGACGCATATCCGTCAGCGGTAAGGTATTTTCTTCATTCCTCCGCCATGGCGCACTGACCGCCACCACACCCATCATCCTGGGCGTATCGACGGCACTAGACGACGGTGGACGGATAATGTTTGAGCTCGCGTGGCAACATATCCTGCAAGACGCCTGAGACTGACGGTCCCGTTTTGAATCATCAGTCTAACCAGCCAGACAAGTGTTTCGCATCTTGTTCGCCACAGGGAAATATGCTCATCTAAAGATAGGGATAAAGACTTGGTCAGCGACTGCTGCATATTCAGAGACTTTCCTTCAACAGAGAACCTCAAAATATGAACCACTTCAGGCGTTTATCCCTTTAAGTCGGGTACTGTGGTTTTTAGGCTTAAATTTTTGTATTAAACGCCTCTTTCTTGCAGGGAGAAAAAATTGGATATTGCGACAATTCTTGGTCTCTTGGGTGGAATTACAGTAGTTGTTTTTGCGATAGGGTCAGATGGAAATTTTGCCCAATTTGTAAATGTGCAAGGCTTCGTGATTGTAATTGGCGGTACCTTCGCAGCGACAATGATAAAGTTTCCTGTAAACCGTTTTTTCGTGGCAATTCCCATTGGCATAAAAGCGGCAGTATCGGGTGCAAACTTGAATGCTTTAGAATTAATCCAGACCTCACTATCTCTCAGTAAACTTGCTCGAAGCCACCCCAGGGGACTTTTGGTCCTTGAAAATGAACTAAAATCAATTCGTGATCCGTTTTTTCGGAAAGGCTTGCAGATGTGTGCTGATGGACGTGATGGTGCTTATATACGAGAATTTTTAAATGCCGAGATGGATTTAAATATCGTTCGTCAAGAAAGTAGCATAAAGATATTTTTCTCTATCGCTGAAGCAGCCCCAGCTTTCGGTATGTTTGGAACCCTGGTAGGCCTAATTCAGATGCTCAGCAGTCTGGAAGATCCGACAACAGTTGGTAAAGGTCTAGCGGTGGCATTACTTACTACAATGTACGGTGTGCTAATTTCCTATCTGTTTGCGCAACCCATTGCAGAAAAATTAGATCAAAAATTAAATGCAGACTCAGACAACAGAATTTTGATGATTGAATGTGTGGTTTTAATTCAACGAAAGCAAAACCCAACGGAGATGTGGGATTTCTTAGAAGCTTACCTGCCGGAGAACTTGCGGCATAAGAAATCCAAATCACACCCCGATAGTAAGGAGAACGGTTCTAAAGAAGTTGAATAATAAATTCATATCTGTGGGATCGATTGGAAAATATGAAAAGACAAAAGATAAAAAAGGAATCCAGCCAAGGGTGGCTTATGACATTTACGGATATGTTAATGTTGTTGGTCGTAATGTTTGTCTTATTTCTTTCGTTTTCTGAGGTTGATTCGGACAGTTTCAAACAAAATGCGGGAGCTATTTCTGAAGCTTTTAACCAACCGCCCCCAACATCCATTCTCCAAAACTCTTCCGCAATTGTTGAACTTTCAAAGACAAATATTGATTTTTCAACTAGAGGAAAAAATGTGGGCTTTGAGGCAAAAAACGTTGAATTAGAAAAAATAGGAACAAGTGATAGTGATATTGAAAAAGAAAGTGAAAGTGTAAAGAAAGAAAGTGAAAGTGTAAAAAAAGAAAAAAAGGATGAAATATCAAAGAATTTGGAGTCCCGTATTCAAAAAAGTCTCAATAATGAAATAGAAAAGGGACATATGCAGCTTATCAAAAAAGAGGACATTGTTATCTTACGATTTCCTGAAAAAGTGACATTTCAGCTGGGTAGTGCAGACCTCAATCAGGGTATTGAAAGTGTGTTAGACAAGGTCACTGACGTTATGAATAGCGTTAACGGCATAAAAAAGATTGTTGTTGCGGGCCACTCCGATAGTTTACCGATTTCTAATTATGAATTTCGTTCGAATTGGGATTTGTCCGCAGCGCGTGCCGTTTCGGTTGTTCATCGTTTGCTTGAAAATAAATTGATCGATAGAAATTTATTGGTGGTAATTGGGTTAGCAGATACTGAACCTGTTTTGCCCAACACCACGTACGCTAATAGAGCTGCTAACCGTCGGGTTGAAATTAAGGTCGAATTTTGATGTGACTTGGTTGAATTTTGCAAAATTTATTAATCTAAAATACTCAGATGAAACAATTGGAACGAAGGCGAGTTGAAACGCATGGCTTATCAATTCTATTACTGGCCCCATATCCAGGGGAGAGGTGAGGTTGTCCGCCTAGCTCTCGAAGAATCTGGTGCCGATTATGACGATATCGCGAGACAGTCAGTGGAGGAAGGTGGTGGCAAAGAGGCGGTTCTAGGTTACTTGCAAGATCAATCTTTGGTCAGGCCACCTTTTGCTCCTCCTTTTCTGATCGATGGAGAAGCAATCATCGCCCAGGCTGCCAATATATTACAGTATCTAGGACCCAAAATCGGCCTCGCTCCTGCGTCAGAAGCCGACAGGCTATTTGCCCACCAAATTCAGCTTACCGTGACGGATTTTTTAATGGAGGTCCATGATACGCATCATCCGATTGCTAGCACCCTTTACTATGAGGATCAAAAAGAAGCGGCAGTTAAACGGTCGGCTAATTTTATTGAGTATCGTATGCCCAAGCACATGGCTTACTACGAGCGAATAATTACTAACAATCAGACGGGTTCGGGCTGGCTGATCGGAGATACACTTACCTACCCAGATCTTTCGATGTATCAGATTGTCGAGGGACTACGGTACGCTTTTCCAATTGCCTTTGGTAAGATCGGAAACGCATATCCCAATCTACTCAATCTACGGGACTTAATCGCGGCAAGACCAAATATTAATGACTACCTCACCTCATCACGACGAATCCCCTTTAGCACAATGGGTGTTTTTCGACATTATCCGGAGTTGGATGAGTAATGCTATTAGGGATGTAAAATCAAGCTACTGATGTATTAAAGGCGTTGGGTCAATCACTATAACACTGAACGCACTCACCAGGGCTAAGTCTGTGAAGGGAGAACACCAATGCAGACCCCGGAGGACGGCAAAGAA
>PBQI01000027.1 GCA_002725625.1 Rhodospirillaceae bacterium | reverse complement strand
AAGGCCATTACTTTTTTCAATCCGCAGCGGGAGCAATTCCTCGAATACGATTTAACCCGTATTATCTTTGACTTGGCCCAACCAAAAAAAAAGAAAATTGGTCTCATCACCGGTCTTCTGTTGGAGGCCGACCCGCTGCTGCGCTATCAGCCGTGGCCGATCATGGATCAGATCAAGCAATTTTTCGAAGTAGAAAGCCTGTCCAGTAATATCGAAAAAATTAACGACGATATCGACGTGCTACTGATCGTTCATCCCAAGATCATTGAAGACAGCACCCTCTACGCTATCGATCAATTTGTCATGCGTGGCGGCCGGGCTTTGATATTTGTCGATCCGCAAAATGAAACGGCGCGTATGTCGCCGCAGGCACCTCCCGGTGCCGGTTCTTCGGAACTTAAAAAGCTCTTCGACGCCTGGGGCATTGACTTCGACGAAAATAAATTTGTCGGAGACCGCACAGTTGCCATTCGGGTCAGCGCCCAAGTGAAGGGCCGCGACGTCATTGCCGACTATTTGTCCTGGGGCATTTACGGCTCCCGCAATCTCGATCGGGACGATGTGGTCACCGGCGAGTTGACGGCGATTTCTGTTGCCAGTGCCGGTACGCTGGATTTGACTAAGGACTCAAAGCTCAAAATGAAGCCGCTGCTGAAAACCAGCCCAATTAGCCAGCGCATCAGTGCTGATCTCGTGCGCGGCGAAATTGACCCGGAGCGTATTCTCAAACAGTTCAAACCGGAAAATAAAGTTTTCAATATCGCCGCTCGTTTCCAGGGCAAGGTGGACAGTGCCTTTTCTGATGGCCCGCCACCGGTAAAGGACAAGAAGAAGGACGACGATAAAAAGCGGGTCAAATTGGCCCCCCATGTCAAAGTATCGAAGGGCGACATCAATTTGATCGTCTTTGCCGATTCCGATTTATTGACCACGCGTTTTTGGACCCAGCAGCAGGAATTCTTCGGCAAGAAGATCAATACGCCAGTGTCCAACAATGCCGATTTCCTGGTCAATTCCCTGGATAATCTGAGCGGCAGTGATGCCCTGATCAGTCTTCGTAGCCGCGGCCTGTCCGTCAGGCCATTCCATAAAATCAATGATTTGAAGAATTTGGCTGAAGATAGGTACCGCAAGACCGAGCAGCAGTTGACCACCAAACTAAAAGAATTGCAGGGCAAACTCAGCGGTTTGAAGGTTGACAATAAGCCGGGGGCCAAGGTGGTTCTGACATCGAATCAGCGGAAGGCTTTCGATAAATTCAGACGCGAAATGATCTCCACGCGTAAACAACTGCGTGATGTTCAGTTGGCTCTGCGCAAGGACATTGAAAGTCTGGATACCCAATTGAAAATTCTGAACATCTGGGCCATGCCGGTCCTGATCGCCATCGTCGCCGTGGTACTGGCTTTGGTCCGCCGGCGCCGTTACCATCAGCAGCCGGTTCAGGGATAGAAACAGTATGTTGGCCAACAGCGTTTAGGGAGGTAGAACAGTGATTAGTCCCAAATCATTTATCGGTTTCACCGCCGTCACGGCAGTAATAGTTATCGCCGCCGGAGTCTCTGTGGCTTCGCGCTACGGGGCGACATCCGTGGTCACAGATGACGCACGCTTGTTCCCGGCTTTATCCGGGCAGTTGAGTGATGTTACCAAAGTCACGGTTCAGGATGCCGAGAAAACATTAACCGTCAAGCAACAAAACGGAAAATGGCAATTGGTCAGCCGTCAGGGCTATGCTGCCTCCGGCGAAGCCATCCGCGACCTTCTGTTAGGCCTGTCGGAGCTACGAATAAGAGAGAGTAAAACTAAAAAGCCGGATCGCTATACCCGTCTGGACGTTGAAGATATTACCACCAAGAAGGCTAAATCCAAGTTACTGACCGTTAAAGGTAAAGACGGGTCAAAATTGGCGGAAATTCTGGTCGGTAAGGTCAACAATGAAATCACCGGCGCCACCAATGTCGGCCGCTATGTGAGGAAACCGGGTGACGAGCAATCCTGGCTGGTTGCAGGCAGGCTGGAAGTTCCCGACACCGTCGCAAAATGGGTGAAACCGGAATTCCTCAGTGTTCTCAACAAGCGGGTTGCCAAGGTGACTGTGATCCATCCAGATGGTCAGACCATGATGGTCTCTCGGGCCGCAGCCAAAGGCACCAAATTTAAAATCGAAAATATGCCGGAAGGCCGCATCATTGAATATCAATCCGATATCGATAATATGGGTGACGGTCTGGATAAATTGGAACTTGAAGATGTCAAGGAAACCGGCAAGGTGACCCTGCCCAAAGACAAAATTACGGGCACGGAATATGTCACGACTGACGGATTGATTGTCGATGTCGAACTGGCAGAATTGCAGGACGGTAATTTCTGGGCCCGCTTCAAAGCGCGCACGGCGGACGACGCTTCGGATGATATCAAACGCGAAGCCGGCGCCATCAATGCCCAGACGTCAAAATGGATTTACCAGGTGCCGGCCCATAAATACCGTTATATGTCCCGCAAACTTTCGGATGTGCTCAAAGCCTTCAAAGACAAGAAAAAGGGTAAGAAGTAGGGGCGTTAATAAGGTGTTCCAACACTTGAAATAGAGCTATTCAGGGGATTTTTCGGCGTCGACCATTGAAGCAACAATCTGGTTGGCCCAGACAACTCCCTTATCCTGCATATAGGGAATGGCAATGTTGCCGACGGCACTTTCCCACAACAATTGCTGCTGTTCAATAATTTCCTTATCCTCAAGGAAGGCACCTTGATTGGCCTTGAACGCCCACTCGGTGACCTCTGCGTCGTCCAATTTGAAATCACGCATGATGAACCAAAAATAATGCGTCGAAGTGTAGCTTTCCGGCACCAAAGCGTTTGCTACCTTGAAGGCTACAGCATTATCTTCGTCCTCGCTGGCAGCTGATTTAACTGTGGTTTGCACCAAGACATTGTTAGGCGGCTCAAAGATAAAGTTTTGGTGGTGGTCGACCCGGCCCTTGAAGCCCCCGGACGTTTTGAATAGGGGCGAGGCCTGGGCGACATCAACCATATTACGACGTATATAAATTCGCCCATCCTCCTCCACGATTTGAACCGGAAAATCGGTCACGTGATCGGTGGCGAGTGTGCTTTTGTGGACGAATTTGGCGTGCGTAAGGTCAAGGAGGTTGTCGCGGATTAGATTGTAACCAGCCTTGACGTGCATTACTTCGCCCTTGCCGACCCAGGCCGGATCCGTCATGAAATGAAAACTTGGCAACAAGGTCTCGTCGGCCTTGTCCGGCTCGCCCATCCATATGTAAATCCATCCCCAGCGTTCGATGGCCGGGTAGCTGCGCACCTGCGCTTTCTTGATCGGCCGGTCCATTCCGGGAACGCAGGTGCACGCACCATTGGGCCCGAATTCCCAACCGTGATAGCCGCATTGAATAGAATCGCCGATCAAAACGCCACTGGACAAGGGGGCATAGCGGTGAGGGCAGCGGTTGTCGAGCACCACCGGATTGCCCTGTTCGGAACGGTAAAACACCAGCGGTTCGTTTAGCAGCCAGCGTTGCATGGGTTGCCTGGTTACTTCATAGTCCCAGGCACCCACATACCAGGCATTGCGCGGAAACTCGGCACCTTCAAGTATGGTCATGATCAAACCCCTTTATGCAGATCTACCGGTAAATAGTAGTTCCGCTTTCCGTTGATTCCAAGTGCAGTGGCGTGTGTTTCCCCGCCGATTGCGGTATGTTGGTATTTCGGGTCCAGATTGACGCTGCTTCGCGGGAACGGAATCCAATAGGTTTCGATCACAGTACCCGACTTAACGGGAAAAACACCTGAATTAAATCACTCTCTGCGCCCTTAACTCGTCTCTTTCCTCCTTACTGAGGTCCAGTAGTTCCTCAAGTACCTCGTCGGTGTGTTGGCCGAGGGTCGGGGGGGCGTGGCGGTAGGCGACGGGGGTGTTGGACATTTTGAGGGGGCTGCCGATCAGTTGAACGGAACCGCCGTCGGCCAAAGAGTGACCCATCTCGATTTTCATTCCCCGCGCTTGCACTTGGGGTTCCTCGAAAACCTGATCGATGCGGTTAATGGGGCCACAGCTGATTTTTATTTTCTCCAGTTCTTCCAGCCAGTAGGCGGATGGTTTCCGGGCAATGATGGCGTCAAGAATTTGCGTCAAAGTGTCCCGGTTTTTGACCCTGGCGGAATTGTCGATAAAGCGCTCATCATCGGCCAGTTCCGGCGCACCAATAAAGCCCGTGAACCGCTTGAACTGCGCGTCATTGCCCACGGCGATAATGATATTGCCGTCAGAAGAGGGAAATACCTGGTAGGGAACGATATTGGGATGAGCATTGCCGAGCAGTCCGGGAACCTCCCCTGAGGTCAGATAGTTGAGCCCCTGGATGGACAGCGTCGCCACCTGGGTATCCAGCAGAGATATATCTAAAAGTTGCCCCTGACCGGTGACTTCACGGTGGCGGAGCGCTGCATTTATGGATATTGCCGCCCACAGACCGGCCACTTGGTCAGCGATGGGAACGCCAACGCGTTGCGGTTCCCGGTCTTTCTCGCCTGTTACACTCATCAGTCCACCCATGCCCTGGGCCATAAAATCATAACCGGGTTGATCCGCCGATGGCCCGGTTTGACCGAACCCCGTGATGGAACAATAGACAAGACCGGGAAATTCATCTTTCAAATCATCGTAAGACAAACCGTATTTGGCCAAATTGCCCGTTCTGAAATTTTCGATCAGCAGATTGCAGGTAGCGATAAGCCGCCGGGCGAGGGTCTGTCCCTCAGTACTGCTCAGATCAAGGGTTATGGAGCGCTTGTTCCGATTGGCAGCCAGATAGTAGCCAGCCTCAGAAGTGTCCTCTCCAGCGGCGTCCTTGACGAAGGGAGGGCCGTATTTGCGGGTGTCGTCGCCGGCCCCAGGGCGTTCGATCTTAATAACATCGGCGCCCAGGTCACCGAGGATTTGGGAACAGCTTGGACCCGCCAGAATGCGGGTTAAATCGAATACTCTGATGCCGTTGAGGGCTCCCGCCGGAAATGCTGGCATTATAAATTTTCCTTCGGCTACTTTAGTTGTGCAAACAGTTCAAAACTTCTTTGGTGGGCCAATTCGGCTGCTTCCGCATTATAGACATCCTGGCGATCCGAATTAGCAAAGGCATGACCCGCGTCATACATATAAATGGCGACATTCGGTTTGCCAATCAGAGCAGCGTGGATTTTGCCACGATCTTCGACAGTAAACGTCTCGTCATGCTCTCCCATATGCAGAATGGTGGGGCAGGTGACTTGCTTGCCTTCGTCGAGATACTCGTGAATCTGTGTGCCGTAATAAGCGACGGCGCCGTCGATATCCAGCCGTGCCGCGGTCAGATAGGTAAAGGTGCCGCCCAGGCAAAATCCGGTAACGCCGATCTTGCCATTGCACTCAGACATGCCTTTTAAATGGTCAGCGCAGACTTCTATGTCGTCTACGGCGGTGTCATAGTTGACTTGTTGCAGATAGGAAAAAGCTTTCTGGAAATCTTCCTCGTCCCCCGGCTTGGCGACGAAATTGGGTGCGAAACGCCAAAACATATCGGGTGCGATAACCGTATAACCGTTTTCGGCGAAGCGATCGGCGGTTTGCTTCATCCAGTCGGTAACACCGAAAATTTCTTGGATCATAACAATACCGGGCCCGTTTCCCGAAGTCGATTTGGCAAGGTAGGAGGTGAATTTTCCACCTTCTTTTGCTTCTATATCAATCATTTGACCAGTCATGGTTTACCCCTGTCTTTATTACCCAAATGTTCAGGTGAACGCTGCGGATTGCAGCAAATCGACCAGGCTAGGTCAACCGGCATCGTCCTATCGACCATGTTTAAAGAGGCAACTTTTTCTCTAATATGGAAGGTGTGACTTTGGCAACACGATATAGCAATTTTTGTGTGTGGATAAGTCTGTAGATAACTTTTTCCTCTTTACCCCAGGAGAAGCGAGCGATTTTTCTTCAACAATTACTCTTTTTAAAATGATTCTCATAGTGCTTAGAAAAAAAAGGAAAATAAAGAATTATTCTTAAAAATGAAAAAGATTTTGGCACTATTGTCAAGGCGATACGCCGTAGAAGACCGTAAGCGGTCCTGTGCAAAACTTAACGGCTACGGCCAAGCAAAAGATAATAATTTTTANCGNAAAACACTTAAAGAAGTAGANTANAAAANAGGAACGTAAGTAAAAAATAATTAAACATTATAGNAATTTTTNNTTCCCCTCTAACTGGTCCAGTTTTTTNTAAAANCGAATCTAGTTNGGAGGTATTTATGACCAGGAAGCGATTTTTAGAAGAAGATATATTGGGGATATTGCGCCCGATTGAGAAGGCCAACTTTCTGGCGAATGATATTTTGGTTACTTTGTAACATGAGGGTTGCCTCGTTAAGGGTTTGGTGGTTACGGATTGCATCGCTATCGAAACCGATAAGCCTCTTCCTCTTCAAGGAGCGGTGTCAGATAAGGTCGGAACTACTTAAAATGAATTCACAATCGAGTGTATCCAAAGTAGATCATCATCTTCTGTTTAAAGGTGGTGTCAAAAACGGAGCTTAGAAATCATATTTCTGTAAAAAGGCGAAAAAAATTGCGCGGGTGCCGCCTAGGAAACCCGATAGTTACAAGGGTTGTCCTCAGCGGGCTTTAGGAGCCATCCCGATCGACCAGCACGAATAGTGGCTCGGGATGATCGCTGTATTACGGGTGAGTGGAGAAGGCCCGGAACTAGCGCGGCAGTTCGGAGTGCCCCATTAGGTACTCATCGACGGCGCGGGCGCACTGGCGGCCCTCACGGATGGCCCAGACGACCAGTGATTGGCCGCGCCGCATGTCGCCCGCAGCGAAGACACCGTCAACGGACGTTTGGTAAGTAACGGTATCGGTTTTGACATTGCCGCGATCGTCAAGATCAACCTCAAGGTCTTCTATCAATCCCTTGTGGGTGGGATGGATAAATCCCATGGCAAGCAAAACAAGGTCTGCCTTTATTTCCGCTTCCGAACCGGCGACTTCCACCATTTCCATGCCGCTATTGTCACTTTCCTGCCATTCGACCCTAATGGTCTGCAATCCGGAAACTTTTCCGCCGTCTTCCAGGAAGGCTTTGGTGGTTATTGACCAATCGCGTTCAGCGCCTTCTTCATGCGACGTTGATGTTCGCAGCTTTATGGGCCATTGGGGCCAGGTCGCCAGTTTGTCTTCTCTTTCCGGCGGCTTGGGCATAATTTCCAGTTGGGTGACGCTCTTGGCCCCTTGGCGGAAAGACGTGCCAACGCAATCGGAACCGGTATCGCCACCGCCGATAACGACAACATCTTTGCCTTCAGCAAGAATATCCTGCGCATCCTTGATTGTTTCATCGGCGACCCGCCGGTTCTGCTGAGTTAGAAAATCCATGGCATAGTGGATGCCGTCGAATTCACGTCCCGAAACAGGCAGGTCGCGCGGTGCCTCGGAACCGCCAGCCAAAACGACGGAATCAAAATCGCGCTGCAGATCCTCGACCGTCATGTCCAGGCCAATGTTTACATTAGTGCGTATATTTACGCCCTCCTGTTCCATCTGAACTTGGCGGCGGTCGATCAACTGTTTCTCGAGTTTGAAATCTGGAATTCCATAGCGCAGCAGCCCGCCGATTCTAGCGTTCTTTTCAAATAAGGTTACCGAGTGACCGGCCCGGACAAGTTGCTGCGCGCACGCCATGCCAGCAGGGCCGGAACCAACAATGGCAACGGTTTTTCCGGTTTTATGTTCAGCAATTTCGGGATGAACCCAGCCATTTTCCCACGCTCGGTCAACGGTAGCGCATTCAATGGTTTTGATGGTGACCGGTATATCCTCCAAATTGAGGGTGCATGATTCCTGGCACGGCGCGGGACAAATGCGTCCCGTAAATTCCGGGAAATTATTGGTTGAATGAAGAACCTCCAAGGCTTTTTTATATTCACCTTTGAAGGTCAGGTAGTTCCAATCCGGAATGATATTGTTTACTGGACAACCTTGGTGGCAATAAGGTATACCGCAATCCATGCAGCGGCTGGCTTGGCGCTGCAATTCTTCCGTCTTTAAATTGACGGAGAACTCGTTGTAATGTTTGACGCGATCTTCAGCCGGTTTGTAGCGGCGGTCACGCTGATCATATTCCAGAAATCCGGTTGCTTTACCCATCGATCAATCTCCCACCGCAACGCCAATGCCGGAATGATCTGTACCTTCAGTCCGCACCTGCATTTCCTGCAGTGCCCGGCGGTAATCTACGGGCATTACTTTGACGAATTTCGGGAGATAGTGTTCCCAATTATCGAGAACCTTACGTGCTCTGTCACTATTGGTATGATGCAAATGATTCTCTATCAGTTTGCGAAGCCGCAAATCGTCATATCCTGTCATATCCTTCATGATATCAACCCGGCCATGGGTTTCTAGATCACCGCGCTGATGGGAATGATCCTCATGCATGCGGTCTTCGTCGCTGATCGGTTCCAGATCGACCATCGCCATGTTACAGCGAATATCGAAATCGTGGGATTCGTCGAGTACATAGGCAATACCGCCACTCATCCCGGCGGCGAAATTCCGGCCTGTCTGGCCGAGAACGACGACGACACCACCGGTCATATATTCACAGCAATGGTCGCCAACGCCTTCAACAACAGCAGTCGCCCCGGAATTGCGGACGGCAAAGCGTTCGCCGGCGACGCCCCGGAAATAGCACTCACCGCTGATGGCGCCGTAAAGAGCGACATTGCCTATGACGATGTTATCCTCGGGCACAAACTTGGACACCTTGGGCGGATAAACGATGATATGGCCACCCGAAAGGCCTTTACCTATATAGTCGTTCGCATCGCCTTCGAGTTCGATGGTTACGCCTTTGGATAGGAAAGCACCAAAGCTTTGGCCGCCGGACCCATGGCCCTTGATGTGAATTGTGTCGTCAGGCAGCCCGGCATGTCCGTATTTTTCGGCAATCTCACCTGACAGCATTGCGCCCACGGCCCGGTTGGTATTAACAATCGGCGTCTCAATCTTGACTGCTTTACCATGATCCAAGGAATCTATGGCTTGTTCGATTAGCGTATTGTCGAGCGCCTTATCCAGTCCATGGTCCTGTTTTTCGCAATTGTAGATCGCTACATCGGGGTCCATATCTGGTTTGTACAGAATGCGCGATAAATCCAGACCCTTGGCTTTCCAGTGATCGATGGCGCCGCTCATGTTCAATAGGTTTGAGCGGCCAATCATCTCATTGATAGTTCGCACGCCCAGTTTGGCCATGATTTCACGCATTTCCTCGGCCACAAAGAACATGTAATTGACGACATGCTCTGGCTTGCCCTTAAATCGCTTACGCAATTCCGGGTCCTGGGTGGCAATGCCCACTGGGCAGGTGTTGAGATGGCATTTGCGCATCATCACACAGCCGGAAGCGATTAGCGCCGCGGTGGCAATGCCGTATTCATCGGCACCTAACAGAGCCGCTACGGCAACATCACGCCCAGTCCGAATACCACCATCGGCCTGCACGGAAATGCGGCCTCGCAACTTGTTGAGAACCAGGGTCTGATGGGTTTCGGCCAAGCCGATTTCCCAAGCCGAGCCGGCGTTCATCACCGAAGTGATTGGACTGGCTCCGGTGCCACCGTCGGCGCCCGAAATCAGCACATGATCGGCATGGGCTTTGGATACGCCGGCGGCTATCGTGCCAACGCCGACGATGGATACCAGCTTAACGCTGATCCTCGCCTTAGGGTTCACATTTTTGAGGTCATGGATCAGTTGCGCCAAATCCTCGATCGAGTAGATGTCATGATGCGGCGGTGGCGAGATCAGACCGACACCTGGTGTCGAGTGACGTACCCGGGCGATTACTTCATCGACCTTGTGCCCTGGTAGCTGGCCACCTTCGCCGGGCTTGGCGCCTTGGGCCATCTTGATCTGAATTTCATCGGAATTGCGGAGATACTCAGTCGTGACTCCGAAGCGGCCGGAAGCTACCTGCTTGATGGCGGATCGCATGGAATCACCATTGGCCAGAGATACGAAACGTTCCGGCTCTTCGCCGCCTTCGCCGGTGTTCGATTTTCCGCCCAGGCGGTTCATGGCGATGGCCAGATTGGTATGGGCTTCAAAGGAAATCGAGCCGAAGGACATGGCGCCGGTGACGAAGCGCTTGACGATCTCCGAAGCCGCTTCGACTTCTTCCAAGGGGATCGCTTGCTCTGCATACTTGAATTCGAACAAGCCGCGCAGGTTTTTCAGTTTGCGCGACTGGTCATTCACTTCCGCCGCATATTTATCGTAAATCTCCCGGGAATTGCCTCGCGCCGAATGCTGCAGACCGGATATGGTTTCCGGTGTCCACATATGTTCTTCACCACGTAGTCGGTAGGCAAGTTCACCGCCAACATCTAAAGCGTTGGCAAGAATAGGTGAATTGCCGTAGGCTTGGCCGTGCCGCGTGACGGTCTCGTTGGCGATTTCCTCTAAGCCGACGCCTTCAATGGCTGAGGCTGTCTTAGTGAAATATTTCTCGATGAAATCATCGCGCAGTCCAATGGCGTCAAATATCTGTGCCCCGCAATAGGACTGATAGGTCGAAATACCCATTTTTGACATGACCTTGAGGATGCCCTTGTCGACAGCTTTTATGTAGCGGCCGTGGGCTTCAGACAATGCCAAATCATCGGGCAGTTGATCGCGGGCATTGGCAATCGTGTCAAAAGCCAAATAAGGATTAACCGCTTCGGCGCCATAGCCGGCCAACAGACAGAAATCGTGAACCTGCCGCGCTTCACCGGTTTCAATAACCAATCCGGATTCGGTCCTCAGACCTTCGCGAATTAGATGATGGTGAACGGCCGCCGTCGCCAGCAGGGCGGGGATTGCCACGTGATCCGCGTCAACTAAACGGTCCGATAGAATAAGAATATTGTGACCTTCGAGAACGGCTTCCTGAGCCGACAGGCAGAGCTTATCGAGGGCTGCCGCCATTCCGTCGGAACCTGCTGATACCGGATAACACATATCCAGGGTGATCGAATTGAACGATCTTTCACTGCTATCGATGTAACGGATTTTCTCCAGATCAACGTTCGATAGAATGGGCTGCCTGACTTCCAGTCGCATATGGCTGCCACCGGTTTTCAAATCAAGCAAATTGGGCCTGGGACCGATCAGTGAAACCAGCGACATTACCAGTTCTTCCCGGATCGGATCTATTGGTGGGTTCGTCACCTGGGCAAAGGCCTGTTTGAAATAATCGTAGAGCAGTTTCGGCCGGTCGGACAACACGGCATGGGGAATATCCCGCCCCATGGATCCAATCGGATCCTGCCCGCTGATGGCCATGGGCAGGAGAAAGAATTTGAGATCTTCCTGGGTGTAGCCAAAAGCTTGCTGCCTGTCCAATAGTGTCTGGTGGTCGAGCGGCAGGGGTTCCACATCCGCTGGCAGGTCTTCGAGATGAATCTGCGTTTCATCCAGCCATTCCTGATAGGGATGGGTTGTCGCCAACTCGTTTTTTAATTCTTCGTCGTCGATGATGCGGCCTTCTTCCAGGTCGATCAAAAACATCTTACCTGGCTGCAAACGCCATTTTTCGACATTTTTTTCGTCGGGAATTTCGAGCACGCCGACTTCCGAGCCCATGACGCAAAGATCATCATCGGTAACAATATAGCGGGCCGGCCGGAGACCGTTGCGGTCCAGGGTAGCGCCAATCTGGCGGCCATCGGTAAAGGCCACCGCGGCCGGACCGTCCCAGGGTTCCATCAAGGCTGCATTGTATTCGTAGAATGCCCGGCGCTGCTCATCCATCAGGGGATTGTCGTTCCAGGCTTCAGGTATCATCAGCATCATAGCGTGGGACAACGAATATCCGCCGGCCACCAGCAAATCCAGCGCATTGTCGAAACTCGCCGAATCGGAAATACCGTCGGCAATCAAGGGCCATAATTTGTCCAGATCATCGCCCAGTTTTTCCGACTTCATATTGTGCCGACGGGCAGCCATCCAATTGATGTTACCGCGCAGGGTGTTGATTTCACCGTTGTGGCACAAATAACGGAAGGGCTGAGCCAACTGCCAGGACGGGAATGTATTGGTCGAAAAACGCTGATGCACGAGGGCGAGGGCCGATTCCAGGCGTTCGTCCTGAAGGTCGGTATAATATTTACCCACTCTGCCGGCCAGCATCATGCCCTTGTAGCAAATGGTCCGGGAAGACATGGACGGAATATAATAGGATTCATCACCGGCTAAATTTTTCTGAATGACAATCTGATGGGTGCGTTTGCGGATGACCAGAAGTTTCACCTCGAAGGCATCTTGATCCAATTCGGAATCGCCCACACCGACAAACAATTGGCGGATGAACGGCTCCATTCCACGAACACCATCACTCAACCATGTGTTATCGGTCGGTAGATCCCGCCAACCCAGAATTGCCAGATTTTCATCGGTGACCATTTTTTCGACGGCATCTTCGCAGGCCTTCCGCGCTTTTTCATCTTGCGGCAAAAACAGCATGCCGACGCCGTATTTACCGCTTTCCGGCAATTCGAAGCCAATAGCCGTAACTTCTTCGCGCAGAAACCTGTCCGGAATCTGAATGAGGATACCCGCGCCGTCACCGGCCAGGGGATCGGCGCCTGCGGCACCCCGATGGGTTAAATTATCCAGGACCGTCAAACCTTGCACGACAACTTTGTGACTTTTCCGATTTTTAATATTGGCGACAAAACCGATGCCGCAGGAATCGTGTTCTTTGGTCGGATTGTAAAGTCCTTGCTGGTCCGGAAAACCTGCAATTGAAGGATGGCCCACCTTTTTCATACTACCTCGTTACGCGTTGTTCTTACTCAAAAGCTATTTTACGTCGTTCGTTCCAATACATCTTAGCCCGCAATTACCGTGACAGCGGGAAAAGCCTCCCTCCCTCCGTATAACTGGAGAAGCCGTTCGACGTTGCCGGGAGTTTGGCTTGGCAAAATAGACACCAAAACCACCGGTTAGGGTCGATATGCCACTCCGGGAAGGGCCTTTTTTGGGTCCAACCCGCTTTCGGGTATCTGGGACAACCGGATATATTGAGGCGGGTTTTCCGCCTACTCGACGTGTTTCTCGTGTGCATACTAATCGATTAAGTCGGCGACGTCACGCCCAAGGACACTATTTGCCCGAATTGAGATGATTAGTCTTTGAAATATAGGTATTTTTTATGCCGGTTTAGTGTGGAATTGGGGGCAAGCGATCCGATATTCTCAGCTCATGACCGTTCTCTTGATGGATTTTGCTTTGGCAGGACCCTATATTGGACAAATGAAGACCAAAATATATGAACCAGCGCCGCAGCATTCGTGGTTGATTTGTTCTAAGACCTACCCGTCCAAAACCCGAAAGCCACCGCTTGTCTACTTGCCACTTATGTCGGAGCATTTGATTGGGGAACTATATTCCTGTGAGTGGTTGATCCAAGTGTTGGCGACCGGTTGGGAACGATTGTCGAAGCTGACGGTGGATAGCACGTGGGTCCCGGTAACGGCATGTTCGAACTGATTATACGCCGCTACACCAGCGAGACCAAAATGTGGGGGACCGACTCGCGGCCAGAATCGTTACCCGCGATCTTTCACGGTCGCAACATCTTCGCGCCGGTTGCGGCAAACCTGTATAATGGTGACCCATCGTCGGGAAAATCTCCGCCTTCGGAATGAATGTCATGACCGGTCTGCTCGCAAATTGCTTAAAACCGACATATCAATTCCCAGCCAATAACGTATTACCCAAAACGTGCAAACACGTATTCAGAGGTTCCTCTCGGTGAAGTTTTTTGGTATGAAAATTCTACTGAGCTGCTGGAAATCGGGATAAATCAAGGCAGTTCCGTAAAAAAATAGATATAAAAATTGGATCAAAAGTAATAGTTTGTGATCTGGCTCACAATTAGTTGTAGAGTGGGGGGGGAATATTTGTTGAGAATCAGGAGTTAATAACAGAAAATTCTCTAGTAAAATGGCTCTAATAATATAAATTCGATAACAATTAAGTGCTTCATTCTGGGAACAGTATAAATGTCAATAAGGGTAAAAATTTGGGGGTGCAGGGGGAGTATAGCTTGCCCAGCTCCGACCCATTTAAAATATGGCGGCAATACCACCTGCTTAGAAGTTGATGCAGGCGATCAGAAAATTTTGCTGGATTGTGGGACCGGGATTCGTAATCTCGGCCAGCAGTTGATCAAATCAGATATCGAACATTGCTATATCCTGATGACCCACACGCATTGGGACCACATAAATGGTTTTCCCTTTTTTGCCCCCGCTTTCGATCCCAATCGTAAAATCGATATCATGGCGGGCCACATGGCGGACAAGGGCGGTATCCGGAACGTCCTGGAAGCCCAGATGGAAAATCCCATGTTTCCTATTCCCCTGGATGCCATGCAGGCCCAATTGTCGTTCTCTGATTTCCGCGCTGGCGAGGATCTGGATATTGCTAAAAATAAATCCGACATGAAGGTCAGGACGGCACTTTTAAACCATCCTAATGATGCCACCGGTTACCGCATCGAATATAAAGGCAAGTCCATGTGCCTGATCACCGATACCGAGCATATCCCAGGTAAGCCGGATGAAAATATCTTGGATCTGATTGAAGGCGCCGATCTCGTAATTTACGACGCCACCTATACCGAGGAAGAATTTCCGTCTCGTGTCGGTTGGGGGCACTCAACCTGGAATGAGGGTGTAAAGCTATGCCAAATGGCCAACGCCAAACGCCTCGGTATTTTCCACCACGACCCGGAACACGGTGACATCTTCATGGACAATCTGGCAGCAGAAGCAAAAAAGGCTTGGGACGGCACCTTCGTTGTCCAGGAAAACATGGACTTCCTAGTGGAGTAGATGGAGCTTTTACATTTGATCGAGTTTAATTAATCTGCGTTTTATTCGATTTTTTGTCGCCTTCCTTACGCCTGAATTTAGGGAGTCTAATCTCTTCATAGATCGGTTGACGATTGATCCTCAAAATTATACGTCGGTTTGCAATCATGTTGTCAGGAATGGGCGCACCGGATGCATCGCGGTTGGGGAGTTTTGGCTGAGTGTCGGCATAACCTATAGCCCGTAACCGGTTTTTTTTCATGCCGTTGGAAATGAAGAAGCGGACGACGGTGGAGGCTCGATTTGAAGATAGTTCCCAATTTGATGGATAGCGGGGGGTGCTGATGGGGTCATCATCCGTGTGACCTTCGGCTATTATGTTAAAATTTAAGTAAAGATCTGAATTGATTTCCTGGAATATTCCCTCTAACACAGGAATGGCTTGTTCCATTAGCTCCGCTGATGCAGCTTTGAAAAAAGCACCTCCGTCTAGTTCCAGGGTAATACTGCCTTGAGCGTCGCTTGCGATTTTGACTACCTCTTCCGCACCTTCTGAATAGACAACGTCCTTAATGTTTTTCTTCAGTGTTTCTTGCTTTGTTTCCCTTTCTTCTTTTGAAATAGCTGAACTCATTCCTTTTGCAACCTCATCCATAACATCCAGGTCAACTTTAGAAATAGAAAAAAATAAAACAAAAAATGCCATCAACAGGGTTATGGCATCTGCATATGTCCCCATAATATCATCATCATCACCTGAGGGTGGCGGTGGAGGAGGAGGGCCAGCCACTACTTCGACTTATCTTTATCAATGTTAAAATGGAGGGTCGGATCTAAATAGCTATTCATCCGGTCTTGAATATACCTAGGACTTTTCTTGTCGGCCAGTAGTGTTAGGCCTTCTAAGACTAAATAATTTCTAAATCGCACTATTTGCTCTCGTTGTTCTACTTTTAGCGCGGCAGGCATGAAAATTAAACGCGAAAAAAGAACACCATATAAAGTGGTGATCAGAGCAACTGATAAAGCTGGCCCCAAGGAAGAAGGATCATCGAGATTTCCTAACATGATAACCAGGCCCACTAACGTACCTATCATCCCAAATGCTGGGCACGCTCCGCCAAGCATTTGCAGAACTTTGACTGGGGCCATATTTCTGCCAAAAGCGGATTCTATTGAAGTGGACAAAATTTCTCTTACTTCACCGGCCGAGTATCCCGCTAATACGCAATCTACACCAAAAGCCAGTAATTTGTCGGATTTCTGCAATTTCTTCGTTTCTGACTCTAGTCCGGCAGGACCATTTTTTTGGACGGCATATGCCCATTTTATAATACGACCTACCTCAGCCTTTAAAACATTTCTGCTGATTGCTGGGGCGGAATAAATTATGATAAGCGATTTGTATGCCAGTATGACGTACCGTGCTTCAAAGGAAATGAAGCTCGCTGCGCATGCTCCGCCAACTACCATAATAAAACTGGGTGCATCGACAAACATAAAAAAGTTGTCGGTTGCAATAAAAATTGCGCCTATGAAGAGCCCAATTCCCGCTAATATGCCAGCAATTGTGCCTATTGACATGTTGGTACTCCAGACAGTAGATCACATGAGAATAATCGATATCAATAATGCTGTTTTGTTAAAAAAACATTACGATCAATAAGAAGGATTGAGCTGGTCCCACATTGTTGGACAGTTTAGCAGCGAAGTTAAGGTGTATTCTTGTCTCTGATCATGCTGCTAAACTGTCCAACAATGTGGGACCAGCTCAATTCTTGTCGCCCCATAGCGCTTCCAGCGCAACACGGGCTTTGAATTCCGCCGTAAATCGACGTCGTGCACTCATATCGTATTCCTCCGTTAATCGGTGGAATACACCTTAACACCCTGTCCGATTTTCTAGGACTAGCTCAGAATTGGTGGTGTTTGTGATACCCAAGAATCTTGATCTAGGCGTGTTAGGTTTATTAGACGATCGGAAGTCTGAAAATGAGCCGGATGTATGTAAGTAAATGGGATATTGTTAAACAGAAAGATATGTTTATATTGTTTTCGGTTCAGTTTTTGGAACTGCCAATTTCAAGGGGTGGTTTTTAAACTGTGAAAAGAATGAGATATAAAAAGAGTATTTTGGGGCACTCCATAGATGTCTGATGAAAATGCACCTGAGACGAATACTAAAAGACCGTTTTTGGCACCAGCTAGTGTATTGTGGAAATTACCCATTAAGCTTTGGAACAAATTGGGTAAAGCGCGACTGATAGCGGTTGTACTTCTGGTCGCGTTGATGGCTTTACGTATTTGGGATCCAGGACCTCTCGAGACAGTCCGACTGAAAACGTTTGATTTTTATCAGCAAACTAAGCCACGGCCAATTCCAGCTGATTCCCCAGTCGTAATTGTTGATTTAGATGAGAAAAGCTTGAAAGAAATAGGACAGTGGCCGTGGCCGCGGTCTACGTTACGCGATATGACTATCAAACTTTTTCAGTCAGGCGTCAAGGTCGTGGGCTTCGATATTATGTTTCCCGAAGCCGATAGGATGTCGGGGAGTTTAGTCGCAAAAGCACTGCCGGGACTTAGTTCGGATTTGAAAAAACGTTTGTCTGCAATGACGAGCAACGATGAATTGTTGGGCTCCATAATTAAGCAGGCGAGCGCGCATTGGAAAAAAGGCTATGGGGTGGTTGTTGGACAGAGCGGTTTGAATGAAGAACGGGTATACAAGGACCGCAAGCCGCTAGTATCTAAAGTTCATCAGCGTCGAATGAAAGGTGCTCCGAAACCTTATTTATGGGTTCCGGCTTTTCCGGGCCTCCTGAGGAATGTTTTGCCAATTGAGAAATATGCTGCGGGCCACGGCCTTCTCAATCTTACACCAGAGATTGATGGTATTGTGCGAAGAGTCCCTGCATTTTTTCGGCTTGGGAAGAAATTATATCCTACCTTGGCGGTAGAATCGATGCGCGTTTATTCGGGGCGAAGAGGTATTATAACTAAAGGCACACAATCTGGGATAAGCGATGTAATAATCTCAAAAAAACTAAAAGTACCGACAGATAAAAATGGTCGTATGTGGCCTTATTTTAGTCGCTCTGATAAATCTAAATATATATCAGCTGTGGATGTTTTAAATGGCGTGGCTGATCCCAATAAAATTAAAGGTAAAATAGCACTGGTTGGAACCTCCGCTGCGGGCTTGTTGGATATCAAGACCGTTCCCACTGAGCGATTTATTCCTGGTGTCGAGATTCATGCGCAGCTGATTGAGTCAGTTGTTCATAAATTATTTTTATCCCGGCCGAACTTTTCTGATGCCCTGGAAATGTCACTTGCGTTATTTGGTGGAATATTGATCATAATATTAGTGCCGTGGATTGGAGCAAAATGGAGTTTGCTTGCTTTTCTGTTTATTGCTGCTGGCTCGGGATATTCTTCATGGTATTTGTTTAGCGAAGAGAGGATGATAATAGACGCTGCCTTTGGGATTCTTACAGTCCTTCTCCTTTATATTACTCTGACCTACACCAGTTACGCAGCTGAGGAAGCTGAGCGCCGTCAAACTCGCGATGCATTTTCCAAGTACCTGTCGCCCGCAATGGTTGAGGCGGTTGTTGAAGATCCGAATCTTTTGACCTTGGGTGGAGCTAAGCGCGACCTGACCTTATTATTTTGTGATGTGCGCGGATTTACATCCATATCGGAATTGTTCGATGCTGAGGGGCTCACAGTACTTATCAACAAACTTCTTACGCCGTTAACCGATATTATTTTGGCACGCAAGGGAACTATTGATAAGTACATGGGGGATTGCATTATGGCATTCTGGAATGCACCTCTTGATGATAAAATGCATGCAGAGGACGGATGTCGATCTGCGCTTGCAATGGTTGCTGCTATGGCACCACTTAATGAACGATTGAAACAGGAAGCTGAAGAAGAGGGCCGTAAACATTTAGATTTGAAGGTTGGTCTTGGCCTCAATTCTGGTGAGGCTGTTGTCGGGAATATGGGAACCGCCCAGAGAATGGATTATTCCGTTCTCGGTGATACTGTGAATACAGCGGCGCGGTTAGAGGGCCAGTCAAAAACGTATGGTGTTGATATTGTCCTTGGCCCCAGTACATGCGCACAGGTGCCCGATTTTGCTACCGTTGAACTCGATAATATTCAGGTGAAGGGAAAAACTGTGGGTCTCCTTATCTATGCTTTATTGGGGGATGAGGAGGTTGCTAAAGATCCAGCCTTTATTGCGGTCAAAGAGGCTGTTGAGGAAATGATTCGGGAATACCGAAATCAAGCCTGGGACAAGGCGCGAGAACTGGCCAACAAGGTCCGCGCGGCGGCGGAGACGGCGGCGGAAACGGAAGTCGGGGCGGTAATGGCGGTCAAGGCGGCGGCCGGCGACCGCTTCAAGCTGGATGTCTTGTGTGAACTCTATGAAGGCCGCATCGCTGCCTATGAAGAAAATCCGCCACCCGAGGACTGGAACGGCGTCTTTATCGCCACAACGAAATAAAAAGCGAGAGACCAGCTCCCAGTTTTTCATGTTATTGCAGCCCGGTGCCGCCAGTGCCTTTTATGGCCTGCCAGTTTGGTGATTACTGATTTAACCGTTGCTAGAAATAGAGATTAACCCGCTTTTCACCCATCATATGAGGTGGACGGAAAACTGATTTGTGCATTGGTGAATCTCGTTCTCGGATGTAAGAAAAAAATTGTCCCTTGCCCGCAGCACGAAATTTTTCAAGTTCCGAAGACCTCCGAGGCGAGGTTGGCTCAAGATGTCAGACTCGTGGAAAAACTCTGACTGCCTTGGTTGATAATTTACTGGATTCGAACCGCGACCGCCAGATTACAATGGCGCAGGAATGCAAGCGTCACGTCCGTTCCAAGCTTTTATCCATCTTCGACACGTTTGCTTACTCAACTATAACTCGCAGCTATTGAAAGCGAGGAAGAAGACGCGTTTTGTTCTAATGCATACAATGCGACTTGTTACTTTGATGTCATGACCCAGACGCCGTCCCAGTCCTTAGGATCCTGTTTCTTAAGAATATCACACCGTTCGATATAAGTGTTTGATAATTTATCTTCTGGGTTCGCCTTTAGACACTCTTTAAATGACTTGGTAGCTTTGTCCCAGTTTCCGCCCCTATAATGTTCGCGTGCCTCATTAAAGTGGTTTACCGTATCCATTAAATTAGGGAAGCTATCTTTGTTGTGGTAATCCAGTACTTCCCTCACGCCGACGGGCTCCGTTTTACCCTTAACAACGACATCGTCAATATAGCGGACTTGGTAGGTTCCCTTTAATTTCTTATATGTGTAATCGCTGATCAAAATGCGTGCGGAATACTGCTTGCATGCACTTTCCAATCGGGCCGCCAGATTAACACCGTCACCGATCATCGTATAATCCATCCGCTTCGACGAACCGATGTTACCAGCCATAATACTGTCTGTATTTAGGCCAAGGCCCATATCGACAGCCATCTTTCCTTCTTTTTCACGCTCTGCATTCCATTCCCACAAACGCGCAATCATATTAATTCCTGCACGGACGCCGCGATCTTCATCGTCATCATGCCCCACTGGTATACCGAAAGCCGCCATGATCGCGTCACCAATAAATTTGTCCACCATTCCGCCTTGTTCTGATATCGCTTCTACCATGATATCGAAATACTCGTTAAGTAGACTTACTGTGCCCTGAGCGCCAAGAGTTTCCGTGATGGTTGTAAAGCTGCGTACATCGGAGAATAGAACGGTTGCTGTTGTATCTTGACCTCCCATGATGTCGGAGCCGTCGCCAAGAAGTTGGTCTGCGATCCCGGGATCAATATATCGTGACATCGTTGATTTCATCCGCTTCTCATCAGAAATGTCCTCAACCATAATCAATGTTCCCAAATGAGACTCACTCTGATCCATGCGGCCGTCGGGATCTTGGTTTTCTAGAGGTAAAAAACTGACATTCGCAGAAACTGTCTCCAAATTGTCATCTTCCTCGCTACCGACTTCAAATTCCGTATCCATTAAGATGTCATCTTCTAGAGATTCTTCACATTCCTTTACTTTCTCTAGTATCCAAGACCGGCCATTAGTGAAAAATTCCTCTGCTGTTTTACCGATAATATCCGTTGTTCGGATCTTCAGTATCTTCAGCCCAGCCTTATTACATGTGATGATCTTTCCCTCATCGTTAATTGTGATGACGGCGTTGGACATACTGGTGAGCATACTATGGTTATAGGCTCTTTCCTTAGCAACGTCTTCAAACAGCTTTGCGTTTTCGAGGGCAATTGCCACTTGCTGAGTGAAGGCTTTGAGGCGAGATTCGTCCTCATCAGTAAACCCACCTCCCTTTTTATTCAGCGCCTGGGTGCAACCAATGCATTTGCCATCCTTGTTGATGATGGGAACACAAAGAATAGAACGGGTAAAATAACCGGTTTGCTTATCAAATCCGGGGTTAAAGCGAAGGTCAGCATATGCATAAGGAATATTTACTGTTTCTCGCGAAGTGAATACAGCACCAGCAATGCCGGCCGTGTTTGGCAATCGGATTTCACCGATGCCATCTCCCATTGCAACACGGGAAAATAACTCATCAGTTTTTTCATCATTTAGAAATAATGTCGAACGGTCAGCGTTAAGCATACGGGTAGCTTCCACCATAACCCGTTGCAATAGAGAGCCCAGATCGATTTCCGCAGTAACATCGGAGACGATATCAAGAAACTGCATTTCCTTTTCGCGGGCCTTGACCATCTCCTCCACACCTTGGGCGTTTTGGAGGGACACAGCTGCCTGTGAGGTGATGGCTTCGACAATTTCCAAGTCTTCCTTCGTAAAACGACCTTTCTTCTTATTGAGAATTTGAATCACACCTATAACGTCGTTGCGAACCGTTCGTACCGGCGCACAGACTATATTTTTGGTAACATATCCAGTTTGCTCATCAATACTCTTGTTAAAACGGTCATCGGCATAAGCATCATGGATAATTTCACCCTCTCCGATTTGGAAAACAGCACCGGCAATGCCAGTTGTATTCAATATACGTATTTCCCGGGTCAATTCACCTTGGGCTACACGTGAATATAATTCTCCCGTTAGTGGGTCATTGAGAAACAAACTACCCCGGTCAGCCTCAAGTTCGTTTGTAGTCATTTCAATCAATGTCCAAAGAATTTCACTGAGATTTTTTAATCCCGCGATCTTCTGAGTAACAGAAAGTAACATTTCTGTCTGATGAAGCTTGCTCTGCATGCGTTCAAGTCTAATAGACAAATCGGCATTGCTGTTTGACTGCTTCACCTGAGTGGGCTCATTTTTTTTAGACTGGGTTTTGGCTTTGGCACTTGATTTTTTTGGCATTTCATTTCTCCAGTTTCGCGCGGAGCGTTTCTATAGTTTTCTGTAAGTGGCTAGTTTCATCCACATTGTCTTTCTTTTGTTGCTGTAATAAAGCTTCAAAATCATATTTTTGGCTTTCCAAGCTTTGTCTCAAGCTGGATGAAGTATCTTTAAGCTGTGCGATTTCATCTGCAGAGCGCTGAACGGCTTGCTGGACGGCGGCGTCCTTTTCGTATCTCAGGCTCTCCAACTCATCTCTGAGACTGGTAGCGGTGGATTTAAGTTGTGTGATTTCATCGAACGATTCCTGGATAGCTTGCTGAACGGCGGTATCTTTTTCAA
>PBQI01000026.1 GCA_002725625.1 Rhodospirillaceae bacterium | reverse complement strand
GCCGGGGGGCTACCCCGAACTGCACGGTAACCGTCTGAGCGCCAATGGAAATTTTCTCAATGGATTGCGTCAGGCGCAAGCGCGGGAGGCGGTGATCTACGGTGAATGCGGCGGCTTCATGGTGATGGGGGATACACTGACCGATAAGGAAGGCGTCAGTCACGCCATGGCGGGTCTTTTGCCGGTGGCGACGTCCTTTGCTGAACCAAAATTGCACCTGGGATACCGTGATCTGACCTTGTTAGCGGACGGGCCTTTGGGCAAAAGAGGGCAGAAATTCAGCGGTCATGAGTTCCACTATTCATCGCTCACCCAGATGGCGGGTGGGGCCAGTCTGTTTGAAGTAGGCAATTCAAAGGGTGAAGAGATGCCTGCTATGGGGTGCCGGTTGGACAACGCCATCGGCTCCTTCGCCCACCTGATCGACAGTCGATAAATTAACTTTTAAGGGCGGCTTGGAAACGTTGAAGGGCTTCGTCACTTCCCGGCAAGCCAAGGCGCAACCACGTGGGATGGTCGTCGAAGCGGCGGGAGAGGATACGGTTTTTTCCCAACCGCCTGTAGATTTCCTGCGCGTCGCGGGCGTCAATCAGGCGGAACAGGTCAGTGCCGCCGATGATTTCCAGACCCGCATCCTCCAACACTTCATCCAGTCGCCGCCGTTGCTGCTCCAATAGAAGCCGCATATCAGAAATCCAGGTCTTATCCGACAATGCACGGCGTCCGATTTTGATGGCCGGGCCGCCAACCGCCCAGGGACCAAGCCGTTTTTGGAGCTCGTCCAGCAATTCATGAGGGCCGACAGCGAACCCCAGCCGCAGACCGGCCAGGCCAAAAAACTTACCGACAGATCGCAACACCAGAATATTGCCGGCGCCGCAGTGAGGAACGACGCTCAGTTCCGGCGATAAATCACCGAAGGCCTCATCGACAATTACCAGTCCGGTCCTTTCGGCCAGCTGGCGGATGTCTTCAGTCGGTATCTGCCTGCCGTCCGGATTGTTCGGATTGACCAGCACGGCGATGTCGCCGTCAGCGAGCTCCTCGAACCTTTCCACCTGACGGACATTGTGACCCGACTCAATCCAGCAATGGGGATGTTCGTTGTAGGTCGGTGACAGCACGGCGATGTTCGATTTGGGTGTTTGGCGGGGCAGGGTCTGTAATATTGCCTGGGTGCCCGGCGCGGCGATTATGCCAGCGTGGGCAGGGACGCGATAAAAACTTCGCGCCGCGGCGAGGAGTTCCTCCACCTCGCCCGGCGTTGGTAAATTCCTCAAGACGTCATCTGCCAAGTCGGTAGACGAATAGGTCGTCGGATTGATGCCCGTGGAAAGATCCAGCCAGTCTTCGACGGGCACGCTAAATTCCGCCGCCGCTGCGGACACATTGCCGCCGTGCTTGCGTTCTCTGATTTCGGCGGATTTCGATTTGGTGAATTCTCTGTTCACGGGCTGCTTGCTCTTTATGTCCGGACGATAGTAGCAGGCATATCTTAGGGAGACCGCCATTTCAAGATGTGCATCTGTGCAGCCGTGCTGGCACCGGTGCATTCCAGAAGCTAAACTGTTCCAATCATGACTCTACCAGTATTCAAAGATCTGAACGTCCTTTGGGAATTACCCGAAAATTGGTGCGAATGGGACCATATTGGGGAAACGCTGCAGCGGGTTTCCCACCATCTCGTTAATCTCGGAACAGCAGACCGGTTCGTCTTTATCGTGACATCGATGGGTGATCAATTGCCGGTGGCCCATTCCGAACGGACCGTGGTTATCCAGACCAGCGATGAAGGCCATGAAATTCCGTCCTATGCCGGGGACGTGTTCATGGTGTTTAAGAACTACCGGCCTTTTGATCCGGCGCCTGAAAATCTGCGCGTCATCCCGCTAGGGTGCAACAAGGATGTCCCGGACTTGGCACTCCGGTCCATGCCGGAACGTCCTGTCGATATCTTTTTCACCGGTTGGGACAATCACCGGGAGAGCTTTTTCACCGCCGTTGACGCCGCATATCCGGCAGGTGAAGGACAGTTGGGTGGACGTGACCTGACGATAGATATTGGCCGGCAGAAGGATTTCAGGTCCGGCATGAAGCCTGAGGACTATGCCCGGCGTCTTGCCGAAACCAAAATAGCGCTCAGCCCCCGCGGGGTCAGTCATGAGACCTTCCGTACCTACGAGGCCATGCGTGCGGGCTGCATCGTCATTGCTAACCGCCAACTGCCCGCTTGGTATCTCGACGGTTGGCCGGTCATTGAACTGGACGACTGGCAGGGGTTTGGAAAAATAGTAGAGGATATCCTAGGTGATGAGATGCGCCTGCAGGACCTGTCAGAGCAAAACCGGACATGGTGGCAGAATTATTGCAGCCCGGAGGCAGTTGCCCATTATGTGGTCCGGGAACTGTCCCTCAAATTGATGCAGGGGGAATAAGTGTCAGAAATCGCCCACGTGCCGACAACTCTTTTTACCGGCTTTTTCGGTGTTGGCAAGACGACGGCGATCCGGTCACTGCTGGCGCGTAAACCGGCGGATGAAAAATGGGCCATACTGGTCAACGAGTTCGGTGAAGTGGCTGTCGACCAGGCGGCGTTGGAACCAAAGGGCGAGGCAAAAACGGATAGCGGAGTCGTCATCCGGGATATTCCCGGCGGCTGCATGTGCTGCATGATGAATGTACCCATGCGCGTGGCGGTAACCGAAATTCTGCGCCGCGCCCGGCCGGACCGGCTGCTGATAGAGCCGACCGGCATGGGGCATCCGGCAGGCATACTGGATCAACTGCGGGAAGGGGAACTGGCCGACGCTGTGGATGTTGGTGCGGTGATTTGTTTCGTTGATCCCAGGGTTATTCATGATCCCCGCATTCAAGCAGCGGAAGTTTTTCGCGACCAAATCCATATTGCGGACATTCTGATTGCCAGCAAGGCCGATCTGGCTAAACCGGAGCAGCTTGTTGCCTTCCGCGATTGGGCAGAAAAGTTGTATCCGCCGAAAAATTATTTCGCCGTCGTGGCCAACGGTGAAATCGATATGGCCTATTTAGATATCAAAGGCGACGACACGCGGGCCCCTTTATTTGCTGATCTTCATCATCACGAACATGCAGGGGGCGGAAAGGTGGTGAATGAGACACCGACCACCGGCACACTGGTTCGGCGGGAAAACACCGGCGGCGGGTATAAGGCTTGCGGCTGGATATTCCCGCCCGATCACTCCTTTGACCGGGATGGCGTGCTTGATCTATTGGGGCCGCCGGGGCCTGTTGGAATCAAGCCGGTGGAACGGCTTAAAGGTGTGATCCGGGTTGGTAAAGAGTGGCTGCTGATTGATCGGGTCAGCAATGAAATTTTGGTTACCCCAATTGCCTATCGTCGGGATAGCCGCCTGGAAGTAATTGTGCCGGAAACCGCCACGGCTGATTGGGACAAGCTGGAGAAGGCTCTGGTGAATTTGCAACAATCGGAATAAATTTTAAACGTACTTTTAGGTCCTGAATTTATCACGCTATCATCATTTAAACGTGATTTTGTCATTTTCTTTTTTTTTAGTAATTTTGCTATAATTCATAAAAACGATTATCAGAAGGAATTAAAAAATGGGGAAGACGTATAATTATGCCCGCTACAAAATGTCCGAGTACGACCTCGGCAGTTTTCCGGGGCGCAAGGCAGGTGAGATTGCCGACAATTTCACTGTCCGCAATCAAGAAGGTGCGGAAGTCAGCCTCGATTCCTATCGGGGCAAATGGGTGGTGCTCGAAACCGGGTCCATCACCTGTTCCATGTATGTGAAGAATATTTCCGGTATTAAGCGGCTGCAAAACAAATATCCGGATGTTGAATTTCTTTTGATTTATGTCAGGGAGGCCCATCCCGGTTCCCGCTTGGGACCCCATGAAACGGATCAGCAGAAGCAAGAAATGTCCAAGCAGTTGCAGGATGTGTACAAAGAACCGCGGACTGTCTTGGTCGACAACGTCAATGGAGAAATGCACAAGGCCTATGGCGAGATGCCTAATATGGTTTACATCATCGATCCTGACGGCAAAGTTGTTTATCGCTGTGACTGGGCTTTTCTGAAACTTATCGACAGGGTCTTGGCCAATCGAGATAAGATCCATACCGACGAACATGTCCAAATTATTACGGCGGCGCCCTGGATCATGATACCGGTCGTACTGCGCGGCGGCTGGGATGCATTGTGGGATCTAGCGATCGCTTTACCGATGATTACCTGGGCGCATTTAAAAGCGGATTGGGCGAACTTTAAGAATAAATTCAAGAGTGAAGAAAAAATATTACCGGAAACTACTGACTAGCCTATTCATTTTGTTTTTTGGAAAATTTTTTTCAGATTTAGCGCTTTCAAATGTAACGGGAGGTCTTGGATTCAACCTTTTTGGCTGTTAACGTGAACGAGTAATTTCAGGCCATTGCATATTGCTGTAATATTTGTGCTTTATGGTTATGATGGTAAACGACAAACGATTGGGCATTCAGCTCAATATCATAAAGGGAGTATTAAAATGAAAAAACTCAAAATATTCAACTCAATTGCTATGGCAGTAAGTGTTGGTGGCATGCTGACGTTATCAGGCGGCCCATCCTTGGCAGCGGGAACAAAATTGACCTTGGTTCACCCGTTTCCTGATTTTCTGATCTATACGAAAAACTGCAAATCACTGGTCAAAGCCATTAACGAACGCGGTAAAGGCGAAGTCAGTATCGAAGTGCTGCCGTTCAATTCAATCAAGATGTTCCAGCAGCCGCCTGCTGTCAGCAAGGGCCGTGTCGACATCGCTTGTACCCCGGCGGCATTCTATGCGCGCGCCATTCCTGAGAATGAAGCGATTTCGACTGCCAGTTCGACTCCGGCGCAGGCTCGTGCGGCTGGTGGTATTGATATCATCGACGGGCTCCATCGGAAGCATTTCAACGCGAAATATCTCGGCTGGACCTCCGGCGGCAACAATTTCCGCATTTACATGAAAAATGCGCCGAAATTTAATGCCAAAGGACTGCCCGATTTTACTGGCGTCAAAATGCGCGACAATCCGATTTACGGTGCCTTCCTGCGCGCCCTCAAAGCTTCCACCCATAATCTGAGCTCCTCGCAGGCCTATGCCGCTCTGGAAAAAGGCGTTATCGATGCCGCCCCGTGGGCAACCCAGGGATTACAGGGCTTGAAATGGGATAAATTCCTGCGTCATGCCATCCAACCGGATTTTTACCAGACCGACATCGGTTGGCTCGTGAACCTGGATAAGTGGAACGGGTTGAGCGCCAAAGGCCGCAAGATCATACAGGATTCAGTATTGGAATTTGAAAAAGCCAATAACGCCAAGCTTGGGGATATGGCAGACGCCGAAAAGAAAAAGCTTATGGCGGAAGGCATGAAATTCCACACCGTACCCAACGGCAAAGCCTATTTAAAAATTGCCGTCGATTCAGCTTATGAGCGCATGATGGGTCGGCTGAAAAAAGCAGGGCGTCCGACCGATCACGTTGCTAAACTGAGGGCCGCCTTTCAGCAGTAACGCTAACTGAACGTAGAAAATTAGATCCGAGAACGCGCGCGTGCTTTCGCAAATCGACAGAATATGGGGCGGTTTGCTATGGGCTTTGATGGGGCTGGCGGCGATTTACACCGGCCTCATCATGGTCGCCATAATTTACATGACCACGTCCCGCTTTCTCGGGTTTACCTATAACGATTTTACCATCACCTTCATCGAATACGGCTTCCTTTACATTCTGTTTCTGGGATCGCCCTGGCTGATAAGGACCCGGGGGCATGTCTATATTGAAATGCTGACAGCGGCGGTTCCCGATGGTTTCCGTATTGTCTTATCGCGCCTTATTGCGATCGTTGCTGCGGCGATTTGCCTGATCTGGACCTGGTACACCTGGCAGATTTTTATGGAACAACTCGATGACACCATGGGCTTCGATGAACTCAGGGGTCAGTTGGACATTCGTTTGTGGGTCAGCACCATCGCTTTTCCCCTCGGTTTTTTCTTGATGGGATTGGAATTCCTGCGCTTTGTGTTCACCAAAGAACCCATGCATACCGGCCTGGCCGGTATCGCCAGTGATCACGCCGAACTAGAAGAGACCAAGCGCAGTTTGGCGAAAGAACTGCCCAAAGAGGCAGGGGGATAATTCCGGATGGAATGGTATTGGACACTCCTGCTGTTGTTAGGCTCCATCCTGGCGTTGATGTTTATCGGGCTGCCGGTTGGTATCGCCTTTATTGTCGTTAACACCGTTGCCGCCTTTTTTCTGTTCGGACGGTTCGGCAGTTTTGACGCCAACATGTTTGCCGGTATTACCCAGCTGACCGACAACGCCTTCGCCAATATTACCATTTTCGCCATCGTGCCGATCCCGATGTTTTTGCTCATGGGGGAGATGTTTTTCCACACCGGCCTGGCCAACCGGATGTTCAACGCCGTCGAACGCCTCATGGGGCGGGTGCCGGCCCGGCTTTCTTATGTCACAGTCGCCGGCGGTACGGCTTTCGCAACGTTGTCCGGGTCATCCATGGGGTCGACAGCTTTGCTCGGCACCCTGATGATCCCGGAGATGTCGAAGCGCGGTTACAAGAAACATATGTCCATTGGTCCGATCCTGGGCACCGGCGGCTTAGCCATGTTGATTCCGCCGTCGGCACTGGCTGTTCTGCTGGGGACCTTGGCGGAACTGGATATCGGAAAATTGCTGATCGCCGGTGTTATTCCGGGACTTCTGCTGGCCCTGTTTTACACCATTCTGATTTTTGTCTTGGCCACGCGCGACCCCAACGCGGCGCCCGCATATGATGTGGAATTCACGAGTTGGGGAACGCGGATCCGCCTGCTGTTGCTTGATATTTTGCCGATGATATCCGTTATCTTTATGGTCATCCTGCTGATCATGTTCGGAATCGCGACGCCATCGGAATCGGCGTCTTACGGGTCCCTTGGGGTCATGTTCCTGGCCATCCTGTATCTGTTTATCGTGCCGCTGGTGCAGGGCGATATGGATGCCGTCAGGAAGTTCCTGCCGTTTTTCGGCAAAGCCCTCTGGCAGTCCCTGTGGGGCGCCGGCCGCGTGACGGTGATCGCCTTGTTCATCCTTTTCGGCTCGTCGCTGTTCAGCAATGTCCTGGCCGCTTCCCAGGCCAGCCTCAGACTCATTGAATGGGTTACCAGTTTTGACGTTTCGGCTTTGACGCTGCTGCTGCTTATGTTCGGGGTGTTACTGGTGCTGGGCATGTTCATGGATCAGTTGGCCATGATGCTGCTGACGGTGCCGATATTCTTCCCCATCGTTCAGGGCGTCGATTTCGGTATGGCCACTGAAATGAAGCTGATTTGGTTCGGTGTCATCATGCTGCTCGCCATGGAGATCAGTTTTACCACCCCGCCATTCGGATTGCTGTTATTTGTCATGCAGGGGGTGGCGCCCCCGGGCACCCGTTTCAGCGAAATCTGCCTGGCCGCTTTACCCTTTATGGGATGCGCCATATTGCTGGTGGCCCTGATCGTCATGTTTCCCGCCATCGCCATCTGGTTGCCGTTTTTGGGCAGTTAGGGGCGGGTAAGTTTAGGCAGGGTTATAGCTGTTATGCCGAATATGTTTCCTGCCATACGTTGACCCCTTGCTGGGTTTGTGCCAAAAAATATTCCAGTAATATTTCACGCAAAATCCACAGTTTTTCACCAAGCGAGACGGATAGTTATGAGCCACGCAACTGAAAATTTTATTCTTATCGAGGACGGCAAGGAAACGCCGGTCGAAGTCAAAGTGCCGGAACTGATTATTGCCGGCTGGACTGGATCGGATGTTGAAGCCGTTGAAAAGCACATCGAAGAATTGGCGGAGTTGGGCATTCCCCGGCCGACCACGGTGCCGATCTATTACCGGGTGGCGGCCACGCGCCTGACCACCGCCGACGCCATTCAGGTCTCCGGCGGCGAATCCAGCGGCGAGGCGGAAGCCGTCCTGATCAATATCGACGGGCGCCTGTGGGCCGGCGTCGGCTCCGATCACACCGACCGGGAAGCCGAATCCACCGGCATCGCGCTGTCCAAGCAAATGTGCGAAAAGCCCGTGGGTCCGAAGCTGTGGCCCTACGATGAAGTCAAAGATCACTGGACCGAGCTCAAACTCCGCGGCTACGCCCATATTGATGGCGAACGGGTGCTGTACCAGGAAGGCACCCTGGCGGCCATGCGGTCCCCGGAAGAACTGATTGAGAAATATGTCGACGGCGGCAGCAAGCTGGTCGATGGCAATCTGATGTTCCAGGGCACCCTGGCGGCCATCGGCGGTATCCGCCCGGCCACTCGATTCGAAATGGAGCTGGAGGACCCCGTCCTCAACCGCACCCTCAGCCACGGCTACGATGTCATCGAACTGCCCGTCGCGGGATAATATTGCAAGTCTAACAGGGTTATAAAGTTTAAAGGGCTGCCGGACGGCGGCCCTTTTTTTATTTAGTTAATTATCACTGGCGAAATTTTTATAGTTTTCTCCTGATGATTGGGATTCTCCCCTCTGGCCCCGCCATACAGTCAGTTGAGCCGATCATAACGTGACCACCGATTTCGACGTTGGCCGGTCATGGATCAAATTCGAGCAATTTAGGAGGATACTAGGTCCACTAATCCGCTACCCATGCATATCACGACCGATGAGAGCAAAGTCGACTTTGTCTCATTTGACGCCGTCTATCCATCAGTAGGATTTCACCGTGGCACGTCAATAACTTATCCAGATGACTATATTGAGAAAAATTTTGGGCCTGGGGTGTTCGGTTTTTTTGCTTTTCACGAAAATGAACTTATAGGTGTCGCCCGAATCTTAAGCGATGATTGTGTCTGTGCCCATGTCGCTGAGATATGCGTCCACAGAAACTGGCAACGTAAAGGTGTTGGAAGCGCCTTAATGAAAGCCGTAGTCAACCGATTCTCGGGCCTTGCCATATATGCTGCTTCGCTCGTGGGTCAGGAAGTATTTTTTGCAAAAATGGGCGTCGTACCGCAGCCGCTGGCTATTGCTTGCGGGTGGGCACCAGATGGCGCCGACTGGGTAGAGAGAGGGGCTGACAAATGACGCCCATCGATCACGATATTATTCGATTTGAAGAAACAACCGTTAACTTGAGTAAAAAAGCCTTGGCTGATTTGTATGTTTCTGTCGGCTTTGGTAAGCAGGAAAATTACAAAGACCGCGATGACATGGTCGAAGGTATGTTCGGTCCTGGTGTTTTCGGAATTTTTGCTTTTGACAATGGAGCTTTGATTGGACTGGCGCGCGTCCTCAGTGATGACTATTTAGTCGCCTGGATTGCCGAAATTGTTGTTCATCCCGACTGACAAAATAATGGTATCTGAAGTTCCTTGCTCGAACGCCTCAACGCGCGTTTCCGGCATGTTGCTCTTTATACGGCTTCGTTTACCGGACAGGAAGATTTTTTCATAAAAGGTGGCGTCCCGGTCCGGCCCCAACTGACCGCCTGTAGCCGATGATAATATTGCCCCCCAAAAAGTGTACCAGGAATACTCTCACAATTACTGGTAAAAGTATTCCTGGTACACTTTTTTAGATCTGCGCCATAATGTTCTTACGGAATGATTCGATGTGGTTCCTGATGGCGCCTGTGGCGGCTTCTTCATCGTGGTCTTTGATGGCTTCCAGGATGGTCTGGTGCTCTTTTTGAACTGAACTATGATGATTGGCGTCGGTCAGGGAGATAAACCAGAAGCGCAAAGAGCGTTCGTGAAGATTGCGCAACAGGTCGCCGAGCACCACATTCTTCGCCGCTTTTGACAAATTATCGTGGAACTCGCGATCCAGCAGCATCTGTTGTTCAATGTCACCATTTTTCGAAGCTTCGGTGGATTTTTCGAATGTCCTGCTCAGATTTTCAATATCTTTCTCGCTGGCCCGTGCGGCGGCAAGGCGGACGCATTCCACCTCGTTGATCAGGCGGACATCAATGATCTCCATGACTTCGTTGAGGCTGACGGCTTTGACGATAAATCCCTTGCGCGGAATGACCTCGACCATGCCTTCCAGCATCAAGCGGTTGAGCGCCTGGTGAACGGGCGTCCGGCCGGTCTTAATCAGATCACTGACATAGGCTTCGTTGAGATACGTCCCCGGCTGAAATTGCAGGGTAATGATCAAATGCTTGATCTTCTCATAAGCTTGCTCGTGAAGCGGTTTCCCTGATTTCTTTTTTGCCATTTATTTAAATTCCCTAAAATACACGCTTTTTGCTGACATGTTTGTTGGCGGCATAGAGCACTTGGGCAGGTTTAGCAATAAATTACTGTAATAGGTCCTATCCCTATATGGGTTAGCTCGTACCTTTCTCAGCAAGAATCGGATCACCAGCGTTTATAAAATCTATTTCGTGGCATAAACTTCAATTTGAAGTATTGACAGCCTTTCAAAAATTCGGATATTAAAAAATATCACAAGCGTTTCACAGAACGCAAGAGTGTTTTAATCCTTTAAGTTCGCCCGAAGTAACGGGCCGGCTTAAAACCAGCCAGGAGAGTGCGACATGGGTGAGGCCTCATCCCCTACTAAATTTCTGGGACAACCGGTTGAACGGGTCGAAGATGCGACCATCCTGACCGGCAATGCTCAATATACCGATGACATGGCGACGCCGGTCGGTACGTTGCATGCCGCCATTCTGAGATCGCCTCATGCCCATGCCAAGATTACGTCGATCGACGTTTCCAAGGCCGAGGCCATGTCAGGGGTTCATGCCGTTCTGACCGGCAAGGATATTCAGGAAGAATCCGACCCATTTCTCATTGTCCTCAGGCTGCCCCTTGATCAATGGTGTCTGGCCGTCGACCGAGTGCGGTTCGTGGGTGAATCCGTTGCCGTGGTTATCGCTGATGACCGTTATCTGGCCGAAGACGCCCTTGAGTATATTGCAGTCGAGTATGAGCCTCTGGAAGCCGCCGTGGCGCCGCTGGAAGCCGCCAAGGAAGGCGCGCCCCTTGTCCATCCCGATGCTGGCACCAATGTGGTCTCCGAACGGGAATATCATTATGGCGATCCCGATAAAGCATTCGCCGACGCTGACAAAGTGGTCGAGTTAACGATCGACTATCCCAGGAATTCCCAGACACCGTTGGAAGGCTTCGTGGTGGCCGCCAATTATCAGCCGGGCGACCAAAGCTATGACGTGGCGTCGAATTTCCAGGGACCGTTCACCGTGCACCCGGTGATGTCCAAGGCGCTCCGGGTTAAAGGTTCCAAATTGCGGCTGCGGTCACCCGCTTATTCAGGCGGCGGGTTCGGCGTTAAGCAGGCGATGTTCCCGTACGTTGTGTTGATGTGCATCGCGTCAAAACGTATCGGCCGGTCCGTAAAATGGGTCGAGGATCGTTATGAACACATGACTGCGGCCATCGCCGCGCCCAACCGCATTATTAAAGCTAAAGCGGCGGTGATGAATGACGGTCTGGTTACGGGTCTGCATTTCGAACAGCTTGACGATTACGGTGCGTTTTTGCGTCCGCCCATGCCGGGACCCCTTTACCGCCAGCACGGCATTATGACCGGCGCCTACGACGTCAAAAACATGACCATTATCAACCGGCTGGTGCTGACCAATAAAACACCGTCGGGCATGGTCAGGGGATTTGGCGGGCCGCAGATATACTACTCCATTGAACGGCTGATGCAGACCGTTGCCGTTGAAATGGGTATGGATCATCTGGATGTTATCCGCCGCAACCTGATCCCGGCAGGCTCTTTCCCCTACCGCGCTGCCGCCGGTGCGCTAATCGAATCCGGTGATTACCAGACGGCGCTTGAACTGGCGGAAGAAAAGGGCGGCTTGGCGGAACTCAAGAAACGCCGGGACGATGCCCGCGCCGAAGGGCGGCTGTACGGCATCGGCTATACATGTGTGGTCGAACCGGCCCAGTCTAATATGGGTTATCTCAGCACTATTAACTCCCTCGAGGAACGGCAAAAGGCCGGTCCCAAGGGCGGTAACGTGGCCATTGCCACCGTTAATGTGGATCCGCTGGGCGCGGTGACAGTCACCGCCGACAGCCTGCCCCAGGGGCAGGGGCACGCGACAATTTTAAGCCAGATTGTCGCCGATGAATTGGGCCTGAAACCCTCCGACATTCAAGCCAATATGGAGCGGGACACCCAGCGTGACCCCTGGTCCATCGCCACCGGCAACTATTCCAGCCGGTTTTCATCTTCGACCGCCGTGGCCGGTCAGATGGCGGCCCGCAAAGTCCGGGATAAGCTGGCTACCATCGCGGCGCAGACATTGAATGTACTCTCGGAAGAGATCGAATTCGCCAACGGTCAGGTGTTCTGCAAAGATAACCCGGACAATGCCATCCGGTTCAGCCGGGTCGCCGGCACGGCCCATTGGTCGCCGGGCGAACTGCCCACGGATATGGCCCCCGGTGTTACCGAAACGGCCACCTGGTCGGCCCCTGAACTGGAGCCGCCCAACGAAAAGGACCAGATCAACACGTCGCTGACTTACGGCTTCGTCTTCGATATTTGTGGCGTTGAAGTGGACCGGGACACCGGTGAAGTGAAGATCGACAAATACGTAACCATGCATGATTCCGGCGAGCTTCTGAATCCGCTGCTGGCCGATGGTCAAATCTATGGCGCCTTTGGTTGGGGCGTCGGCGCGGCGCTTTATGAAGAATTCGTCTATGGCGACGACGGCAGCTTCCTGTCGGGTACTTTTGCCGACTATCTCTGCCCGACGGCCATGGAGGTTCCCGAGCCGCAAATCCTGCACATGAACAGCCCGTCGCCTCTGACCCCCTTGGGCGCCAAGGGCATCGGCGAAGGTAATGTCATGAGCACCCCGGTCTGTATTGCCAATGCCGTCAGTGATGCGCTCAGCGTCAAGGACCTCAAACTGCCGTTGGTGCCGGCCGTACTGCTCGAACTGATCGACGACCAGGAGCCCGCGCCACCCGAAACGGTGGCCGCGCCCGAAGCGAAAAAGAAGCCGGGTCGCGGTGTTGAAGGCAGCGGTTCGTCTTTCGTACCGGCATCGCCCGAGGACGTCTGGAAAACCCTGCTTGATCCTGTCAAGCTGGCTGGCGTCATTCCGGGCTGCCATAGTCTCGATGAAGTCGGTGAAAACAGTTACAAAGCCGACATTGCGATCGGCGTTGGCGCTGTCCGCGGCCGCTTCCAGGCCCAGGTGCAGTTAAGCGATCTCAATCCGCCCACTTCTGTCCTATTGGCGGGTGGCATGACCGGTCCGCTGGGCTCGTCATCAGGCAGCGGGCACGTGACCCTGACCGAGGAAGACGGTGGTACGCGGGTGACCTACGAATACACCGTTGAGATTAACGGCAAAGTAGCTGCCGTCGGCGGGCGTATGCTTGATGGTGCCTCCCGGGCCTTGGTCAAACAATTCTTCAATCGCCTGGTGGCCCAGGTGGAAGGCAAGGAAGCGCCGGGAGAACCCAGTAAATTAGAAGCGTCCTGGTGGGACCGTTTCAGGGGGAAGAAATAATGAAACCCAGTTCCTTTGATTATATCCGCGCTGAATCACTCGACCATGTGCTCAGTTGTCTCGCCGAACATGGCGATGAGGCGCGTATTCTCGCCGGTGGCCAATCAATGGTTGCCATGATGAACTTCCGCCTGGTGGAACCCAATTACCTGATCGATATTTCAGCCCTCGAAGAGCTGAAAGAAATCAAACTGAACGGCGGTCATGTCGAGATATCAGCCGCGGTCACCCAGGCCAACCTGATGGCTTGGCCGGAGATTAATAAACATTTGCCGTTGCTGGTCGAAGCCCTGCCCAATGTGGGGCACTTTCAGACCAGGGCCAAAGGCACCTTCTGCGGCAGTATCGCCCATTCCGATCCGAGCTCCGAGCAGCCGCTATGCTTTGCCGTTTTGGGCGGCGAAGCTGTGCTGCAATCCAAGCGCGGCAAGCGGACTTTGCCGGCGGCTGAATTTCAGACGGGTCTGCTGGCGACGGCCCGGGAAGCGGACGAGATTTTATCGTCGGTCCGTCTGCCCGTGCAGAAGCCGGGCGCTGGCTATGCCTTTGAAGAAATCACGCGCCGTCGCGGTGATTTCGGCATCGTCTCCGTGGCGGTAATAGCCGATGGAAACAATGTCAGGATCGGGGTCGGCGGTGTTGCCGACCGCCCGGAAATCAGGGATTGGGAGAAAATTTCGGATGGTGATCTGGATGACGCTCTCAATGCTTTCGCCTGGGAAATGGGGGGCGATGATGACATTCACGCCACGGCGAAGTATCGCCGGCAATTGGTGCGCCGTATCGGTCGCCGTGCAATCGAGGAGGCCAGAAAATGACGCAGCTAAGCCAGGAATCAAAACACAAGATCACCATGACGTTGAACGGCAGAGAACAATCCGGCTATGCCGAACCGCGCATGCTGCTCAGCGACTATTTGCGTCAGGAAATGGCTCTGCAGGGCGTTCATGTGGCCTGCGAACATGGTGTCTGCGGTGCCTGTACCGTTCGCATCAACGGTAAAGCCGTGCGGTCCTGCCTGACCTTTGCCGTGCAGGCGGACGGCGCCAATGTTGAAACGGCTGAAGGCTTAGCTTCCTCTGAAGGTGAACTCAACGATTTGCAAAAGGCGTTCCGCAAGCATCATGGCTTGCAATGTGGTTTCTGCACCCCCGGGATCCTGATGTCGGTGGAAGCGTATCTCGAAGTGAACCCGAAACCGAACGAGGAAGAAGTCCGCGACATGTTAAGCGGTCACCTTTGCCGCTGCACCGGTTATACCGGTATGGTCCGGGCTGTTTTGGATGTGGTGGAACAGCGCAACGGCGGTTAGCTTAACTCGTTTTCAGTTTTGATCTTTCGGGTCGCTGCTGATAATGTCCGGCTAAATGACCGACGACAAAAGTGCCGCTTCTGCGGCGAACACCCAAAGCTCAGTCAACCATACCCAGGCTTATTTGCTGATCAGCCTGGCCGTCTTTCTGTGGGCGGTGGGAACAGTGATCGCGCGCGGTATTCATGAGGAAGTCCCGCTGATCGGCCTTTCCTTCTGGCGTTGGTTGGTTGCCAGCGCCGTTATGCTGCCCTTCGTCGGACGCGAGCTGTATTATAAGTGGGAACTGGTGCGCCAGCATCTTTGGATTCTTGTCTCCCAAGGAATTATCATCGTCGGCAGCGGGGCGCTCCTGTTTGTCGGCGTGATGTTCACCACGGCGATTAATGCTGTATTGATCAATGCCGCTCAGCCCGTGCTGACGGTTATGCTGGCCTGGATTGTTTTGGGGGACCGGCTCAACAAAATTCAGTTGCTGGGGATCGTATCAGCCGTGATCGGCGTCGGCATTATGATCATCAAAGCCGATTTTCAAGTGCTTAGCGATTTCGAATTTAATGTCGGTGATCTCCTGGTAATCTTGGCGGTGATGGGGTACGCCACCTATGCCATACGAATTCGTAAACTGCCTCAAGGGCTCGGCACCTTCGCCTCACTGACCGTGATTCTATTTTGCGGTAGTTTATTTCTCTTGCCGGTCTATGTCGCCGAGGCGGTTTATATAAAACCGTTGCCGTTCAGCGGCTATGTCGTATTTCTTGTTGTGCTTATGGCGCTCGGAATATCGATCGCTTCCATGGCGAGTTGGAACAAGGGAAACAGTATCGTCGGGCCGAGCCGGGCGGCGGCTTTCGTTAATCTGCTGCCCGTCTATGGCGCCATTCTGGCGATACTGTTTTTAGACGAGGAATTGTTTCTCTATCATATTTTCGGTGCCGTGCTCGTCTGCGCCGGCATTTTCATGGTGGTGAGACATCGCTGATTTTATCGGCTTGGAAGGTTGGGGGATAGAATGACCATTGAACTCTATAATTTTGCTGCGTCCACATGCAGCCAGAAAGCGCGCATCTGCCTGCAGGAAAAAGGCCTTGAGTGGAAAGATCACCTTTTTCACCCGGGCAAAGGTGAGCATCTGCGGCCGGAGTATCTTGAAATTAATCCCAATGGCGTGGTGCCGACCCTGGTCCATGATGGTCGACCGGTGGTCGATTCCGCCGTCATCGTCGAGTATCTGAATGATGTTTTTCCGGAACCGCCCCTGGCTCCCGATGCACCGATTGAGATTGCCAAAATGCGGACCTGGATGCGCTTCTTCGAGGAGGTTCCCACTCCTGCCGTTCGTTATCCGTCGTTTCAAAAGGTATTAATCCAACCCTTTAAGAACATCAGCGCCGAAAAGTTTGAGAGAGCGGCGGAAAAACGGCCCCTCAAAACGGATTTTTACAAGCGCATGGGGCAGGACGGCTTTTCCGACGCGGAGATGAAAAAAGCTTTTGACGATATCAATATCACCATCGTGAGGTTGGAAAAGGCCTTATCGGCCGGTGGACCCTGGATTATGGGGGAACGGTTTACCCTTGCCGATATCTGCGTCATCCCGACCTTCGACCGGATGGCTGATCTCGGCTACAAAAACATGTGGGAAGAAGGCTATCCCGCCGTGACCGACTGGGTTGATCGGTCGTTGGGGCGTCCGTCGGTGAAGAAATCTTTTTACGAAGGTTCCCGGTTCTCTGAAGTCTATCCCGACCTCGAACTGGGCCGTTAGAAATCTGACGTTTAGGTGTGACGTTCCAGCAGTTCTTCCGCATTCCCGAATAGAATCGCCTCGCGGTCGACATCGCTGAGACGGGCGTCGTCGATGGCCTTCTTGCTCCAATCGGTCAGGAAAATGGGGCAATCGGTGCCGAACACCACACGGTCAGCGCCGAACAGGGCCACCGCTGTCTCCAAGGCGCGGGGTCCCAGGGACGAGCAGTCTACATGCACCCTTTGTGATTTTTCGGATGGGTAGGGTCTGTCAAATCCTCTGGTAAAAGCGGTCTGGTCCATGCGTTCTATAACCATCGGCAAGGTGCCGCCCAAGTTGGCGACCTGAAGAGTGACGTCAGGATAGGGGTCAAGAAAATCGGAAAACAAAAGGGTCACCATGCAATGGGCGACCCGGTCCTGCACCACCAGGGCCATGCGTTCCGGCACGCTATCGGAAAAGGGGGTGCGCCGGTTAGGATCATAGGTTTCCGGCACCTCATCAGGGCGGCGGCCGGGGTGAATAAACAGGTGCCCGCCGATGTCTTGGGCAATTTCGAAGATCGGTCTAAATTTTTCCGCATCGGCGAGGGAAACGAAGCCGTTGACCGGTAATATGGCGCCCATTAGGCCCAGTTCATTGCGGGCTCTTTTGTATTCCTTCACCGCCAGATTCATGTCGGCGAAGGGCAGGGCGGCCATACTTGAAAACGCGCCGCTGTGACTTTCAGTAAGCTGCGCGGTAGCGTCATTGAACATTTTCACCAACGGCAAGCTCTCGTCAGCGGCAATGCTGTCGAGACCGAACAAGCCCGGAAAAGACACCACCTGCCGAGCAACACCTTGCTCTTCCATATATCCAAGCCGTGCTTCCATGTCGACGAAGGAAGGCGGGAAAGCGAGAGGTCCATGGGGCATGTGGAAGATTTCAAAACCATCTTCTTTCGTTTCGATGTAAGGCGGAACCTTCCGTCCCCGAAAAGCATCTGCCAGATCGGCCGGAACGTAATGGGTGTGCATATCAATGATCATGAGGCACCAGAGCGAGAAAGTTAACCTGGTACATATTTTTGCAAATGTACCAGGTTATTGTTGTGTTCAGGCGCGATCGTGGATAGCGTAGAAATCGTCGACGCCGACCTCTTTGCGCAGTTCAGGATCGTCGCCACCCATGACCGCGGTATCGTAGGGAATACCATTGGCGTCGGCGACGCGGACAAAGCCATGAAAGGCCGCCGCCACGGCGGCGGTATCCACCAGCTGTTCCTCGCTCATATTTTCCTGGATGGCTGAGCGGGCGGCAGTGATGCGCGCGGTATCCCTAGAGACGATCGCTTCGGCAAAATCAACGATGATATCAGCATCGGGGATGCTGGTGTAGTCCGACAACCCTTCGGTGACGTTGCTGAGATCAATTTCCTGATCGCTTATTTTGCTGCTCTCACGGAGCATGTTGGCGTGAGCCGTCGTTCAATAAGCACATTGATGCAGCGCCGCCACCCTGGCGGCAATTAATTCGATTTGCGGCCGCAGAATTGACCGGGCAGTGGTGGCGAAGTCGTATATAAACTGGCCCGGTATATAGTGTTCATTGGCCAGATCCCAATAGGCCCGCATGGAATCCGGAACGCTGGAGAGCGCCCGGTAGATGTAACCAGCCTTAGGACTCGGATACATGGGGCCGTCACTGTCACTGACGTCTTCGGGTTCGGTGATGGGTACCCAGGCAGCCTGACGTTTGGCGCCGGGCGAGACGTAACGGCTGGTTTCCCCGGATTCGGCTGCCGGTAATTGGTCTTCCGAAAGGCCCATACCCCGCTTGAAGGTGTCCATCATCATCACCATGGCGACAATGCCTGATATTTCGACAAATTCACCTTCGCCCATGCCGGCGTCAATGGCGCCCCGGCACCAGGCCTCGCTGGTGCGGCCCGAATCAGTGGCGACTTGATGGATGACACCGACCTGGTTTGCGTTCAGAACACCTAAGCTGTCATGCTCCCCCTGGACAACATTGGGTGACAAGGCTTCCTTTTTTTCGGCGCACAGTTTGCAACTGTGGGCTTGGCGAATTTCAGCGGCGACAGCGACACGTTGGGCGCCATCGAGCCATGTCCCGGGTTTGGATAGCCAGCGCCAAGCATTCTCGTGGGAGCCTACGAGGCCCGGCCGGATATTGTAATCCCCGGTTTGGATAGTAAAATGATCCATGTTTACTCCTTACTGGTAGAGGTTAAATATATTTGGAAAATCCACCGCATACTTCAACGACCGTTCCGGTTTGGTAGCTGTTCTTCTCGGACACGATCCAGGCAGCAGCATCGCCGATTTCCTGGGGATCGGCCCAGCGGCCCAGCAAGGTCTGACCCGAGATACCGTCCCGCACTTGATCAGGCGTAATGCCTTTCATTTTGGCCATACCCTCGGCGCGGGGACCCCAGGATTCCGTATTGGTAAAGCCCGGGCAGATGGTGTTGACGGTGATGCCGTCCGGTCCCAGTTCCGCCGCCATGATCTTGGCAAAACCGTGAATAGCGGTGTTGGGGATGGTGGTGGTCAGGGCGCCCGGCAGAAGCTGTTTACCGGTCACCCCTGAGACATTGAGAATGCGGCCGGCGCTGGATTTTTTAAGATGCGGCACGGCATATTTTGTCGTGTAGACGAAGGACATCAGGTTGGTGTTCAGAACCGTACCCCAGGTTTCTTCGGTCATGCTGTCCAAGGTGCCCGGAATCATGCCACCCACATTGTTGACCAGAATATCGAGGTCACCCAATTGGCTCCCGGCTTCCTCGATGAATTTTGCGCAGCCGTCCTCGGTTGATAGGTCGCAGATGATACCAACGGCTTTGACGCCCTTGGCTTCACATTCGGCGACGGCCTGATCAAGCCGGTCCTGATTGCGCGCAGATAGCGCTACATTGCAGCCCTCATCGGCCAGCGAATTGGCGATGGCGTTACCAATTCCTTGGCTTGAACCGGTGATGGCGGCGTTTTTCCCTTTTAGACCTAAATCCATTTTATGTTCCTCCTGATTAAATTAGATGCTTATTTGACGTGACTAGTCCCGATTATCGACGCGCTTGTTGAAGGCGCGGACTTCGACCGTTTCCCAGATATCGGCCTGGACGAGCGGGTCGTTTTTCTGAAATTCTTCGATTTCGGCGCGGTTTTCGGCCTCTACGACATAGAGGCTGCCGATGACTTTCTCACCGTCGTCGGACGTCAAGGGTCCGGACATCACGAGCTTGATGACCCCCGTCGCCAGATAGTCCACATGGGGTTTCATGGCGGCAGCGCGCTTTTCCTCCATACCCGGTTTATCGATGCAGAATATGACAAAAAGCATAATGCTTTTCCTCCCTAATTTTACTGTTCGGCTTCTCTAAAGGTCGGTTGCAGCCGCCAGCGTACGCTGGGCGACCCGTTCAATCAATTCGAAAGTCTCTTCGATATAGTGCTGATCAATATTGCGCGTAATGAAGACAATCCGGGTACGCCGGTCGTCGTTGGGCCAGCCGTCAAGAAACTCCAGTGAGTGAAAAATCTGCTGGGCGCCTTGGATTACACCGGGTTCGTCCGGACGTTCTTCAATATTAACGATGCCCTTAACCCGAAGCAGATCGGGCCCCGCTTCGTTGGTCAGTCCTTCCAGAAACATACTGAGCATATTGAGCGAGATCGGTTTCTCCCGCACCAGGACAAACGAGTTGATGGCCGCATCGTGGTTGTGAGCGGTATCTGGTGCGTGGCCGTGTTCGCTATAATACGCAAGGGCGGCGGCGTCCGGTTCCGACATCGCCGTGTCCGCCTTAACCTTATCTGAATCCGGGCGGTTTTTGTAAGCTTCCGGATTGAGCCAGGCGCGTAAATCCACCTGCTTAGTGTCGGCATCGAACATGCCGGATCCGAAGAGGTCCGCGGGATCGGCGTCTACGGTGGCCGTTTCTATGATCGGTGCTGCCGGGTTTAGAGTCCGCAAGCGTTCATGCAGGGTTTTGATTTGGCTATCGTCATCAACCAAATCCACTTTGGTGAGCACAATGCGGTCGGCGATGGCCGCTTGTTTGACGCATTCGGGAAAGCGGTCCAGCGATGAGATGCCGTTGATGGCGTCGGCGGTCGTGACCACCCCGTCCAGGGCGTAGTGGTTCACCACCATTGGGTTGGTGAGGATAATCTGCAGCACGGGACCCGGATCGGCGATGCCGGTGGTTTCAATGATCACACGGTCGAAATAGGGGATGGTGCCGGCATTGCGCTGGATTTGGAGATCGCGGAAGGTGTCAATTAGGTCGCTTTTGACGGTGCAGCAGAGGCAGCCGTTGGCCAGTTGCACCACATTTTCATCAGATTTTTCGATCAGGTCGTAATCAAGTCCCACCTCGCCGAACTCGTTTACGATAACGGCGGCCTGCGACATAGCCGAGTGGTTGAGCAGCGTATTCAAGAGCGTTGTCTTGCCGCTGCCCAAAAATCCGGTGATGACCGTGACCCAGATTTTATCCAATATTGAGTCCTCTTGGGGTTGATTTAACCCCCTCCATCCCAACCTTCCCCCGCAGCGGGGGGAAGGAGAATATTTTGTCCCCTCTCCCTTTGCGGGAGAGGGTTAGGGTGAGGGGACGCCAAACTTCGAATCAATAAATCTCGCATCCCGGCAGGCCGCAGGAGATCAAATGGTCACTGGGGAAGTTGGTGATGATTTCGCAACCGTCTTCAGTAACGACCACTTCTTCCTCGATCCGTGCAGCGCCGGAGCCATCTTCGGCGCCTTTCCAGCATTCGACGGCGAAAACCATGCCTTTTTTGAGTTCCGTATTCTGACCCATATAACGCCGGGAAATGATAGGACGTTCCCAAAGGCTGAGGCCGATGCCGTGGCCAAACTGCAGCAGGAAGGCTTCGTCTTCGTTAGCGTAACCGAATTCCTCTGCTTTGGGCCAGACATTGGCGATATCGTCCAATTTTGCACCCGGCTTGATGGCGTCGATAGCGGCGCTGACCCATTGTGAGCATTTTTCGTAAGCTTCTTTTTGGGCGTCATTTGGAATACCGCAGATAAAGGTGCGGTAATAACAGGTGTGATAACCTACATAGGAATGCATGATGTCCAAAAAGATCATGTCGCCCGGCTGAATGATGCGGTCCGAGAAGGTGTGGGAGTGAGGCGCACCACGTGGGCCGGCCACCGAATTGACGCATTCAACTCGCTCCGAGCCCATGGCGTAGAGCTTTTCATTGGCGATGGCCACCAGATCGCTCTCCCGTGCGCCGGGCCGGATCGCCTTGGCAATATCCAAATAGGTGCCGTCGACCATGGCAGACGCTTGTTTCAGAAGTTCGATCTCTTCGTCCGTCTTGACCTCACGGGCGTTGAGCATGGCCTGCTGGCCATCGACGATATTGATACCTTCTTTTTCCAGGGCGCGCATCATGGGCAATTCCATGACATCAATGCCGATGGGTTCTTTTTCGATGCCCAGATCAAGCAGCTTTTCTTTTATCTGTTTGGCAAAGACATCTTGAATGCCGTGTTCCGGGGGCAGCGCGCCTTGCATGGTCGAGACCGGTGCATCCACCCGATTGCCCATCCAGGGAGCACTTTTGCGCTTTGCCGGGGGCGCCGGATCCCACAGAAAGGGGCTGCCGTCGGACGGGCAAAGGGCATAGCGGTCGAACTTGTCCCGCGCCCATTCGCCGATATGGGTACCGGTGATATAGCGGATGTTGTCGAAATTGAAGCAAAGCGTCGCCGCCAGTCCCGCGTCTTCAATGGCTTGGCGGGCGCGTTCCGCGCGATCCTTGTTCATTTTCTGAAAATCGACACCAGCTTCCCAGTCGGTTCCCATGGTGCCCCAGGTGGCTGTGGCGTGCGGTCGGTTGTAATACATTAAAGTTCTCCCGATAAATTCCTAAGCCCATTATCTTTGCGCTGATTGTAGCAAAAAATCCCACTTTTGCCCGCTTTTTCCACCCTAAAATGCAAATATATTGACAGTTTGGGGTGTCTATGTGATCATCAGCTTAAATTCATGCAATCGATTGCAGAGATAATACGCAGTTTTTTGAAAACGGCAAGTGCCGAATCTAAATTTGCCGAATTAGTGATGAAAAAACTTTCTCCAAGGGTATAAGGGGGCGGAAAAGTGGCGAAGAAAGAAGCACCGAAAAAGAAAGCGAAAGTCGGCCTGAACGACGATATTGGCGAGGAAAACCGTCTTGAAATGTATCGCCTTCAGTTGGAAGTACGTCATGTGGAGCAGCGCGCCCATGATTTGTTTTTTCAAAATTTGATCAAAGGCACGAGCCATTTGAGTATTGGCCAGGAAGCCATTGCCGCTGGTTTTGCCGTTGCCATGAATCCAGATGATTACTCTTTTGGTACTCATCGTGGCCATGCCCAAACCTTGGTCAGGGGAGCCCCAATATCGGGTGTGCTTGGCGAGTTGATGGGGCGGGAATGTGGCCTGATGAACGGCAAGGGCGGTTCCATGCATTTGACCAGTGTCGAACACGGCGTGATGGGTTCTTACGCCATCATCGGTGCTCATTTGCCGATTGCCCTGGGGACGGCCTGGCAGGCGCAATATAACGAGACCGGTCAAGTCTCAGTTTGCTACTTCGGTGATGGCGCCGCCAATATCGGGGCGTTTCATGAATCCTTGAATTATGCCGTGGTTGAAAAGCTGCCCGTGGTCTTCGTCTGCGAAAACAATTTGTATATGGAATATACGCCCATCGACGCCGTCACGGCCGTTGAACATCCTGCGGCTGACCGGGCTTCAGCCTATGGCCTGCCGCGAATTGTTGTTGACGGTAACGATGCAGATGAGGTGTACCGAACGGCTGTTATAGCTTTCGAAAAAGCCCGGGCCGGTGACGGACCCTCTTTGGTCGAAGCCATGACCTATCGCCATTCCGGCCATTCCCGCGCCGATCCCGCAACCTATCGCCCTGATGGCGAATTGGACGAATGGCTGAAAAAAGACCCAATACCTTTGTATCGCCAGCGTTTGCTGGATTTTGGCATCAAGGAAGACGTCGTCTCCGGAATGGAAGAAGACGTCATTAAAGCCGTCGATGAAGCGACTGAAATATGTAAGGCGTCGCCATCGCCACAAAAGGAAATAGCGTTTACGGATGTTTGGGCCGATGGAGGTGCGTCATGGCGGAACTAACTTATCGTGAGGCCGTCGCGGCTGCTATTGCGCAGGAGATGGAGCGGGATGAACGGGTGGTTTTTCTCGGCGAGGACGTAGCCGAGGCCGGCGGCGTTTTTAAAACCACCGTCGGATTGCTGGACCAATTTGGACCCAAACGGGTAAAGGACACCCCAATATCCGAACAGGCCATTCTGGGCGCCACTATGGGCGCGGCCATGACCGGCCTAATCCCCATAGCCGAAATCATGTTCTCGGACTTTTTGGCGGTTTGCTGGGATATCATCGCCAACCAGATCGCCAAGGCCCGCTATATGACGGGCGGACAGGTGACCATGCCCTTGGTCATCCGCACTGCCAACGGCGGCGGCGTTCGCTTTGGCGCGCAGCATTCCCAGTCAGTGGAAAACTGGCCCATGATGATTCCCGGCCTTAAGGTTGTTGCGCCTTCGACACCGGCGGATATCAAGGGTTTGTTGGCCGCTGCCATCCGGGACCCCGATCCGGTGATCTTTTTTGAACAGAAATCCCTCTATGCCGAGAAGGGCGAAGTGCCCGATGGCGAGTATGTGGACGAAGTTGGTACGGCTAAGGTTGTCCGTGAGGGCGACGATGTGACCATCCTGGCCCTGGCTGCCATGGTGCCGCTCTCTCTCGAGGCTGCTGAGCGTTTGCAGGCGGAAGAAGGTATCTCCGCCAGCGTCGTCGATGTGCGGAGCCTGGTGCCTCTCGACACCCAAACGATCTTCCAGCAGGTAAAAAAATCAGCCCGGGTGGTGACAGTGGAAGAAAATCCCCGGTTGTGCGGTTGGGGCGCCGAGATTTCATCGATCATCGCCGAGGAATGTTTTTACGATCTGGACATGCCGATTGTTCGCATTACCACGCCGCACATACCATTGGCGTCGGCGGACGAATTGGAAGATGTCATGCTGCCGTCATCTGAGCGCATCTTCGAGACCGTGCGCCGGGAGGTCGACTGATATGGACGTCATCATGCCCCAAATGGGAGAGACGGTCTCGGAAGGCACCTTGACCGTTTGGCATAAAGAAGTCGGCGACACCGTTAAAGAAAACGAACTGCTGTTCGAAATCGGCACCGATAAGGTCGAAATGGAAGTACCCGCGCCGACCGGCGGCGTGTTGAAAGAAATTCTGGTCCCGGCCGGTGCCACGGTCGGAATTGGCGTAACACTGGCTATTATTGATGACGGCAAGATGGCAACAACCACTGGACCGGAGCAGGAAGAGAAGCCGGCTGCCGCAACGGTAACGGCACCCACCAGCACTCGGAAATCAAAGCTCGATCCGAGCAAAAGGCTGTCGCCGGTGGTGCGTAAATTGATTGCTGAGAATAACCTCGATGTTGCACAGATTCCCGGCACGGGCCGGGACGGCAGGATCAAACGGGGCGACGTTCTGGCCCATATTAAAGGCGGAGCCGCCCCCGTTCCGGCTTCTGCTCCTGCGCCAGCACCCTCACCGGCACTCGCATCGGCAACGCCGCCGAGTTCAGGCGATGGCCGCACCATTATACCCTTCAGCTATCGCCGCAAAATGACGGCCGAACATATGGTGCGCTCCAAGGCCACCAGCCCCCATGTTTTGCAGGCCGTTGAGGTGGATTTTTCTGCTGTCGCTAAGGCGCGGAAATTGATCGGTGCTGAATGGAAGAAGCGGGAAGGCTATTCGCTTACCTATCTGCCGTTCATCGCCAAGGCAGTTTGTTCGGCTATCAAGGAATTTCCCAACGTTAATGGCCATATTGAAGACGAAAATCTGGTGGTGTTCGACCGGGTCAATCTGGCCATGGCCATCGATCTCAATTTCGAGGGACTAGTAGCACCGGTGATCCGGGATGCGGACCTTAAGGCAGTCACGGAAATTGCCCGCGCGACCAATGATCTGGCGACGCGCGGCCGTGCCGATGCCCTTAACCCTGATGAATTTGCTGATGCCACCTACACCATTTCCAATAACGGCTCGTTCGGCACGCTGATCACCGCACCCATCATCAACCAGCCGCAAGTGGCGATCCTGTCCACCGACGGCATTACCAAGCGGCCTCTGGTGATAGAGCGGGACGGTGAAGACGTTATCGCCATTAGACCGGTCGGCATCCTGGCCCAAAGCTTCGATCATCGCGCCATCGATGGTTCCTACTCCGGCGCCTTCATGCGGCGGGTGAAAGAAATTTTGGAAGGCAAGGACTGGTCGGCGGCAGTAAGCTAAGACCGGGGGGGGCACCAAACCCTCTATTCAACCGGCCCCGATGATTTGCGCACAATCAAATCCGGTTTCAGTTTGATGGTCCGGGCGGGAATATCCGGGTTGTCGATTTGCTCTAGCAAAATTCGCGCCGCTTCGGCGCCGACGTCAATCAAAGGGGTGTGCACGGTGGTGAGAGGCGGATTGAACTTATCCGCAAAGGGCATATCGTCGAAGCCGACCACGGAGATATCCGTGCCGCACCTGATGCCGTCTGCTTCCAATTCGTCATAAACGCCGAGCGCCAGCATATCGTTGGCGGCAAATATGGCCGTGAACTTTTTGCGCATGGCCAATAGTTTGCTGGTGGCCCGGCGGCCTTCCTCCTCGGTGAAAGCGTCGCAGAAGGCGATTAATTCCGGATCAGGGTTCAGCCCGGCATTCTGCATTCCCTGTAAAAACCCCTGATGGCGTTCGAAGCCGGTTGAATAAAATTGCGGTCCCGCGACATGGGCGATTTTCGTATGCCCCAATTGGGCCAGGTGGGAAATCACCATATTGGCGCCCACATTCTCATCGCTGACTACCGACGAGACGCCGATATCCGTGGACGCCCGGACGGCCAGGACAAATGGTGTGCCTTCGGCACAGCATTCATCGATGACGCTGTCCTTCCGCTGGGCCGTGGCAATGATCAGCCCATCCACATGCCGCTCGCGGAATTTTTCGACACTCCGCTGTTGTTTATCAATGAGGTTATCCGTGTTGGCGACAATGACGTTGTAACCGCTTTGCTCAAGCACGTTGTCGATGCCTTTGATAATGGGTGCAAAGGCCGGATTGGTGAGGTCGGGCACCATGACGCCCACTGTGAAGGAGCGGTTGGTCTTCAGGCTGAGGGCAAACAGGTTCGGCCGATAGCCCATTTCTTCAGCAGCGCTCAAAACCTTATCTGCAATTTCTTCGGTAACCATTTGGCGGGTTTTCGGATTGAGGACGCGCGACACCGTCGATGGATGAACACCGATTTTATCCGCTATATCCCGCAATGTGACCCTGGATTGAGCCATTTTTCCGCCTTCTGATGGTTTTTTTATCGATTTCAACAATCTTCTTTTTATCTTTTAAGGCTAATGGTATATGCTCTGCAATCGTTTGCATAGATATTTGATAGAATAAAGGGGATGACGGGAAAATGGCTGAGAACAATCTTAAGGATTTCACAGTTGGCTGGATCGGTGTCGGGCGCATGGGCTATGCCATGGTCGAGCGACTGCTTAAGGTCGGCGCCGATGTATCGGTTTGGAACCGCACCCGGTCAAAGGCCGAACCCTTGGCGGAACTTGGCGCCACCGTCGTCGACAACCCAACAGATTTGGCAGACCGGGATATCGTTTTCACTATGGTGGGTGGCCCGGATGATTTTATCGAAGTGACCACGGGCGCTATGGGTGTGTTGACCGTCGATGGCCAAAAACCAAGAATGCTGATTGACTGCACCACTATCTCCGAAGAGGCCTCTAAACAGGTACGAGAATATGCCACAAAAGTCGGTACCGCCATGATCGATGCGCCAGTGAGCGGCAACGCCAAAGTGGTGGCGGCAGGTAAACTTTCTATCGTTGCCTCGGGTGACAAGGAAGCCTTTGAAGAAGCTGAACCCTATCTACTGGCCGTCGGTGAAGGGGTCAGCTATGTGGGCGAGGGTGAACTGGCCCGCATGGTGAAAATTTGCCACAACGTTTATCTGGGAGTTGTCGCCCAGTCCTTGGCGGAGATCACGGTGCTGGCTGAAAAAGGCGGTGTGCCGCGTCACGCTTTTCTGGATTTCATCAACAAAAGCGTTATGGGTTCTCCCTTTTCCGCCTATAAAACGCCGGCCATGGTGAATCTGGATTTTACGCCCACCTTTACTCCGCTGCTGCTGCGCAAAGACATGGATCTGGGTTTATCCGCAGCCCACAATCTGGAAGTTCCCATGCCCATTGCCGCCATGACCCGTGAGATTATCCAGAACTTGATCGGCAGCGGCTATACGGATTGCGATTTTGCCGCCTTGATCGAGCTGGAGGCCAAGAACGCTGGTTACGAGATCAAGTCCGAAGACGTTAAAGTCGGCACCGGGCTCTAAGGAGGTTTCCTAAAGGGGCTTCGACAGGGACCGGTAAACCTGTTAACCGGTGATCACCGCGTTCAGGGCTTCGGACAATTGCGTCTTTCCGAACGATTTGTATATGATGGATAGATCACTCGTCTCCAACAAAGATTTTTCGGCGAAACCGGTCATTATCAGGACTTTTATATTGGGGCAAAGTTCCGTTTCTTCAGAGATAATGACAATCGTCGATTTGTTGGTAAGGCGTTTTTGCCGAATCAAATTGTGGTGATTTATTGAGTGGTTATCAGCCGGCAGAATAATTTTTCTCTCGAATGATCTGGCGCGGAATTTCTGTAACCGATCGGCCACCCATTCCTCCATTTGATCTGCCGCATGGGGAAAAACAGGTGATCTGGTTCTCGATCGAAGTGTATCTTCATAGCTCATGCCGTGGACTAGGGGATCGCTGAAGTAGCTGTCTATTTGTTCAAACTACTCATTCCAATGAATAAGGCGTTCGTCCGGATCCCAATAAGACATTCCCACCGGCACGTGTTTCATGGCGCGAAAAAATGCTGGTGTAATCGGTCTTCCGGGTGGCGTTCCGCCTGATCGTTTAATTCGTTTTTGGATTTTATACGATCACTGATATCTCTTATTGTGCCGACATATGTTGTTTCGCCGTCGCTAGACATGGGGGTGACTTTTAATTTTATGGGGATCAGTTTGCCCGACTTGTGCAGGCCGTTTAACTCTCTTTCCCGGTGAATGATCTTGGGCGCATGAAGGTCTGAGTCTTTGATATACCGCGCATGTTCGTCTTTTTGGTTTATCGGGACAATTAAGTTGAGGCTTTGTCGGATCGCTTCTTCGGCAGAGTATCCAAATATTAATTCCGCCGCCGGATTGTACGCTTCAATCACGCCATTGCCGTCTATAGTGATAATGCCGTCGGCGCAATGGTCAAAAGTTTATTTGAACAATTGATCGTTCGTTTTGAAATCTGAGGANAACNAACCACCCAGCAGTAAAAAAATTTATTCACTTAAAAAATTTCGCCNATCAAATTTGTATTCTCACGCTACGCTATATATGAGATATGCGGCTATGGGATTCATCTTGTAAATTCGTTTCGAGTCTGAAGCAAAATGGGCGCAGATTTATCTGCGCCCAGGTTGATTTCGATAGGTCGGCAGTGTTTCGCTCGGGTGATTTAAAAGCCGAAAATTCTTTCCGCGTTTTTACCGCGGACGGCGTCCCGCTGGTCGGCAGAAAGGGCGTCAACCCGAGACAGACAGCCTTTCATATCCCCGATGTTGTGGGGGTAATCCGACCCATAGAGTACGTTGGATGTGCCAGCCACATCGACGCAAAGCTGCAAGGCTTCCTGCCGGAAGGTAACCGTGTCAAAGTAAATCTGGTCGAAATAAGTGCTGGGCGGTTCCTCGATGCGCTCACGGGCTGGAGGCATGTTCTGGTGGCAGAAATCGAGCCGTCCCACAATGTAAGGCAGCATGCCGCCAGCATGGCTGGCAATAATTTTTAAGTCTTTGTAACGCTCAAAGAAGGCGTCATAGATCATCCGGGAAATTGCCAGGGTGGTATCAAACATGAAGCCCACCGATGCTACCAAATTGTAGCGCTGCATGTCCATATCACCGACGCCGGGAGGTGCTGCCGGGTGTACGAGAATGGGCAACCCGCGACGATTGATCTCATCCCAGATCGGTATGAACAGCTCATCGGTCAAGGACATGCCGCTGACATTGGCCGAGACGAAGACCCCGGAGGCGCCTTTTTCATCGCAGGCCCGGGTGAGCTCAGTTACTGCTTTTTCGGGATACTGCCAGGGCAGCGTCGCAAAATAGCGGATGCGGTCAGGATAGGTGGCTTGTTGATTGGCCATATCGTCGTTCATCACCTGGGCCGTGGAAACGCTGATGTCCTCGCCGCCCCAATAAACGCTTGGGCAAGTCAAAGAGACCACAGCGATATCGACTTTGGCGTCATCCATATCCTTGATGCGCTGGGCATAGTCGAACATCGGGTCCATCAAAGTCATAAACGGCGCCCCATCCATGTGAATTACCCGTTGTCCGCCAAGCTCCTTGCAGGTGTAACGGCCGCCATGCTCCAGAATCAATTCCAGCCAGCGGTCATTGAGCATATGTGTGTGAACATCAATAACTGTGGACATAAATCCCTCTCAATGGTGCGATTGATAATTAGATTACTAAGGTATTATGCCGTGTATGGCCGCGTTTTGTAAAACACATGATGACAGAAATAGGGGGCGAAGTACCGTATTTTGAAACTGCCTGGATCACTGGAATCTCCATTGATATTAATGACCAATGATTGCCTAAACTGCCAAAAACATATAAATGTTCTGGTATCGAACAATTTTATAAAAATTGTGGAGGGGGAATATGCTGATCGGCGACTTATTGACTGAAGGGGTAGCCCGCAACCCCGATAAAGTAGCCATTGTGGCTGGCGACCAGGAAATATCCTACAAAGAACTAGACAGGGCATCTAACCGAGTAGCCAACGCACTCACTGCACAAGGTTACGGCAAGGGTCACATCGTCGCCATTTTGTCGACCAACCAGCTTGATTATGGATCGATATTTTTTGGCGTCGCCCGGTCGGGCGGTATTTTAGCGCATCTGCCAGCACGCTTTTCCGACGACGAACTCAGTCATGTTGTCGCCAAATCAGATATTGAACTCATTTTTGTTCATGCTCCCCTATTGGAGAATTTAAACCGGGTCAGCGATGATCTGCCGGCAGGAACTAAAACCGTCATTTTTGGCGGTAACAGACAGGGCGACGTCGAAACCTTGGAAAATTTCCTAGGCGATGCATCTACTGACGTGCCATCCGTGGAAATAGCCGATACCGATCCATTCGCTATTACTTTCACCGGCGGCACAACGGGTTTTCCCAAATGTGTCATGGTCAATCATGCCTCGCGGGTTATTTGCGCTGTCCGGGCGCAGCGAGAATACCGAGTTGAACACGGCGACGTGGTTTGTTGCTCGACTCCATTATTTCACATCGCCGGACTGTTTGTCTGGTTCATAACCGGCATCAAAATGGGCAATATCTGTCATATGATGCCGGCTTGGGATGCCAGCGAATTTATTGAATGGGTCGAGAACAAAGGTATCAGCAGTGCTTTCCTGGTGCCCACCCAGATCAACAGCGTTCTCAGCCACGAAAATTTTACGCCTGAACGCGTCAGGAACCTGCGCTATGTAAACTACGGCGGATCGCCGACTTCAACGGCGCAATTACACCGCATGCTCGAAGTTCTTCCCGATGTTGTATGGGAAGATCAGTACGGTCAATCAGAAGCCGGTAATATGACCATCCGGCCACCGGAATTTATTCTCAGCAAGCCCAAGAGCGTCGGTCGACCTTTTCAGGATATAGAGCTGGCGGCGCTTGATGCAGACGGTAATATTCTGCCGGCGGGAGAACCAGGTGAGGTTTCCACCCGAGGCATCAATGTCATGATGGGTTATTATAAAGATGCCGAAAAGACGGCAGAGACCATTACCGAGGATGGCTGGCTGAAAACGGGCGACGTAGGCTATTTCGATGAGGACGGTTTTTTGTTTCTGGTCGATCGGTCCAAGGAAATGATCATCTCCGGCGGCGAGAACATATTTCCGACGGAAATCGAAGGCGCTCTCTATCAGCATGAAGCCGTCAATGAATGTGCTGTGTTCGGCATTCCTGACGACCATTGGGGTGAGTTGCCCGCTGCCCATGTGGTGCTGGAAGCTGGCAAGAATGCGGATGAACAGGAATTGATCGATTTCTGCGCGGAGAAAGTGGCTCGCTTCAAGCGGCCCCGCATGATCAAGATCGTCGAATCATTGCCAAAGACAGCCGTGGGAAAAATTCAAAAAACGGCCATCAAAGAAAAATACTGGCAGGGCAAGGAAAGCAGCATCGTTTGACCGAGATTGAATTCAGGCCAAATGACCCAGCGGCAACCGATGCCGTTTGCGGACTTCTTCCAGGACGATGTTCGACTTGAAGCTGCCGATCATGGGCAGCGGCATTAATTTGTGCATAAGAAAATCGGAAAAGGCCGGCAGGCTGGGCATGGCTACCCGCAGCAGATAATCGGTATCGCCGGTTAAAGAATAGCATTCCTGAATTTCCTGGATCTGCTCAATGGCGGCAATAAAGGATTTTGCCGGATTCTCACCGTGTGTACCCAGGGTCACATGGACGAAAGCGTTGATTTCAAGCCCGACCTGTAAGGGGTCGATCTCAGCGCTATATCCTTTGATGACTCCTATTTTTTCCAATCGCTTGACCCGTCTGTGGCATTGGGAGGCCGACAAAAGGGCGATGTTTGCCAGATCGTTGTTTGATGCCCTGGCATTTTTTTGTAAGTGATCGAGGATTTTCAAATCTACTGCATCAAACTCAAGATTATGCATAAATTTCTCATTTTTCAGCGATAAAAATTGATATTAATGCATTTATAGCCCTTTAAGCACAGTATTTCGCAAGAATATTTTATAGCCCGGCGGTTATGATGGGGTTTAACCTGTCAGACAGAAGGCTCTCATGACCAACCTGGATATTCCTTATACCCGCTACCTCAGCCCCGACGGTAGCGTCGCCACCGAATTGCCGCCTTTCGCCGAAGATCAGGATAAACTGATCGAACTATATCGACGTATGACTTTCGCCCGGCGTTACGACGGCAAATTAACCGCCTTACAGCGCACCGGTCGCATTCCCAGCTATGCGCCGGAATTAGGAGAGGAGGCCGTTCGCATCGGCTACGCTTCCGCCATGAAAGAGGAAGACGTATTGCTGGGGACCTATCGGGACACCGCCGCCATGATCGTTCGTGGCGTCACTATTGATGAGGACCTCATGTTCTGGGGCGGCGATGAACGGGGCAATGTATTTGCCGGGCCGTCGCAGGACTTTCCTCTGGCGACCCCAATCGCCACGCAAACAACTCAGGCTGTCGGCGTCGCCTATGCCTTCAAGCTAAGAAATGAAAAGCGGGTGGCGGTCACGACCATAGGTGACGGGGGGTCATCGAAAGGGGATTTTTACGAAGCCATGAATTTTGCCGGCGCATGGCAGGTGCCGGTGGTTTTTATCATCATCAACAACCAATGGGCTATTTCCATGCCCCGCGAAAGGCAAAGTGCGGCGGAAACTCTGGCGCAAAAAGGACTGGCCGCCGGTATCCCCGGTGAACAGGTGGACGGCAATGACGTGATTGCAGTCTACGATGCCGTATCCCGGGCTCTTGAGAAGGCCCGGGAAGGCGGCTGCCCTACGGTGGTGGAGACCATTACCTACCGGTTGACCGATCACTCTACCGCTGACGATGCCAGCAGGTACCGTGATCCGGATGAAGTGAGCGCCCATTGGAAGAATGAACCACTGATACGGTTACGCACCTATCTCACCGAATGCCAGGCTTGGTCTAAATCCGACGAGGAAAATCTCCTATCCGGTATTGATGCTAAAATCGATGAAGGCGTCGCCGCGTATGAAGTGTTAGAGCCGCAGCCGCCGGAAGCCATGTTTGATAACATGTACGCTGAACTGCCGGCCGATTTGAAAGATCAGCGGGACGCTGTCCTGGCTGAATATACGGCAGGAGAGGAGCAAGGACATGGCTGAACTTACAATGGTATCCGCCGTTTGCCAGGCTCTCGGCCGGGCGCTCCAGGATGATGACAGCGTTGTGCTACTGGGCGAAGATGTGGGCCGCAACGGCGGTGTCTTCCGGGCAACCGAAGGCTTGCAGGAAATATATGGCGCTGAACGCGTGGTTGATACGCCCCTGGCGGAAGCCGGTATCGGCGGCGTCACCGTGGGCATGGCGGCGGCGGGGCTCAAGCCGGTTGCCGAGTTCCAGTTCCTGGGATTTATCTATTCGGCCTTTGATCAGATTATCAGCCATGTCGCCCGGTTGCGGAACCGTTCCAGGGGACGCCTGAGCTGTCCGTTGGTCATTCGCGCGCCCTACGGCGGCGGCATTCACGGCCCAGAACATCATTCGGAAAGCACCGAGGCACTGTTCGCGCATATCCCAGGGCTGCGTGTGGTCATACCGTCATCGCCCCTCCGGGCCTACGGTCTTTTGCTGGCGGCCATTCGAGACCCTGATCCGGTGATGTTCCTTGAACCTAAGCGCGTCTATCGGACAGTTAAGCAGGAAGTACGAGACGATGGTGAGGCGTTACCCCTGGACCTTTGCTTCATTCTACGTGAAGGCAGTGGTGTAACTTTGGTCAGTTGGGGTGCTGCCGTTACCGAGACCATGGCCGCCGCGGACACGTTGTCGCGATTGGGGATTGAGGCCGAAGTCATCGATGTCGCCACCCTGACGCCGCTGGACATGCCGACAATTCTGAATTCGGTGGAAAAGACCGGGCGCTGCGTCATCGTCCATGAAGCGCCCTACACGGGCGGTTTCGGTGCCGAAATAGCCGCCCGCTTGGCGGAGAAAGGTTTGTTACACCTATTATCGCCGGTTTTGCGGGTCACGGGGTACGATACGATTATCCCCTATGCCAAAGCGGAACACCGCTATCTGGTGAGTGAAAAGCGCATTGTCGACGCTGCCCGACGCACTGTTGCTTTTCCCGAAGAACCTTAAATACATTGATTAATTTAGAAGGAAATATTCATGAAAGAATTTAATCTGCCTGATCTTGGTGAAGGCTTGCAGGAAGCTGAAATTGTCGCCTGGCATGTGGGTGAAGGTGACAATGTGGTGGCCGATCAGCCATTGGTTTCGGTTGAAACCGACAAGGCCGTGGTTGAAGTGCCGTCGCCTTGGTCGGGCAAGATCGGTAAACTTCATGTGGCGACGGGTGACGTCGTTCAAGTCGATTCGCCTTTGGTTAGTTTTGACGATGGAAAAAGCGAGGATGCTGGGACCGTAGTCGGACGGCAGCATGTTGGCGAAGCCGAGATACAGGAATCGTCTGTTGAGGTGGAAACCCATGATCCCCGGAAAGCCGGCAAGGCGACACCCGCGGTGCGGGCTCTGGCGCAGAAGTTGGGTGTGGACCTGGCCATGGTAACACCGACCGGGCAGGGCAATGTCATTACGACCAAAGATGTCGAAACGGCCGCTGCCGATGTCGCCGATGCCGAACCGCTGGAACCGCTCAAAGGTGTGCGGCGCGCAATGGCGCGGCGCATGGCCCATGCCAACAGCGAAGTGGCTTCGACGACGATTATGGATGACGCCGACATCGGCGATTGGAACGATGAGCAGGACATTTCCATGCGGCTCATGCGGGCCATGGCGGCGGGATGCAAGGTCGAACCGATGTGTAACGCCTGGTATGACAGCACCGAGAATGGTCTGCGGATTCACAAAAAAATTGATCTGGGGATTGCCGTCAACACGGATGCCGGTCTCTTTGTGCCCGTCATGCACGATATTGGTAACCGAGATACCGGTGACCTCCGGCAAGGCTTCGAGGAACTGAGAGAAGCCGTGAAAGCGCGCACCGTACCGGCTGAAGAACTGCGCGGCGCGACCATAACCTTGACCAATGGCGGGCCACTGTTGGGTCGCTACACGACGCCCATCGTATCACCGCCGCAAGTCGCCATCTTAGGCGTATGCCGGACCCGGGATGAAGTCGTCGCCCGGGACGGTCAACCCGTTGTACGCCGCATGATACCGTTGTCGATGACCTTCGATCATCGGGCTGTTTCGGGCGCCGAAGCTTCCAACTTCATGGCCGCGGTTATCGAGGATTTAGGTGGAGCCGATTAACCGATTGGCAGGTTAACGATAAAAGTGCTGCCTTGATTCTTCCCCTTTTAACGTATCATCGTATACCGCTTGACCTTCAACGTCCTCCGGGCTTCCTTCAGCGGAGTATCTGATGGCGTTCTACCGTTGACGCGTCGCCGACAAAGAATTAAACGGAACCAAAAGCATATAATCCCGTTTATTGAAATTGCATAGGTGGGCAGTGAATTTAGTTCTTTATCATAGCGTTGAATCGACCTGCGCCCAAAAAGTCAAATTAGTTTTGGCGGAAAAACAGCTGGTATGGGAAGAGGAAAAGCTGAACCTTCGTCGAGGGGATCAATTTTCACCCGCTTATTTGGCATTAAATCCTAAAGGCGTCGTTCCTACGCTGGTGTATGATAGTGTCGTCATTCGTGAATCTACCGTGATCAATGAATATCTGGATGACGCCTTTCCTGAGCCAAGCCTAAAACCCGCATCTCCGGCGGTAGTCGCCGACATGAGATTATGGGTAAAGACTTTTGATGATGATGTTCATCCGGCTGTCGGCGTTACGACATACGCGACGGTGCTTCGTCACCAAATGCAGGAAATGAAATCCGAAGCGGAATTGGAAGATCATTTCGCCAAAATCCCCGACCCGGCGCGCCGGATGAGACAGATATCGGTTCATGATTGTGGCATCGATGCAGAACCGGCGGCGGTTGCGTTGAAACAGCTGGATGGCGTTCTAGATCGTCTCGATATGCAGTTGGCGGAATCCTCCTGGATTGCCGGAGAGCAGTTCTCTTTGGCCGACTGTGCCGCGGCACCCTATATTCTGCGTCTTGACATGCTTCAATTTTCCGGCCTTTGGGAAGGTAGGCGTCCCAATCTGGGGAGCTGGTACCGCCGTGTGTCAGACCATACCAATTTTAAAAATGTCGTGGTAAATCAGATTCCTCAGTCCTTGGCCGAAAAATTTAGCCAATATGGAAAACAGGTGTGGCCGAAAGTCGAGGCCATCGTATTCGGTGCCTAAACCATTCAGCCTGCGCGCATTTTGACGTTGTTCGAATTTACCAAGCGGTCCAGCCGCCATCCACTTTGAGACTTTCTCCTGTCACCATGGCGGCATTTTCCGAGGCCAGGAACATCACGGCCGCAGCGACGTCCTCAATCGTTCCCACATGGCCAAGGGCAATATTATTTTCCACGGTTTTTTTGAACTCCTCGTTTTCGAACATGGGGCGAGTCATGGGCGTGTCGATAAAGGTCGGTGCCACGGCATTGACCCGGATGCCTTGAGGCGCCAGTTCCACCGCCAGCGCTTTGGTCAAGCCTTCGACTGCATGTTTGGTGGTACAATAGAGGGTCCGGTTGGGCGCTCCGATATGACCCATTTGTGAAGACATGTTGATGATTATGCCAGAGCCCTGCCGCAGCATGACCTTAGCGGCGCTTTGGGAAGCCCGGAAGATCGCTCGAACGTTCAATCCCAGCATCCAGTCCAGGGTTTCCGTTGTAATATCCGTGACCGGTTCCGGCTTGTTGCCGCCGGCGCAGCCGACCAGGATATCCAGGTGATCCATCTCTTCGATCCGCTTATAGAGACGGTCTTCTATAACGTCTTCGACCCAATAGTCGAATTTACCGACAGCTGAAGACTGGACTTCTTTAAGATCGCCTTCCGTGCGGGCAACGCCGATGACCCTTGCGCCTGCTGCCGCCAGACCGAGTGCACAAGCCCGGCCTAGTCCTTTCCCGGCGCCGGTCACCAGGGCCGTTTTACCAGTAAACGAAGGTGGTGCGGTCAAAGTTTTTACGTCAACGCTATCGGTCATAATTTCCAGTTCCCCGCATTGATCCATTCATTGTATTCACCTTGCCGATTGCCTAGCATTGTGGGCGGAAACTGTAAACCATTGGGGCGAGTGCGTGACTATGCTGGTAATCAATGAACAACAGGCGTCAGAATTATTGGACCTTGAAGCACTGATCGATGCGCTGGCGCCCGCCATGTCGGAATTGTCGGCAGGGAAGGTCTCTCAGCCACCTCGTATTGCTGCTATGGTGGAGGAAAAAAAGGGACTACTTGCCGCCATGCCGGTCTACCTGCCTAATTCGAAGGCGCTCGCCTGCAAGCTGGTCAGTGTTTTTCCCCTCAATCATGCGTTGGGTCTGGTATCCCACCAGGCGGCAATTTCGCTGTTCGATGGCGATACGGGCAGGCAGATCGCGCTCATCGACGGCACCCATATAACGGCGGAGCGGACGGCGGCGGGGGCGGCCCTGGCGACCCGCCTATTAGCACGTCCCGATGCTACTAAGCTGGCCATTCTCGGTACCGGCGTTCAGGCCAGCGCCCATATCGGCGCCATACCCCGGGTGCGGGACATCAAGGAAATCAGAATTGCCGGGCGGAGTCGGAACAAGGCGGCGGCGCTGGCGGAGAGGGTTAAAGGAGAAGCTACCGCGGAAATTGTCGTTGCCGACAGTTTCGAAGATGCCGTCCGAGGCGCAGAAATTATTTGCGGGACAACGGATGCGGCCGAGCCGATCATGGAAATGGCTTGGGTTCCCCCCGGTGCGCACATAAATTCCGTGGGCTTCAATTTGAAGGGGCGAGAGATCGGCGAGGACGTGGTAGCGGGATCGAAAGTATTCGTAGAGGCCCGATTTGTCGCCTTGGCGGAACCGCCGGCGGGGGCCAATGATCTTATGTGGCCGATTCGTGACGACGTCATTACCGAGGATCACATCGTGGCGGAGATCGGTGAACTGGTGTCTGGAGACCAGCTGGGCCGGGCTGCCGACAATGACATTACGCTCTATAAGTCGGTCGGGCTGGGTGTTCAGGACGCTGCTGCGGCAGAGCTTGTTTACCGGGCTGCGCTGAATAAGAATATCGGCGTGGAAGTCGACTTTTAAAACATTAAGATAAGGTAGGAATTAAATGGCGCATTATCTCAAAGAAGGCATCAGCCAAGAGGAAAAGGATACGGCGGAAGCCAAAGTCAGGGAAACCGTCGAGGCTATCCTGGACGATATCAAAAAGCGTGGTGACGGCGCACTAAAAGACTATTCGGCTAAATTCGATAACTGGTCTCCGGAAAGCTTCAAGCTCAGCAGGGCGGAGATTGACGCCTGTTATAACCAGGTGACCGAGCAGAATATCGAAGACATCAAGTTCGCCCAGGCCCAGGTGCGGGGTTTTGCCGAAATCCAAAAGGCCGCCCTGGTGGATGTGGAAGAAGAGACTCTGCCCGGGGTCACTTTGGGTCACCGGAACATTCCTGTGAACTCCGTCGGCTGTTATGTGCCGGGCGGAAAGTATCCCATGGTGGCGTCGGCTCATATGAGCGTGGTCACCGCCAAAGTGGCCGGGGTCAAACGGATCATTGCCGCCGCACCGCCTTACGAAGGCAAACCCAGCCCTGCCATCGTGGTGGCCCAGGACCTGGCCGGCGCCAATGAGATTTTGTGTTTGGGTGGCGTACAGGCTATGGGTGGCATGGCTTTGGGTACGGAACAGATTGCGCCGGTGGATATGCTGGTCGGTCCTGGTAATGCTTTCGTGGCCGAGGCCAAGCGCCAGCTGTTTGGGCTAGTAGGGATCGATCTGCTGGCCGGGCCGACGGAGACCCTGGTCATCGCCGACGACAGCACCGACGGTGAACTATGCGCTGCCGATTTGCTGGGGCAGGCCGAACACGGCCCAACCAGTCCGGCCATTCTGCTGACCAATTCGGAGCAGCTGGCCAAAGATACCATGGCGGAGGTCGAGCGCCAATTGACTATCCTGCCAACGGCTGAGGTTGCCGGGGAGGCCTGGAATACCTATGGCCAGGTGATCGTCTGCGATAGTTACGATGAGATGGTGGAAGAAGCCGACCGCATCGCCTCGGAACATGTCCAGGTAATGACCAAGGATCCCGACTACTTCCTGGAAAACATGACCAATTACGGTGCGCTGTTTCTGGGGGGCGAGACCAATGTTTCCTACGGCGACAAGGTAATCGGTACCAACCACACGCTCCCCACCAAAGGGGCGGGGCGCTACACCGGCGGCCTCTGGGTCGGCAAGTTTATTAAGACCTGCACCTACCAGAAAGTTACCGAGGAAGCCTCAGTCGAAGTCGGCAAATATTGCTCCCGCCTCTGCGCCCTCGAAGGCTTCATGGGCCACAAGGAACAGGCGGACATCAGGCTGCGGCGCTATGCGGGGATTAACGAAGGGTAAGTCAAAGAGTTCCCCCTCACCCTAACCCTCTCCCGCAAGGGGAGGGGGGACTTGGCACGAGCCCCAATTAAATCCCCTTCCCCCCTTGCGGGGGAAGGTAGGGATGGGGGGTAAATCCAAAAAATTAGGATTTAATAAGCTAAGCGTTTACCGAAGCCTCAACGCCCAACGCGGCTTGGGCGGCCGCCAGCCTAGCGATGGGCACCCGGTAGGGGGAGCAGGAGACGTAATTGAGACCCAGCTTCTGGCAAAAAACGATAGACGCCGGATCGCCGCCGTGTTCGCCGCAGATACCGAGCTTTAAATCGCCGCGTGTCTTGCGTCCGCGCTCGGTGGCGATTTCCATCAACTCACCGACGCCTTCCTGGTCGATACTGATGAAGGGGTCCCGTTCATAGATGCCCTTTTCCTGATAAGGACCAAGGAAGGAACCGGAATCGTCCCGGGACAGACCAAAAGCCGTTTGGGTCAGGTCGTTGGTGCCGAAGGAAAAGAACTCTGCCCCCTCGGCGATATCACCGGCGCGTAAAGCTGCCCGGGGCAGCTCGATCATGGTGCCTGTCAGGTATTTAAGCTCGCTGCCCGTTTCCTCGCCGACATCTTTTGCCACCTGGTCGACCACGGCATGCAGGATATCGAATTCTTCCTTGGTGCCGACCAGCGGGATCATCACTTCGGGCTCCACGGTTTCACCCAACGATTTGGTCACTTCGGCAGCGGCTTCGAAAATGGCCCGGCACTGCATTTCGTAAATTTCCGGGTGCATAATGCCCAGACGACAGCCCCGTAGACCTAGCATGGGATTGGCTTCATGGAGGGCGATGGCGCGGGCGCGCACTTCCTCTACCTCGGCCCCGGCGGCTTCGGCCACCATTTTCATTTCCTCGTCACTGGTGGGTAGGAATTCATGCAACGGCGGGTCCAGCAGGCGCACCGTGACCGGCAGCCCCTTCATTATAGTGAACAGCTCAATGAAATCGGCCCGCTGGTAGGGTAGCAGTTTGGCCAGCGCCACCCGGCGTCCGGCCTCGTCGGAGGCCAGGATCATCTCCCGCATGTGAATGATGCGTTCCGGGTCGAAAAACATATGTTCGGTGCGGCAAAGACCTATGCCCTCGGCGCCGAAATGAATGGCGGTTTCGGCATCTTCCGGCGTTTCCGCATTGGTGCGGACATTGAGGGATCGGGTATGGTCCACCCATTCCATCAACTGGCCGAAATCGCTGGTTAGTTCCGGTTGAATGGTTTCCACCTCGCCCAACATGACCTCGCCGCGAGCGCCGTCGATGGTGATGATATCGCCCACACCCACGGTCTGGCCGCCACAGGATAGCGTTTGCTTGGAATAGCTGACCTGCATTTCACCGGCGCCGGCCACGCAGGGGCGTCCCATGCCGCGGGCCACCACGGCGGCGTGGCTGGTCATGCCGCCGCGTGTGGTCAGGATGCCTTCGGCCGCATGCATACCGCCGATATCCTCGGGGCTGGTTTCCATGCGGACGAGGATGACCCTCTCCCCTTTGGCGGCCATCATTTCGGCCTCGGGCGCAGAGAAGGCGATTTTTCCGGAGGCCGCACCGGGGGAGGCCGGCAGGCCCCTACCCAGAATATTCCTCGGCGCGTCCGGGTCCAGGGTGGGATGCAGCAATTGATCGAGCTGCGCTGGGTCGACCCGGCGGATAGCTTCCTCCTTGGTGATCAAACCCTCCGTAGCCATATCGACTGCAATCCTAAGGGCCGCTTTGGCGGTACGTTTGCCGCCGCGCGTCTGCAACATCCAGAGTTTTCCCTCCTGGACGGTAAACTCCATGTCCTGCATATCGGTATAATGCTCTTCCAGCTTGGTGCGGACATCGCACAGTTCCTGGAACAAGCCCGGCATATTTTCTTCCATCGAAGGCAGGCCGGTATGATTTTGTTCTTTTTCCGCATCAGTCAGGGGCTGCGGCGTGCGGATACCCGCTACCACGTCTTCGCCCTGGGCGTTGGCCAGATATTCACCGTAAAAGATGTTTTCGCCGGTGGACGGATTGCGGGTAAAGCAGACGCCCGTGGCGGAGCTTTCGCCCATATTGCCGAACACCATGGACTGAATATTGACGGCAGTGCCCCATTCTTCGGGGATATCGTGCAATCTACGGTAAATCTTGGCCCGGTTATTCATCCAACTTCCGAAAACGGCGCTGATAGCGCCCCACAGCTGATCGTGGGGATCCTGGGGGAAGGGCTTATCCAGTTCCTGCTCCACCATGGCGGTGAATTCCTTGCAGACAACTTTCCAGTCTTCGGCGTCCAATTCGGTATCCAGGGCGACCCCTTTTTCATCCTTGTGGTCGGCCAGGATGTCTTCGAAATTATGGTGTTCGACGCCCAGCACCACGTCGCCGTACATCTGGATAAAGCGGCGGTAGCTGTCATAGGCAAAGCGTTCGTCGCCGCTGCCCCTAGCCAGCCCTTGAACCGTTTCGTCGTTGAGGCCGAGATTAAGGACCGTGTCCATCATGCCGGGCATGGACGCCCGGGCACCGGAACGGACCGAGACCAGCAGCGGATTGTCGGCATCGCCGAATTTAGCGCCGATGATTTCCTCAATATTGGCCAAGGCCTCTTTGACATCGCCACCCAAGCTGTCGGGGTAATTCTTATCGTTCTCGGTGTAATAGGAACAGACATCGGTCGTCACTGTGAAACCAGGCGGCACCGGCAAACCGAGGCTCGACATTTCGGCCAGGTTGGCCCCTTTACCACCCAATAAATTGCGCATATCGGCACTGCCTTCGGCGCTTCCTCCGCCGAATGCATAGACCCATTTGGAGTTGCTCAACGCTCTCCCCCTTCGATCTGAGAAAAATCGGCCACTTGATTCATGGTCTTCCGTATTTGTGACAAGAGTCGTAACCTATTTACCCGAAGCGCTTTGTCTTCGCAATTCACCGTCACATGGTCGAAGAAGGCATCGACGGGCGCGCGTAGGCTGGCCAGTTTTGCCATGGCGTCGCCATAGCGCTCATCCGCAAGAATCGGGGAAATTTCGGCGATGATCAAACTCAGGATAGCATGGAGGTCTTTTTCTTCGGCCTGATCCAGCGTCGTATCGTCCGGCGCATCATCATAGGTCGTGTGGTCTTTTTTCTCTTCGATTCGCAAAATGTTGGCTGCCCGCTTATAGGCGGTGAGCAAATTGGCCCCGTCATCAGTGCTCAGGAAGTCACCCAGTGCATTCACGCGGGCCAGCAGCCGGACTAGGTCATCTTCGCCACCCCCATCTCCCTTTTGGGCGAATACCGCCGAGATCAAATCGTGCCGGATGCCTTTTTCTTTGAGGTGGACTTTCAAGCGGTCAGCGAAGAAGGAGAGGAGGTCGGCGCAGGCCTCATTAGCATTGCCGTCGTAGTTGCCGGTTTGCCATGCCGAATTGAAAGTGTCGATCAAGGTGAGACGGTTGTTGTTCTCAATCACCAGTCGGATAACGCCCAGGGCCGCGCGCCGAAGCGCATACGGATCCTTGGAGCCCGTTGGTTTTTCATTGATGGCCCAGAAGCCCACCAGCGTGTCGATTTTGTCGGCCAGAGATACAGCGACGCTGACCGGTTCGGTGGGGCAGGCGTCGGACGGGCCCAGGGGGGAATAATGCTGGGCGATGGCATCGGCGATCTCAGGGGATTCGCCGTCGTTGAGCGCGTAATAACGCCCCATGATACCTTGCAGATCGGCGAATTCGGTGACCATCCCGGTGACCAGATCGGCTTTGGCTAAACGCGCGGCCGAACGCACCTTGTCTTTGTCGGCTCCGACAATATCGGCCAGATCGGCAGCCAAGGCCTGCATCCGGTTAATCTTGTCATCCAGGGTGCCCAGCTTGGCGTGGAAGGTGATGTCTTTCAGTTGGGTTGTGCGGCTGGCCAGGGTCTGTTTCTGGTCCTGATCCCAGAAGAATTTGGCGTCAGCCAAGCGGGCCCGCAGGACCCGCTCATTACCGGCGACGATGGCCGCGCCGCCGTCGGGCGTTTCCTTGTTAGCCACAACGATAAATCGATTGGCCATCTCGCCGTTCTTGTTTTCCAGCGCGAAATACTTCTGGTTCTTGCGCATGGTGGTGATGAGGACTTCCGGCGGGATGCCCATGAATTCGTCATCGATTGAACCCATCAGCGCCACCGGCCATTCTACCAGCCCCGCCACTTCATCCAGCAAGGCCGGATCGTCGGTAAGGAGCAGTCCTTCTTTGGCGGCTAGCGCCTCAGCGTCGGCCTTAATTTTAGCGCGCCGTTCAGCTGGATCGATCAGGACGAAACCGTCCGCTAGTTTCTGTTTGTAATTTGAAAAATCGCTGATTTTAATTTCGCTATCAGCCATGAATCGGTGGCCTCGAGTGCAATTTCCAGCCATCAACAGATTCGTTTGGTTTGCCGGATTTTTGAGCTGTATTAAAGTATCTACATTTGCTTCATTGAATAGGGCTAGGAAACTATGAATTGGTCTGACCCACCTAATATCGTTTCCTGCCCAACGCATAGATTTCGGCCACGGGAAATTTTCTATAATATCAGCCAACAATGGAGCCAATATTTCATCCGTGGGAACTCCCTTCTTTTCGATCACTGCAAAATAAAACTTACCCTTTTTGGTTTCCCTCTTTTCCACCTGATCGATGGTTAGACCGACGGAGCCGAGGAAACCCTGCACGGCTTTCTCCGGTGCTGAAGTTGCCGGGCCGCGGCGCTCCTCGGAAATGTCAGGGGTCTCGCTCGGCAGGCCATCAACCACCAGGGTTAACCGGCGGGGGGTTACATAGGCGCCAGCGCTATCGTATTCCAGACCGGCCTCTTTAAGGCCATCGCAGACCAGACGCTTCAAATTCGCCGCCGCCCGCGCCTGCATGCGGGCAGGGATTTCCTCCGAGAGAATTTCGAAAAGGAGTTCAGGCATTATTCCTGCCCCCTTACCCTAATCCTCTCCCGCAAGGGGAGAGGGGCCCTAAAAACGAGTCCGACACCCAATTCCTTCCCCCCTTGCGGGGGAAGGTTAGGATGGGGGGATACATTTATTATACTCATACCTCCCCCTCCTGGGTTTCGATCCAGACCTCACAGCAGCCTTTGGCCAGGGCGCGGACGCGGACGATATAGGCCTGGCGCTCGGTGACGCTGATGACACCGCGGGCATCTAAAAGGTTAAACCGATGGGACGCCTTGATGCATTGGTCATAGGCGGGCAGGGGCAGTTTGCAACCCAACAGCGACTGGCATTCCTTTTCCGCGTCTTCGAATTCTCGGGTCAGCATATCTGCATTGGCATGTTCGAAATTGTAAGCGGAGAATTCCTGTTCCGCCTGCAGGTAAATATCTCCGTATTTTACACCTTTACCATTCCAATCCAGATCGTAGACGTTCTCGACCCCCTGAATATACATTGCGAGGCGTTCCAGCCCGTAGGTCAGTTCCGCCGCCACAGGATTGCAGTCGATGCCGCCCACTTGTTGAAAATAGGTGAACTGGCTGACCTCCATGCCGTCGCACCAGACTTCCCAGCCAAGACCCCAGGCACCCAGGGTTGGGCTTTCCCAGTCGTCTTCGACAAAGCGGATGTCATGCAGGTCGCGGTTGATGCCTAGGGTGTAGAGGCTTTTCAGGTAAAGCTCCTGCACATCCTCAGGGGACGGCTTCAGGATCACCTGGTACTGATAGTAATGCTGGAGTCGGTTGGGGTTTTCACCGTAGCGGCCGTCAGTGGGCCGACGCGAAGGCTGTACGTAGGCGGCGTTCCAGGGCTTGGGCCCCAAGGCGCGCAGCGTCGTTGCCGGATGAAAAGTGCCGGCGCCCATTTCCATATCGTAGGGTTGCAGAAGGACGCAGCCGTAGTCAGCCCAATAGGTCTGCAGCTTCAAAATCAGTGACTGGAAATCCTGCCCGTTAGGTGGCGCGTTCCCCATGAATACGGTCTCATTACTGTCCGGTAAAAACGATGATTAAGAGCGATTGATACTTGGCTCGCCCGGACGGGTCAAGCGCCGGGATAGGGGCAGTTTTCCTTGCCGCAGGTAGTAGCTCCTTTGCCTGCTACAAAGTCGCCGCAGACGCTGCATTGCACCATATTGACAGCGTCAGACGAGCCCTCGGAATTTCCTGGGGAAACGTTGCCGCCACTGTCATCTTTTTTGCTTGCCTGCTGGCCCCGAGAAAATATTTTGAAGCCATACCAGATCACCGCGATGATGACGGCGAGAACGACGAGTTTGGGAACTGAAAACATGAGATGTTCTTAAATCAGATCATGGAGGCACACAAGCAATGTGTCTCCGCATAGCGTGTATTAATCAGTACGTTCGTTGATCTGGACCACCGGTTCGATATTGGTGAAATTAGCCAGATCGGTGGCCATTTCCTTGCCGTTGGATTTGCCGGCGGCGTAAAAATCCTTGATGCTATCAAATTCCATGATGCCAATAACCAGGAAGGGCGGCGGCGTAGCGGGTTTTGGCCCGCTGATGCCTTTGTGGATGGTGATGCTTTTCATTCCCAGATCATACCAGCTGTCCTCGACCATCTTAAGGTGGGAATTAACATAATAATCCATATCGAATCGGGCGCCTTCTGAATTGGGGTAAATGACTGAAACGGAAATAGCCAAGGGTTGAACTCCTAGTTTAGGTGGATGGATATAAATTTGTGTTAGACGGTGACGAAATCCCAGTCACCATCCCCTGCCTGGGTATTGACGGCAATTTCACGTAGTTCCCGGCGGAGAATTTTATTGGCGGCATTTCGGGGAAGAGCGTTCATAAAGACGTAAGCCTTGGGGCGTTTGAAGTCGGCGACGGTGCTTTCCTTCATAAAAGTATCCAGTTCTGCCGCCTCGACGACCCAATCAGAATCTACGGCGGTTAGGCAGGCGACAACCATCTCGCCCCATTTGGGGTCGGGGATTCCAATCAAGGAAACTTCCTTGATCGCCGGGTGGGACTCAAGGGTGGGTTCGACCTCAGAGGGATGGATGTTTTCACCACCGGACCTGATCATATCGTCGACCCGGCCGATCAGATCCACATCACCGTTTTCGTGTTTGAGGCAAACGTCCCCGGAATAATACCAGCCATCGCGCAAGGCTTCGGCAGTAGCGTCAGGCCGGTTGAGGTAGCTTGAGAAAATGGTGTCCACATTGGCGTCGATGATTAATTCGCCCTCCTGGCCCACTCCGACAATTTGATCAGGCGTGCCGCCGACCTCTATGATGCGGATGCGGGAGTAAAAACCGGGCCGAAGGCGCAATGGATGGCCAACTGGATTGGGGTGATAGAGTGAGTTCATGGTTTCGGTGGTGCCGTAAATATGGCGGATCTGACAGGGCCACTCTGCGCCGATCTGATCCAGCAAGTCGCCTGAAATTTCCGCACCGCCATGGAGAACCAGTTCCAGGCTTTTCATTTTGGCCGGGTCATAGTTGGGTGCTTTGGTCATGGCAAATAGAAGCTGGGGTACGGCAAATAGGTAATTGACCCCGAGATTCTCCACCGCGTCATTGGCTGCCACCGGATTGAAGGCCGACATGACGTGATAGGTGCCGTTGTGGGCCAGAGTAAGCAGCAGTACGCCGAAATAGCCGATGGCGTGACTTAACGGCATGAAGCCCAGGGATACATTATGGGTGCCGTAGCGGTATCCAGCTTGGGTGGATATCCAGAGAATGCGGTGCTCAACGGTTTTCTGAGCCAGCACGACCCCCTTGGGGAGTCCAGTCGTGCCGGAGGTATAAAAGATAAACGCCTCGTCTTCCCGGTCGGGTATCGGCGCGGTGCCAAGTGATGATCGGTCACCACGGCATTGAGCGTAATTTTCCGCCGGTCCCGCCGCACCGCCTACGGAAAGCAGAGGCGCACCCTCCGGCAGGGCCTCTTTCAACACCGCCGCCATATTTTCATTGGCCAGAATGACGGCGCCGGTCAGTTCACCCAATTCGATCAATTGGGCGATTTCCTCCGGCTTGAGGCGGAAATTAATCAAGGCCGGGACAGCGATCAATCGCTGCAACGCCAGGAGGACAATGACATGGTCGAACAAGCTGGGCAGAACCGTGGCGATCCGGTCGCCTGGTTTGACACCGCGCTGCTGAAGTCCCACGGCGACGGCCTCAATCTCATCGATCAACTGGCTGTAAGTCAGCTGCCTGTCGCTCTGATCATCAACGATGGCCAGATGATCCGGGGTCCGCTCGGCGGCGAGCCAAACTAGGTCAAAACAAGTTTGCATTTAAGGGGCCTCCCAATACGCGCAATTTTTCTTACTTGGCTATTTGGCGCAATGATCTTAGGGTCGTCCCGCTTTCGCAAGTAAATAAATAGGGTATTGCTCAAAAAATTAGTACCGGGTTAGCTGTGAAAGCGATGATCCAGATCAAGAGATAGCATAACGATGTTGGAACTAGATACTTCCGGGCTTAAATGCCCGTTACCTGTTCTTAAGGCGCGCAAAGCCATCGGTGGTCTGGAACCGGGTGAGACCATCCGGGTCATTGCCACCGATCCCTCCACCGTCGCGGACTTCCGGGAATTCTGCGCCAATACCGGTCACCAGTTGGTTGATAGCTCGGAAGAGGGCGGGGTTTTCGTCTATGAAATTCAGAAGAATGAATAAAATGAAAATTGGGGACACATCTTTTTGATTATATCCATCCAATTTTTCCGAATAGTGATGGCCACCGGTTATGTATTTAGTGACATTATGTATTTGAGCGATTCAAAAATTTAAACAATAATTCCGTATATTGGGATTTTATGATAACAATAATAATAACAATAAATATAATAATAACAATAAATATAAAGTAGGGGACGGCGCAAATAATGCTCCAGAAATTTGAAGATACCATGCGACAAGTCGGTCTTTGGATTGGTTTCGTCCTCGCCGCTGCTGCCATTTATGGCGCCGGGCCCTTTCCCTTCATCGAACAAGGGGTGCGATTGGGTGGTGCCATTGGGTCCGCTGTCATTATCACGCTGACGCTCAAGCCGCTCGCTAAGGAATTCGGCGGCGATTCGTCTAATAAACGTCTAATGCTGTGGATCGTCGATGTCGCCATACTAATCGGATTTATTTTCACGCTTTTCAACTTTGCTGAAGTCTATGAAAGTCTTTGGGACGGCGTCGTCATTTTGGAAACGCCGACCTTGTCCATCGGCTTTTTCGGCACCTTGGTGATCATCGAGATGGTCCGCCGAGCGTTCGGCATTATCTTGCCGATCATCTGTATTTTTATGTTGGTATACGCCCAGTTTGGCGATCTGCCGGGTATATTTGGCCATCGCGGATTTACCTTCGAAGAAGTTGTGGAAGTGAGCTGGTTCAGCTTCGGCGGCGTGTTCGGACGGCCCACCGATATTGTTTCGTCTATCGTGCTGGTGTTCATTGTCTTCGGGGCCATTTTGGAAGCCACGGGCGCCACCGGTATTTTACTTAAAATGGCGACTGTCGCGACGGCCCGAATTCGTGGCGGGACGGCACATTCCGCAATCGTCGCCAGTGCGATGTTCGGCACGATTTCGGGTAGCCCGGTGGCCAATGTCGTTGGTACCGGCGTTTTCACGATTCCCATGATCAAGCGCCAAGGATTTACCAACGCTTTTGCCGGCGCTGTCGAAGCAGCGGCTTCATCGGGGGGCCAATTTACCCCGCCAATCATGGCCGCCGTCGCCTTTATCATGGCGGAATTAATTGGTGTTCCTTATTTACAGATCGCGATCGCCGCCGCAGTTCCGGCTTTTTTCTATTATTTCAGTCTTTTCGCCAGCGTTTACGCTGAAGCGGTGCGTTTGGGTATCGAACCTTTGCCGGAAGATCAAATTCCAACTTTGACGAAAGATGACTGGATCGAGTCCATGCGATTTATTGTGCCGCTGGTCGTCGTGGTTACCGTGCTATTTGCCGGACGATCCGCTGCCATGGCGGGTTTCTCAGCCATCGTTGCGGCCATTTTGATAGGCATTGGAATTGACATAATTTCTGCCGATAAACGCCAACATATTGGCGTTTACGCGACGCAATTTGTAGACTCCTTGCAGAAGGGCGGGGCTCAGTGCGCTCAGATCATGGTGGCTGTCGGCTCGATTGGTATTGTCATCGCCGTCGTCAGTTTGACCGGTGTGGCGGGCAACTTTGGTACCCTTGTTGCTGAACTGGCCGAAGGATCGCTCTTCTCTGCCCTGGCTGTAACGGCGGTTGCTTGTTTGATTCTTGGCATGGGGCTGCCAACCCTGCCTGCATACTTGTTTATCGTCTTATTTGTCGGCCCCGTTATCGGTCAACTTGGAATACCGGCGCTTCTGGTGCACATGTTTGTGCTCTATTTCGGCGTCTTATCCAATGTGACCCCGCCGGTCGCCATTGCCGCCTATGCCGCCGCGCCGATTGCCCAATCAAATCCCATGACCACCGGATTTAATGCCATCAAGATCGCCGCTGTTGGTTTCATTATCCCCTTTATTCTTATCTATTATCCTTCCATTAGTTTCGTCATTGAATTCGACTTGGCGCAGTTTGTTTGGATAATGGTTCGCATGCCGGTGGCGGTATGGCTGATTGCCACGGCGTTCATCGGCTGTGATCAGCATCAACTGACAATGCCGGAGCGCGCCCTACGTACAGTGGTGGCGATTGCCCTATTGATCACCAATCCAACACTGCAAATCGGCGGCATGATCGTGGGTGTCGGTATCGTTGTCCTCCATCGAATTCGAGCAAAAAACAAACAAACGGTGACTGAGACCGGACAGTAGAAGAAAGCACTAAAATAGCTTTGCCCTAATTTGGACAAGATAATTGAGTTATAGTAATGTTTTATCGTCTCGGGCTGGGTGTAACATTTGTTTAAATTGAACTTTTAAGATTAAATCAAATATCAACAGGGAGAACAAAATATGACGAATAACTTTAAAAAATTCGCAGTTGCAGCTTCTGCGGTTGTGTTTACGTATGTAGTGGCAACTGCCGATGCTGCGGAAAAACGCTACACATTAGGGAGCCTTGGTGCCGGCACAACGCCTTTCCTCGTTAACACGGCCTGGGCCAAAGCCGTCAACAAATACGTGCCCGGTCACAAAATCCAGGTTTCCGCTGTTGGCGCCGCCACCAAACACCAGGTTTTGGTGGCCAAGCGCCGTATGGATTTCGCCATGGGCGCCCAGGTTGCTTACCGCTTGATGGCTTATGAGATCGGACCCTTTAAGAAAATTAAAAGCGGTCTGGCGATGACCAAAACAATGCAATCCCTTTTTTCCTATCCGATCGGTGTTTATCACGCTGTCGTCTACGACAGTTCGGGCATCAAGTCCTATAAGGATATAAAGGGTAAAAAGGTCTTCATAGGCCCGCCAGCGGGTGTTGCCACACGTAACGTGAAAATGATTGTCGATGCCATGACCGGCTTTAAACCAGGCAAAGATTTTACCCAGGTAAAAATGGGCTGGGGCCCGGCGGCGCAAGCCTTCCAAGATCGCAAATTTGACGTTTGGATTTTACCCAGTGCAGCGCCCTCTCCGGCTATTTCACAATTGGCCCTGACCAACAAAGTCCGACTGCTGCCGCTCGATAAAGCCAGCTTCAGTCATCCGTCATGGAAAAAATACTACTCGCAACCGGCGCGGTTCATTTCTCACATCGATCCTAAAGCCTATGGCAAAAACCTGGTCAACTCGGAGCCCGTGCTGACCACCGGCGCGTATGTCGGTTTGGTTGTCCGGTCTGATATGGATGCCGATCTCGTCTACAATATGATGAAAGCATTTTGGGATCATATCGATGAAGCCCATGCTCTTTCCGTACAGCTAAAGGACACCTTAACGACCAAACTGGCCGTTTCTGCCCTGTCCGGTGATGTGCATCCGGGTGCCCTTCGCTACTGGAAAGAAAAAGGCGTTGAGATCGTCAAGCCGTACAAACTGACGGAAGCGGACGTCAAAAAGTTCAAGGCGAAAGTCGCTGCGAAAAAGGCCAAGGCAGCTGCTGCTGCAAAAATGAAAAAATAAATTTCCTATGAACCTGAAAAAAGCTCGTTGGGAATTCCAGCGGGCTCTTTTTGTTGAGATTGCGCGACGAGAGTGATGCCGATATAACCGGCGCCTTGTCGAATATGAGTGCAAGAGACCGGGAAAAAACATGACCAAAGCGATTGTAATTCACGAATATGGCGGACCCGAAGTTCTGAAGTGGGAAGACGTCGAGGTCGGCGCCCCCGGTCCCGGCCAAGTCAGAATCCGCCAGGAAGCCATCGGCCTGAATTTCCGTGATACCTACCACCGGTCGGGTTCCTACGGCGTGCCGGGCGATAAGTTTCCGGCCATTCTCGGCAGCGAAGGCGCCGGTGTAATCGAAGCCATGGGTGAAGGTGTAACCGGTCTGCACGTCGGCCAAAGGGTGACCACCTGCAATGGGATAATTGGCGCCTATTCCCAGATTCGAAATGCCAAGGCCGAAAATGTCCTGTCTCTGCCTGATGAAATTCCGTTCGACACGGCCGCTGCCGCCATGTTCAAGGGCATCACCGCTCATTACCTAATCAGGCAGAGCTACGAAGTCAAAAAGGGTGAAACCATTTTAATTCAGGCCGTTGCCGGTGGTGTCGGGCTGATCATGTGTCAGTGGGCCAAGCAATTGGGTGCGACGGTGATCGGTACGGTAGGCTCCGCCGCCAAGGCGGAAATCGCCGGAAATTACGGCTGTGACCATATTATCAATTATTCAGAGGAGGATTTCGCCGAGCGGGTTCGGGAAATCACCGACGGTGAAGGCGTACCGGTGGTCTATGACGGCGTCGGACTGGCGACCTACGAAGGATCATTGGATTGCCTGGCGAACCGTGGCTATCTCATTGGTTACGGCAATGCGTCGGGCAATTTCCCCCATGTCGATCCCATGGATTTGATGTATAATGGGTCGCTCTATTTTCAACGGGCGTCCCTGCGCCACTTCATTCGCAACCGGGCAGAACTGGAAAACGCCACTGGTGAACTGATGCCTCTTTTGGCGGACGGCAGCATCAAAGTTGAAATCGGCCACGCTTATGATTTGAAAGATGCTGCCCAGGCGCACCAGGATCTAGAAACCCGCAAGACAACCGGCTCGGTAATCTTCAAGCCGTAACACCTTGCAGATTTTAGGTTAGTTGGGGACACACAAGTTATGTGTCCCCAACTAACCTAAATAACTATTAGGGTCGCTTTCTAATAAGGAGATTGTCGAAATGGCTGAGCACCGTTTCGCCGTCTTGATTCCCCAGCCGATAAAATAATTTGGCGATGCCGCAATCGGGCCGAGAGTTCGACTCGCGCATTTCCGTCCATTCGGCAAACAGGGAAAGAGTATCGCCGGGTCGGGCAGGGGCTTTGAAGCGCACATCGTCATACCCGAATGATGCGACGACGGCTTCCAGCGCTTCCATATTGTGGGTTAAAATCATGCGAATTCCCAATAGATGAACGCCGCAGGCGATCAGGCCGCCGTGGATACTGGCTTCGCAATTGTCCTGGTTGACGTGGAACGGCATGGGATCCCATTTTTCGGCGAATTCAACGATGTTCTCAGCGCTCAACGTATAGGAGCCCAGGCTTTCCGAATGCCCGATTTCGATGTCATCAAAATAAAATTCTTTTTTGGTTAAGGCGTCCATTATTTAGTCTCTAAATCATATATGCGTTGGGGAAAAGTGATAGCTGATAAATCAAACTTTTTCCAAGTATTTTTTAATCATTCTAATTATCTTTACTGCAACTTCTTAGTCGTTTCATCCTCGGATTAAGACATTTAAAATGGTACCGGATTAAAAAAAATTGGGAGCAATTTGTGCTGCGTTTTTCCGCCAATATATCCTTGATGTTCCTGGAATATGATTTGCTCGACCGTTTTCAAGNGGCCAGGGATGCTGGCTTCGGCGCCGTCGAAGTACAATTTCCTTACGATGTGCCNGTAGCNGATTTGAAATCGGCGAAGGATGATGCCGATGTNGAAATCACCGTCATNAATGTNGGNGTNGGTGATCTGGTTGAAGGCGGNCCCGGCTTGGCCGCAGTGCCGGGCCGTGAAGATGAATTCAAACAAGCCGTCGATGTCGCCTGCGAATATGCCGAAGTATTAAACCCGCTTAATATGAATATCCTGGCGGGTTGGCCGTCCATGGACGAATTCGAGCGGGAAGAATGCCTGGGTGTCTTGGCCGGCAATGCCCGTTATGCCGCCGGCGCCCTGCAGGAGTCCGGTGTCACAGCGCTGGTGGAAGCGGTCAATACCCGTGACCGGGCGGGCTACTTGATTCACACCACGGATCAGGCGCTCGATATTGTCGCGCGCGCCGATCACCCGAATCTGGCAATCGAATACGACATCTATCACATGCAGATCATGGAAGGTGATTTGGCGCCGACCATCGAAAAGCACCTGGACAATATCGGTCATATCCAATTTGCCGATACGCCGGGCCGGCATGAACCGGGGACTGGTGAAATCAATTTCCCCTTTCTTTTCGAAGCTATCGATAAGATGGGCTACACCGGCTGGCTGGCCGCCGAGTATTCTCCCCAGGGAAAAACGGAAAATGGGCTCGGTTGGTTGCAGCCTTATTTGAAATAGCAGTCCATTTTTTGGTTCACAGAAGACCTCGAATCCTGTAGTTCACGTCTTTCCGATTTTAAACAGAAAGTGGCAAAAAAAGTGACCGATTCCGATCCTCAGAAGATCATCGACAATTGTCTGGTCGATGCCGAGTTCAAAGAACTTCCCAATTTTTACCGCGGCAAAGTACGCGATGCCTATGACCTTCCCGACGGCAGGCGTCTGTTGATTGCCACCGACCGTCAGTCGGCCTTCGATCAGGTCCTGGCCGCTGTTCCCTATAAGGGTCAGGTTTTAACTCAGACGGCGCGCTATTGGTTTGAGGTCACCGAGGAAATTTGTCCCAACCATGTGGTGGACTATCCCGATCCCAATGTCGCGGCAGTCAAAAAACTGGATATGTTGCCCATCGAAATGGTGGTGCGGGACTATTTGACCGGATCTACCGAAACCAGCATCTGGCCCATGTATGAAAGGGGTGAAAGACTGCTCTACGGCCATCAGTTTTCGGATGGTCTCCGCAAGAACCAAAAGCTACCGGAAACCATTATCACACCGACTACCAAGGCAGAGCAGGGGGAGCACGACGCTCCCATCACCGAAGCTGAAATACTGGAGACCGGATTGATCTCAGAAGCCCATTGGCGAGAATTATCGGAAAAAAGTTTGGGCTTGTTCGTCAAGGGACGGGAACTAGCGGCCAGGCAGGGACTGATCCTGGTGGATACCAAGTTCGAATTCGGGCTCGATGAAACCGGGCGGATCGTGGTGGCGGATGAGATTTTGACGCCGGATTCAAGCCGCTATTGGGTTGCCGACAGCTACATGGCACGATTTGAGTCCGGTGAAAATCCGGAGAGCCTGGATAAGGAATTTCTGAGGTTATGGGTCAGCGCACAATGCGATCCCTACAATGATCCGATTCCTGAGATTCCGGTGGAAACGTTGATAGAGTTCAGCGACAAATACATCAAATTATTCGAACTGGTCACCGGGCGGAAATTCGAAAAACCGGCGGAGGACATTTCGGCCCAGGATCGAATTCAGCAGGCTTTATCCAACTATCTGCCAAACTATTTTTGATTGGGTGTTCTTTTAATAGCCACCTTTCAAGATGAGGCTACGAAACGCCACGGGCGTCGATTTTCCAGATATCGATCAGCTTATCTTCCCGCACAAAGTGGTAATAATTATGAAAATTGACGGTCGGGTCGCAATGGGGTGGTGATCAAGGTAATTGGCGTCTCGATGGCGGGCTTGGCCACACCGTCAGGTAACATGATCTTGCCGTGTTCGTCGCCGAAGCAGTCATAGACCGCATCTACCAGGCCATCCGTGGCAACCACCGGCTTGGGGCCGTCGGTGGCGAAACATTTGTAGCCGCCGTCAATGGTGATAAAATCGTCAACGTTATTGCTGACCACGGCGCATTTCATAAAAAGCGCCGTTTCGAAAGGCGAGATGCTGTTTTCTCTGAGTTCCACCGCGTTGTATTCCACATCCATAAAGACATATGAGCCGGTTTGATATTCCGTCAGTAACTGTTGCGACAGATCTATGTCATGGGCGGCCGGTGCCGCACGGGTGAATCTAAATACTGTGTTCAATCACTATGACATCCTTTCATCACCGTCGACGGAGGGCGAGGCGCGAACAGCACCAAAGCGCCCCGTCCCGCCGCCCTTCAATAGCCTCTAGACACTCATCTTCCCACCTTGCGTGTCGCTGCCGACTTTCTGTGAGCGTAACAACATGCCGGTGAGATTACAGGTTATCGGTGCACCAGGTCAGGGCGACCGGTTGCTGGCAATTTGCACTTGGTTTGAGAAACAAATTAAGGCGGCGACAGGGGTCTGGTTGGCACCCCTTTAGATCAGACTAAATCAGTTTCCGAACATGGTGTTGGGTAGGAATGTCGCGATCTCCGGAAAGGCCACCAGGAACATGAGGCAGACGCCCATGGCGAACCAGAACGGCCAGATGCCGCGGAATATGGTGCCCATGGGAACGTCCTGAGCGACACTTTTCACGACAAAGACGTTAACGCCGACTGGCGGACTGATCAGTCCCATTTCGAGAACGATAACGACTACAATACCGAACCAGATGGGGCTCATTTCCAACTGCGTAATGACATCAAAAACGACCGGAAGGGTGAGCACCAACATAGCCAACCCTTCAAGGAACGTCCCGAGCGCGATATAGGTGATCAGGATAAGGAATAGAATGCCGGTCTTGCCGACATCGAGGTTGACCAGAAAGGTTACTAGGTCCGTGGGCAGTCCGGTCAGCGCCATGAAGGGAATAAAGACATGGGCGCCGATCAGGATCATGAACACCGTGGCCGTTGTCTGCAGCGTCTGCAGGATGACGAATTGAACTTTTTCTTTGTCCAGAGACCTGCGGTACAGGGCGACCAAGAAAGTCAGAACGGCACCGACGCCGGCAGCTTCAACCGGCGTAAAAACACCTAAATATATGCCGCCAATGGTGGCCAATACTATACCGACGATTGTCATAGACCGTTTCAGTGTGCTTAATTTTTCAGCCATTGTGCAGGCTTCCCCAGCCGGGCCGACCTCAGGCTTGATGCGGGTGACGATATAAATGGCGACAAGAAATAAGATGGTGAGAAGAATTCCCGGAATAATCCCCGCCATGAACAGGCGGCCAATGGATTGTTCCGTCAGGATGGCGTAGATGATCAAGCCGGTTGAAGGTGGGATCAGTATGCCGAGAGTGCCGCCGGCGGCCACCGCGCCGGTTGCCAAGGCATCGCCATAGCCGAAACGTTTCATTTCTGGCAATGCCACCCGTCCCATGGTGATGGCAGATGCAATGGACGAGCCGCTGAGGGCAGCAAACCCGGCGCAACCGGCTATGGTGGCAGATGCCAAACCGCCCCGTTTATGCCCGACCCAGGAATAGGCGGCGTTGAATAAATCAGCGCTCATGCCTGAGACACCTGCCAGATTGCCCATAAGAACGAACAAAGGAATGACCGTCAGGGGCAGAGTGACGGCGACTTCAAAGGTCTCGCTGCTCAGGCTGCTGAGGGCGGCCGGGAAACCGTTCATGGCGGCGGTGCCGAAAAAGCCGACGACCAGCATGGCCATGGCGACGGGCATACGTAAAAACAAAAAGGCAAAAAGGAAAAACAGGCCGATAAAGCCGATGGCAGTGGCTGACACTTACAGTTCCCCCCCCCTAAAGATCGGTCGAATCTTCTAACTCGTTGATGGCGCGATCGCGTAATTCGGCAAGCGCTTCGAAAACCAAAACGATGCCGTAAAGCGCCATGCCGAAAGCGAGGACCCAGAAAAAAGGCTGCAGCGTAATTTCCAGAGAGCTGGTGGTCTCACCGAATTCCGCCGCGTTAATTCCATTTTCGATCAGTTTCCAAACCAAAATCACCATCATCGTGGCGCCGATCACCTTCACCAGAATATCGGTCCAGCGGGTGATTTTGGGTCCGGTAACAAAGCCCAGAATTTCGACCACAACCTGACCACCCTTGCGTCCGCTATAGGCCACGGCGAAGGCAATAGTGAATACCAGGAAAATCTGGTTGAAATCATCAGCTCCAAAAATCGGTGAATTGAAGACGTAGCGAAAGATGACAGCAGTGACAATCAAAACCGCCAACGCGATGACCGACAAGCCGCCAGCGTAAAGAGCGATGGGGCGGAGCACGTGATCAATTATTACAAGTGCACGGTCCGCCCCAGGAGTATCGTTAGACACTATCTTTTCTCAAATCGAATGCAGATACTGCCTTATTCCGTAACCGCTTTATAAATAGCGCGGGCTGGAATACCTTTCTTTTCTTTGTCGGCGAGGAATGCTTCAACCGAATCGGCCGTTGCCGCGTCAAATGCGGCTACAGCCTCTTTGGAAAGTTGGGTAAATTTGACGCCTTTTTGCTCGTTCTTGGCGGTCAGCAATTGACCTTTGTCGATCTTGCCCCAAAAATTTGCGGCCATCATGCTATACTCGCGTCCGGTATTTTTGTTGACAGCTGCCTGGTGTTCTTTTGATAGACCGTCCCAGACCTGTTTGTTCATGGCAATGAAGAACAGTGACGTTGGGCCATTGATCCCGGCGGCGACATATTCGCCAGGTTCGGCGAGACGCCATGGACGGTAAAGAGCGCCCGGCGATATGTAGACGCCATCAAGAACGCCTGTTTGCAAAGCGTTATAGATTTTTGAAACCGGCATGTAGACAGCTGCCGCGCCCCAGGCTTTCACCTGAGGAATATTACTCGGCGAAGGTGCCCGAATTTTCAGGCCTTTGATATCGGCTAATTTGGACACCATTTTTTTGCGGGTAATGAGAACCGGCGGCCAGTTTGAGAACAGGGCGAGAACTTTCACTTTGGTGTATTCAGGGGTCAGAAATTTGTCATAAACTTTCCAAATCTTGCTGGTGACTTCTTGGGAAGATTTGCCCACGCCGGGTTGGCCGACAACCATGGTACGCGGGAAAATGGTCGGCGTATAGCCCTGGATACCGAAGGTAATTTCAGCGACATTATCAATTACGCGTTTGTACTGGGCGACAGGTCCTTTACCCAATTGACCGGCCGGAAACAATTTGATGGTCAAGGCGCCACCGGTTGCTTCGGCAATTTTTTTGGCCAGAGGCGGAATGACCCCTCTGTTGATGGGGTGTTTGGACGACATAAAGGTCGCGGCCTTCAATTCCTTGGCTTGAGACGTAGGCACAGCCTGTCCGCCAGCTAAAATAGCAGCGCCTACTGTGGCTCCAACAGTGGTAATTGTCGTTTTAGTGAAATTCATTTTCAACTCCCATTAATACGATTTTGATTTTTTGTATGACCTAATGTTTTTATTGCAGAAAGCGTGTCCTACTATTTGTTCAGCACCCTAACAACCTGAATTTTATTGTCAACATAAGGGAATAGTCGACCCCGGAATATGCGCTTTTTCTTATTTGCGCCGTTGCGGTTTCGGTCTGATAGGAGTGGCTAGTTCGTTTGAAAAAAAACCGAACTCTTCTTTACGCGGCGACAAGCATCCAAAGAATTCCGTGAAGGGGCGCTTGCGCTTGAAAACCGCCCCGCGGGTCTGGTTGGCCCGTCATAGCTTTCCTGTAATTTTCTGATTACCCCGGTGGGACGAATTGATGGTTTGGCCTGGAACGTATCCCAGAAATAACCGAATTGATATTACACGCACCACTTTTCCCAAAGTTCCCGATAGGCATTCTCGACGGAAAGGGTGTAATTGGAATTGTCACATAACGGGGACGCTGTGAGTCTATTACGTAATTCTTCACGTAAATGCCGAAGCAGATTTTCATCATGAGCTAGATTGCGGGCAATTTTCAGATAGTGGCCGAAATTTGTAGCCGTTAAATCCTGCATACCCATCTGGCTGAGTAAGGTGATGCCGACCCGGTCCACAAAGCGCCGCCCTTCCAGGGCTACGACCGGTACGCCCATGGCCAAGGCTTCAAATGTCGTTGTCGCCCCATTGAAGGGGAACGGGTCGAGGGCAATATCGATCTGGCGGTAAAGCGAGAGATGATCTGCCCGGTTGTCATCGCCGGTAAGGAGTGTAAGCCGATCGGATAAAATGCCGAAATGGAGTAATTTTTCACGCCAGGCAGCATTCAATTCTTGATCTCCAAAATAATTCCGGTTTTTGAGCAGGAGACGTGAGTCCGGAACGGCCGCCAGGATATCCGACCACAGTGCAATTACCTGATCGGTTATCTTTTCAGGTTTGTTGAAGCAGCCGAAGGTGACATAGCCGTTTTCGACCGACGGCGGCGGCCCCGGATCGGGGAAATCGTCGGGTGGCTGATACTGATAAAATACTGGTAGACGATAGAGCTCTTCCGAAAATTTCTCTTCCGTGTCAGAAGGATGCAGTTGGCCGTCGGTCAGCCAGAAATCCATCTCATCTAGACCACTAGTGGCGCAGTCATGATAGCTGATCTGGATAGGCGCCGCCCTGTACGAAGCCACCAGGGGCCGATTAAGGTTGAAGCGGCCCGCCAGGCAAACCAGAATGTCTATCTCGTCGGCTTCAATTTTTTCTGAGACCTCCGTATCGCCCATGTTGCGTGTCGATGTCCAAAAATCTGCCAGGCGTAAAAATTCGTTCGTGATTTCATCGGATTTTTCAATTTCCGCATAGATATGAACTTCAAAATTTTCTCGATCATGATTGGACAGCAACGGCAGGACGTTGAATCCAACCGGATGGGCGTGAAAATCCGAAGACAAATAGGCAACCCGTAATTTTCTCTGTGGGTCTTTGCTGCGTTTATCAAATTTAGTCGAGACAATGCCGGACTTTTTGTGGCGGCGGCCATACTCCCGGTGGAGAGTGAACAGATCTTCGGTACTCTGACCCGGTTGGTTCAAGACGTTAATCAAAAGATTGCGTTCGGCTAACCGGCAATCAGGGTTTCGTTTCAGCGCATCATTGAAAGACCGGTTGGCGCCTTCAAGGTCGCCGACCCATTGCCTGGCGAGGCCTAAATTGTTGAGGTGTTCAGATTTGTCGGTTGCCTTTTCGGGCAGGTTATCGATGGCGCGCTCCAGGACGCGCACCGCTTCCGCCAATCTGCCGCATTTTGACAGCGCTTGTCCTAAATTGCTTAGTGCCTGGGCACAGTTCGGATCTTGTTCTAGGGCGTAGCGAGACGACCTGATAGCTTCTTCATAACGGTCCGCCGCTAATTGAGAGTTGCCCAAATTGACTAAGGCGGGAAATAAATCGGGTTTGATTCTGAGAGCATCCCGATAGGCGGCGACAGCTTCATCAGGCCGGCCTTCGTCATGTAGGATGTTGCCCAAGTGAAAATAAGCGGCAGCATCATCTCCGTTAATGCCGATGGCCTTGGCAATCAACATCGTTGCCTGCTCCCGATTGCCGGTCTGATAGGCCAGTAGTCCGAGCATGCGAAGCGCCTTACCGTCCTGCGGGTTATCTTGGAGAATATTGCGGTAAATGCTTTCGGCGCGCGCCAATCGCCCGGCTTCATGATGCCTGATGGCGACCTTGAAATCCTGATGTTCGTTGCCAGCTGGTCTCGGCGGATGGCTTCGCGCCATATGGCTCATCTACCTAATTGTGTTGCTGATCGTCCCTAGTGGAATAGGAGTTTGACGCAGGAGGGTTAAAGACAGGTAAAAAAATTTGTGTGATAAAATCATCCTAGGGTATTATCTCCCTTGGCGAAGCTTCGGTATCAGGCTCTCATAAGAGCTATCATTTTTCATCGCGGTCACAATTTTATCGAACCGATTTAAGAAATCTTCGCCGAAATCTGATTTCCTGGACAATATTAAAGTGAATTCCATTCTGGCATAATCTTTCGGGAGAATGG
>PBQI01000025.1 GCA_002725625.1 Rhodospirillaceae bacterium | reverse complement strand
CGGATTACAATTAAATTAGACCCTCAGACGCCGGGCGGGTTCGGAGAACCCGCCCGGCGTCTGAGGGATTACAAATAACAAAAAAAGCGGCTGGCCAGAATTTTGGTCAAAACTTTCCAGCCGTTAAGTTTGGCAGTGTGTCTGCCTATAGGGAGGATAAGAGAGATTTTGCTTTCTTAGTATCAGGAAGCCTGATTAAGCCAGTAGAGCCTCTAAATGTGGCAAGAATGTGCATGAAATGTAACGATTTCGTGATTCTTGTACTGGAAAAGGTCCGTCTCATGGTGTAGGCAAGGCCCGCTATTCCTAACCCAAATTCATTTGTATCAAGCCCAGGAGGAGGCCCGCATGTCAGTTGTCGGCCATGACACCATGAAAACCCGCCGCACGTTGAACGTCGGTGGTAAAAATTATGATTATTTCAGCCTAGAGGCCGCTTCGGAAGCAGGCCTCGGCGATCTTTCAAAATTACCCTTTTCCCTGAAAATTCTGCTGGAAAATCTGCTTCGCTACGAAGATGACTTCACCGTCAATGTGGATGACATCAAGGCGCTGGCTGGTTGGTTGGAGACTAAAAGTTCTACCCGTGAAATCGCCTACCGCCCGGCCCGGGTGCTGATGCAGGATTTCACCGGCGTTCCCGCCGTTGTCGACCTGGCCGCCATGCGCGAAGCCATGGTCGAATTGGGCGGCGATCCCAACAAGATCAATCCGCTGAGCCCGGTCGATCTGGTCATCGACCACTCGGTGATGATCGACAAGCACGGCTCCGCAGACGCCTTCGACGCCAACGTCGATCTGGAGTTTGAGCGCAACCAGGAACGTTATGAGTTCCTGCGCTGGGGCTCCACCGCCTTCGATAATTTCCGCGTCGTGCCGCCGGGAACCGGTATCTGTCACCAGGTCAATCTGGAATATCTCGCCCAGACAGTCTGGACGGCTGAAGAGGATGGCACCACCATCGCCTATCCGGACACGCTGGTCGGCACCGACAGCCACACCACCATGGTCAACGGAATGGCCGTTCTGGGTTGGGGCGTCGGTGGCATCGAAGCCGAGGCAGCCATGCTGGGCCAGCCCGTTTCCATGCTGATCCCCGAAGTCATCGGCTTCAAGCTGACCGGCGATATGAAGGAAGGCAACACGGCCACAGATCTGGTATTGACCGTGGTCCAAATGCTGCGTGCGAAAGGCGTCGTCGGCAAATTTGTTGAATTCTACGGCTCGGCCTTGGACGCCCTGTCCCTGCCTGACCGTGCCACCATCGCCAACATGGCGCCGGAATACGGCGCTACCTGCGGTATCTTCCCAGTCGATGCCGAAACCATCCGCTTCCTTAAATTCTCGGCGCGCGACGACGACCGCGTTGCCTTGGTGGAAGGCTACGCCAAGGCCCAGGGCATGTGGCGAGACGGATCAACCCCGGAGCCCGTCTTCACCGATATATTGGAACTGGATATCTCGACGGTCGAGCCGTCCCTGTCCGGCCCCAAACGACCCCAGGATCGCGTTCCTCTGTCCACCTCCGCCAGCGCTTTTGAAAGCACTTTGGATACGGTGGGTCGCGGCAAGGGCGCCATCCAAGTTGATGATGGCGACTATGAAGTCAAAGACGGCGACGTGGTGATTGCCTCGATCACCAGCTGCACCAACACCTCGAATCCCTCAGTTCTGTTAGCCGCCGGCCTGTTGGCCCGCAACGCTAATGCCAAGGGTTTGAAAGCCAAGCCCTGGGTGAAGACTTCCCTGGCGCCCGGCTCTCAAGTAGTGAAGGATTACCTGGAAGCCGCCGACGTGCAAGGCGACCTGGATGCGCTGGGCTTTAATATTGTGGGCTTCGGTTGCACCACCTGTATCGGTAACTCCGGTCCCCTGCCGGAACCGGTCGGTAACGCCATTGCCGAAGGCGATTTGACGGTTTGTTCTGTCTTATCCGGCAACCGTAATTTTGAAGGCCGCATTCACGCCCAGATCAAAACCAACTATCTGGCCTCACCGCCTCTGGTGGTGGCTTACGCCATCGCCGGCTCCATGACCCGGGATCTGTATAATGATCCTCTGGGCAAGGACAGCGACGGCGAACAGGTTTACTTGAAAGACATTTGGCCCACCAACCAACAGGTCCAGGATGCCGTTAACCAGCACCTGACCACGGACATGTTCGCCTCTCGCTACAGCGAGGAGGTCTGGAAAGGCCCCCAGCAGTGGCAAGACATCAACGTGGAAGGCGGTCAGACTTATGCCTGGCGGGACGCATCTACCTACGTTAAGTACCCATCCTTCTTCGAAGGCATGGCAGTGGAAGCGGGCGATTTTTCAGATATCAACAATGCCCGCGAATTGGCGGTGCTGGGTGATTCGGTCACCACCGACCACATTTCCCCCGCTGGCAACATCAAACTGGACAGCCCGGCAGGTGGTTATTTGAACGAGCATCAAGTCCGTGAACAGGACTTCAACTCATACGGCTCCCGGCGCGGCAACCACGAAGTGATGATGCGGGGCACCTTCGCCAATATCCGCATCCGCAACGAAATGGCGCCAGGCACCGAAGGCGGCGTTACCGTTCACCAGCCATCGGGTGACCAAATGCCTATCTATGATGCCGCAATGAAATATGCTGACGAAGGCGTCTCCCTGGTGGTCGTCGGCGGTAAGGAATACGGCACCGGATCATCCCGTGACTGGGCGGCCAAAGGCACCCGCCTGCTGGGAGTCAAAGCCGTTATCGTCGAAAGCTTTGAGCGTATCCACCGCTCCAATCTGGTGGGCATGGGCGTACTGCCTCTGCAGTTCAAGGATGGCCAGAACCGGCAGTCCTTAAAACTGGACGGTTCGGAAATTTTTGACATTACCGGAATTGCCGACGGTATCGATCCGCGCATGGATATTCCCTGCCACATCACCCGGGCCGACGGCTCTAGCGACGATATTACGCTCCTTTGCCGCATCGATACGGCGGACGAGGTGGAATACTACCGCCACGGCGGCATTTTGCAGTATGTGCTGCGGAAACTAAAAGCGGCTTAGCACCCAATTTGGCGTTTCTAAATAGCCGTTCTAGAATCTCATGCATATTTTAACGCTTTTGGAACCCCAAACCTGGATTGGGGTTCCTTTTACGCCCGCTCTCCGCCATGCGATTGGCCCATACGCAGTCCATTGATTAAGTGTGGGTGATGAAGTTAGAAACATCAAAAAAACTCTTGAGGAACCGTATCGCCCCTGTGCTTGTTATCGCGTTGATTGCGGGCCTGCTTCGGCCGGCGCAAACCCAGGCGGCAGAACGCTGTCCCATTATTGTCGAACTGCTTACCTCCCAAGGCTGCTCTTCCTGCCTGCCTGCCGATGAACTGCTCGACAAATTGTTACAAATCGACAGCATTGTCGGTCTTTCCTCCCATGTCGATTACTTGGACTATATCGGCTGGAAATATCCTTTTGCTCTGCCGGAGAACACCAGTCGGCAACGGGCTATTCGAGGGCTTTCAATAATTTCTACGTCTATACGCCCCAAATGGTCGGCCATTGTATAGCGGAAGCCACCGGTTCCGATGGACAAAGCGAGCGCGTCGGATTGCAGCGGGCACAATTAGGACCGGACGTCAAATTGAAACTGGAACCGGATGCCGGCGGTAACTTGAAAGTACGGATTGCGGGTTCGCCGCAACCGGCAGAAGCTTCGGTCTGGCTGGCCCTTTTCGACCCGCTCCATGAAACCAAAATACGCCGTGGAGAAAACCGCGGGTGCAAGATGCACAACGTCAACGTGGTACGGGAGTTCCGCAAAATCAGCAAATGGAACGGTTGTCGCATGACCCTGACCATTCCCGCTGAGGAATTAAAAAAACATGCCGGAAAAGGTTGCGCTGTCTTCCTGCAGAACGATCACAAAGGCCCGATCCTCGGCGCGGCGACCATTGCCCAGTTGACCAATTAATCACACCTTTTTTCTCCGCTTCTCCATCGCTATAGTGCCGTCCGTGAATTCATAACTCAGGGCTGTACGAATAGATTATGACAAATTTCAGAACCCTTGATTCCCTTGATCTGGCGGGCCAGAAGGTTCTGCTCAGGGTCGACATGAATGTGCCGTTTCGCCATGGTGAAATCACTGACACCACCAGGATCGAAAAAGTTGTTCCCACTATCAGGGAAATCATCGGCCAAGGGGCGACGGTTATCCTGGCCAGCCATTTGGGGCGGCCCAAAGGCCAGGCGGCGTCGGAGATGTCCTTGAGCCCGCTGGCCTCTGCGTTAACTGAATTTCTTGAAGGTGTTCCCGTACGATTTTATGATCAATTCAAGGACGGCTGGGATGTCACGGCCGCGACCGGTGAAGTTCTGCTGCTGGAGAACCTCCGGTTTGATCCCGGCGAAGAGGCCAATGATCCCGAGTTCGCCCGCAAACTGGCTGCACTGGGCGATGTTTATGTCGACGATGCCTTTTCCTGCGCTCACCGTGCCCATAGCTCCATTGACGGCGTCGCCCACTTACTGCCGGCAGCAGCGGGCCGTCTCATGCAGCGGGAACTAGAAGCGCTGACCAACGCCCTTGAAACGCCGGCCCGCCCGGTTGCTGCCATCATCGGCGGCAATAAGGTATCGACCAAACTGGGTGTTTTGGAGAATCTTCTGACCAAGGTAGATTATCTGGTAATCGGTGGCGCCATGGCCAATACCTTCCTTTTCGCCAGCGGTATCGAAATCGGTACGTCCCTTTGCGAAACGGATATGGCGGATACTGCCCGGGATGTTCTGGCCAAAGCCAAGGAAAATGACTGCCGGGTGGTTTTGCCCACCGATGCCGCAGTGGCCGGCGAACTTAAAGACGGCGCCGTTACTTCAATTTTTGCCGCCGATGCTTTACCAGGCAATCAGATGATCCTGGATATCGGCCCCGAATCGGTGACCCATCTGTTCAAAATTCTCGGGCGCTGTAAAACGGTGGTGTGGAACGGCCCCCTGGGTGCATTCGAATTCAAACCATTCGATAACGGCACCAATGCCGTTGCCGGGGAAGTTGCCCGCCTGACGGGCGAAGGAAATCTTCTTAGTGTTGCCGGCGGCGGCGATACCATGGCGGCCTTGGCCAACGCGGGTGCGGCGGATGGATTTGATTATATCTCAACCGCCGGCGGCGCCTTTCTTGAGTGGCTCGAAGGTAAGACCCTGCCGGGTATCGCTGTTTTGATGTAAAAAAGTAATTTTTTCTCTATGCTGGCCTGATGTTTCTGTTCGGCATAAGTGACGGTACCGGCGCGGTTGATCCGTTGATCTTGCTTTTTCTGGCGTTGATCGTGGAGGCTTATGCGGGACAATTGTCCGTCCTCGCCCGTATTGCCGGACATCCCACATCCGTTATCGCCGATTTCGTTAACTGGTTCGACCATAAATTAAACCGGGAAACACGCAGCCAGGGTGACCGGGCTGTGCGGGGCGCCATTGCCGCGCTGGTTCTAGTGGCCGCCAGCCTGATTGTCGGGTGGTGTATCGCCTGGTTGAGTAGGAACTTTCCTTTTGCCTGGGTGCTGGAATTGATTTTGCTGGTCATGCTGATCAGTCAGCGTGGGATTTCTACGCCGGTCCTCATGGTGGGGCGGGCGCTCCGGGATGAAGGGCTCGAACCCGCCCGTCAAAAACTCTCCCGCTTGGTCAAAGAAGCTCCTGAAAAAATGGATGAGCACAGCATCGTGCGGGCGGGCATCGAGACCCTTACCATAGCCTTCGCAGAACGCGCCGTCGCACCCGTTTTCTGGTACGTGCTTTTCGGATTTCCAGGACTTCTAACCTTTGTTACCGTATCCCAAATGGCTGCGGAAATCGGCCACAAAACGGAGCGGCACAAAGCCTTTGGATTTACCGCCGCCAGACTGAACGACATTCTCCTGCTGATCCCAGCCCCGCTGAGCGGACTGTTTCTTGTTCTGGCCAGCCTGTTCACACCGTCGGCAAACCCTATCCACGCCGTCCGCACCATGCTGAAAGACGCCGGTAATTACCGCTCACTCAGCAAGGGCTGGCCCCTTGGAGCAATGGCTGGAGCGCTCGGCTTTGCCCTGGGAGGTCCGCGAAAATTTACCCAGGCCACGATCAGCGAACCCTGGGTCGGCAGCGGCACCGCCCAAGTCACCCATCAAGATATCCGCCGGGCGCTCTATCTGTTTGCCGTCGCCTGTCTGATCAACAGCGCCTGGGCGGGAGCGCTGGCGTTGATACGGATGAACTGATGGCTGTAAGTTCCGAATATCGCTATTATATTCTTGACCTTCTGTCAGCTATGGAAGGTGTCTCGGTGCGTCCCATGTTCGGCGGCGCCGGTATCTATTTGGGCGGTTTTATGTTTGCCTTGATTACCGGCAGTGACGAATTTTATTTCCGCGTCGATGACAGCAACCAGCCTGACTATGAAGAGGCCGGGTCGGTCCAGTTAAAGCCTTTTGAGGACAAGCCCATGCGAATGCCCTACTGGCAGGCACCCGCCGATCTTCTGGAGGATGAAGAGGAATTCGTCCTGTGGGCCCGCAAGGCCTGGGAAGCAGCCAAGCGGGTGCAAAATGCGAAGAAAAGCAAAAAGAAGAAGAAAAAGTAATGAGCAATAAGGTCTCCGAAGAATCCACCCGGCTGCGCAAACATTCAGTCCTGATTGCCGGACACCGCACCAGCATTTCGCTGGAGGAGGCCTTTTGGCGGCAGCTGCATGTGCTGTCTAAAACACAGAACAAATCCCTCAATCAGCTGGTTACGGAAATCGATGCGACCAGAACCCAAGCTGGACGCGGCAACCTATCCAGCGCTATCCGGGTTTATATTCTCGAGAAAATGGAGGGTCAAAATGACTAGATTAGCTTCCCATCGGTATGTCCATTTTGCCGCTTTAATAGCCACCTTGATTACTGCTTTGGTTATCGGGCCGGTGACAACGGTGCGTGCCCAGGGAAGTCTGCCGAATACCTTCGACAAAGGCGCGCATTATCTGTTCTACATGCATAGCGGATCCATCGAGAAGCAGGGGTTGAACACAGTCTCTCGTAAGTACGGCAAGGCCTATGAATTAGGCTATATTTTCTCCGCCTTTCGAAAACGGAGCTTCTTGGTCATCGGCGTGGCCAGAACCGAAGTGGTCCGTCCCGGTCCCTATTCGCAGGGTGTTGCCCCTATGGTCAACAGTCTAATGGCGGCGGGCGTTCCCCCCGGCAACATAACGGTCGCCGGTCATTCCAAGGGTGCCCTCATGTCATGGCTGGTGTCCTCTTTTGTCGGCAACTCAACCGTAAACTATGTGATTACAGCCAGCTGCCCACCTCGCGGCACCACTTTCCGCCGCAGCTTCAACAGGTTTCTGAGACGCGGCGGCGCCAATGTCTCGGGCCGTATTCTATCCATGTACGACAGCGCTGATAATATTGCCGATAGCTGTTCGGAAGTATTCAGCGCCGCCGCCAACGTCACGTCAAAGGAAATCGTGTTTGAAACTGGCAACGGGCACGGCCTTTTTTATACCCCGCGGGAGCTCTGGATCAACGCTGTCAACAGCTAGGCCAAGAGCTATTAACCTAACGACCTAGCCCTTTCAGAATTCCCTTCAGGAAATCCTCTATCTTGGGTTTTTGCAGCTGCGAAGGTTGTTCAGGCGCCTGTTGAGGTGGCGGTGATTGAGGCCCGGGGGCGCCGTCCGTCGACGGCTGCTGCGCCGGCTGGGTAGGTTTGGCACCCGGAAATAATTGATCAATAATAGCACCAACACCTTTTTTCTTGCGCAATTTGTCGATTTGCTTATTGAGCCCTTTATCCAGTCCCGGAATCAAGATGCCGCCCATCAACTTATCGGTTTCCAATCTCACATTGGGCGCATCGAGGGCGCCAGAGATTTTAAACGGCACCGCTTGAGGCGCGTTAGTCTGCTTGGTCAGCATCTGTAGAGCAATGTTCTTGGCAAGCTGAATTTCCCCCGCCACATTGATCCGCCAATTGGGCAGATCGACCGTCCCCTTGGCTGAACCATCGCCGACACCAGACGACAGTGAAAAATCATCGGAACTGGCAACACCGTTATTGATGCGGAAAATACCGCTGAAATCGGCGGACCCCCGACCACCTTTGCCGCGTGTCAATTGTCCACCCAACTGATTGAGAGACGTCAGAAGACCGGCGGCACTGGCCAGCATGGAGCCTCGCCCCGCGCCGGAAATATCCAAACGGCGGATAGCCATATTGCCGCCACCGTTCAAGGCGCCGATCATTTCCCTGACCGATTTTCCCGCTGATCTTAATTCACCGACAAAATCGAACCTGCCGGATTTAAATCCCTTGGTACCGAGCGCCCGCAAGGCGTCACCCATATTGACCCCGGTGACAGAAATGCGCGATTTATATTGACCACCGATTTGCTGGGCGATGACCTGACCGCCGACCTTAAGATCGCCACCGAACATTTTACCCGTCAGGCGGCGAATATCGGCAATGCCATTGTTGAGCGCCGCCGCCAGATCAACCCTATCGACCCGGTATTTCTGCCAGGTCAGGGACTTTGATTTGAGCGCCACGTCACCGTCAAAATCCCTCAGAACGGAAATATCTATGGGATCACCAGGCCAGACGCTGCGCTGCCTTGTCGCAACCGGTATCAGGCGTCGCCTGATTTCAGAAGAATGCTCACGGTTTTGCCAGGCGGCCCGCTGATAGAGTGGATGGTGATTGAAGGCATGCCGAGTGCCGTTACCGGCCGGAACTGCCGCTGTTCGTTTGGCCGGCAAAAGGCTATCCACCAGAATTTTGCCGGTTGTCAGATTGATCGACATTTTCGGACGCGCTGCCGTCAGGTTGACGTTTGCCGAACCGTTAATGCCAACCCCGGCCGCGTTACCGGTCAAATTTCTCACCACGATGTTCAAGGATGTGCCCGATAGCCGGCCTTTCAGATTTATGCCGCCGATTTTGCCGCCGGCCGGCCGATAGTCGGCGCCAAGCCGCCTGATAAGGGCAGGCAGATTACCATGCCGGATGGAGAAGCCGGCGTCGAGACTGGGCTGGCCGGCTTCGAAAGGTTTGGCGTTGCCGTCTAGATTAATTTTGCCACCGACGGCCGAGAGATCGGTCCTTAACGACAAATTTGCCGGTGGTCCGCTGATGGTTCCCTTCAACTGTACCGGCCCGATTTGCTTGGCCGTCAAGGGTGACCGAATGTCAGCCAGTTTAAACAAACGGCTGAGGTCCCGCCCCCTGACGTCAAAGGTGAAATTGTTGAACTTCGGATATTTCTTCAGGTCATCAATGCCGCCCGCGAATTTGATGGCAAGACCGGCGGCGCTCGGCGTATATAACTGGGTCAATTTAAGATCGCCGTTGAACAAAGTGGCGTTTAGGGACGTTCTCGAGACTGGAACGCCTTGAAATGTCAAAGACCCAATACTCAGTAGAATATTTGCATCAAAGTCGCCCAGCGGTTTCAACACCGCTAGCGGATTGGCGGCTTTAACTTGACTGGGCCCGCCCGCCGAGGAAGCTGTTGGGTCGCCCGCCAGCTTGATGCTGGCGCCGGGCCCGGAGGCAACTGATTTGGGGGCGGAAGAAATACTTTTCTGCGGCAGATAACCGTCCAGATTCAGCCGGTCAATGGAGAAATTAGCCCCAAATGAAGGCCGTGCCCGAAAAGCTATATTGGCCCCGCCTTTAATTGTCGTGCTGTCGATTTTCAGATTTATTTTTTTCAGTTCCGCCGATCCGGAATTGGCCTTAATCCGGCTGGCAAAGGACAGTTTTCGCAAGCGGTCTTGGGACACCCCGGCGACATTGACCTCTGCCCATTCGAGCACCCGGCGAAGATCGTTGATCGTCATATCCACATTACCTTCGAACATGGGCTGTTTGTTTTGTTCCGATATAAATCCAAACAGCGCCACATCGGAACTGCCCGGCAGCAGGGCAGACATCTGATTGATGGTCACCTCCTGATTGGCCAGGGAAGCATTTAGTTTGGCCTGACGGATGGCGGATTTATTATAAGTGAGCGCTTCGATCGAAAGGTTGACCGTCGCGTTCAGCTTGGCCGGCAGACTGGCCAGTCCGAACGCTTCCGCATTTTTTTTTCCTCTGGTGGAAACGGCCGAATTCTTGGAAGGAATTACTGTCAATGCCGATGTCTTGTTGCCCCTTCTATTGCCTTGACCGGGCCCATTTGAAGTGCCAGCCAGCGGTTTGAGCAAGGCATCAACATCAAAATGGTTGATTTCCAGGATCGCATTGACGTCCATCGCCGCACCCAGCTTGACCGATATATTGCCGGTACCCTTAGTGCCGTTTAACTGTAAATTTAGATCCTCGATATCTGTTCTGGCTTGAGAAGCAATGAGATTAGCGCTGGCGTTAAACGGCCGGCTTAGAGCATTGGGAAGACTAGCCCCGCTGGCCAGGGCGGATAGATATTCGGCGAGATTCTGGCCATCGACGGTCAGTTTCCCTTTGACTTGCGGATCTTCGGTTAAATTTGTTACGGCCCCGACGAGCCGCGTTTTCACGTTCCCGGGTATAACCGTTAAATCGACATTAAAGGGCAGGGTCCGGCCCTGAACCAGGGAGCTGATATTTACCGCAAAGCTTAGCGGAATGCCCCTGACCACAGCACTGCCCGAGCTCTCCATGGGCCCGGTCAGGGATTGCAGGACAAACCGGCCGTTGAGGTTTTCAATTCGCTCTGTCGTGCCGCCTATATTATCGATCAACGAAACGAACCCTTTTTCGATGACGAAATTGTCGACCCGGACGGCCAATCCGCCGACCTTGCTCTCGCCTGTTCCGGTGTTCTTTAAGGCATCGAAGGAAAACTGCTTGGCGGGCGATATCTTTACTTCTCCCGTATTGTTAGCGGTCGGTTTTTTTGCCGAAGGCGGCGCGAAACTCATATTGTTCCGGCCGTCTGCCAGTATTTCCAAATTGACCACCGGCTTGATCAGTTTGACCGCCTCTATCAGAAGATTACCGCCCAATAACGGCGCTAGGGCTATCCTGATTTCCAGCTTCTCCAAGGCGATCATATCAGCATTGGAGGTACCCTCGATATTGGCCAGATGAACATCATGAACAACCAAAGCCGGTGACGGCAACAAGGTGACCTTGATATCCCCCCGGATTTCCAAGTCACGGCCGGTGGCCAATTTAGCTTCGCTGGTTACTAGGTCTTTATATTCGTTCCAGTCGACAAAATTCGGCGCCGCGATCAGGACACCCACAACCGCGATGACCAGGAATAGAAATCCAAACAGAAGTTTTTTCAACTTAATTTTCTTTCCAAACTGCGGCTCAACATTGAACCGGAAATAATGTCCCTAATTAACCATATGGTCCCATAGATAGCCATACAGAATGGCCACAACGAATGCCAACTAGGGAATATCGAATTTAACGGCACTCCTACTGCAAAAGTTTTGTGGAGTATCGCCAATCAGTATTGTTAAGATTGATCCCAGAGTATATCGTGAATTACGATATGACATCGGCGTGACGCCTTTAAAAGCCCGTCACCGTCTTCCCATTTGACCCCGAACTTCCGCATCAGAATTATCAATAGCGGAAATTCGACGCCCAATCGATAAGGAATGAGTCAAGGTGAGCATTGCTTCCATGCCCTTTCAGTTATTTACTGGAGCGTTCAGTTTGAACGATGTGTGCCGCCTGATATGACAACTTCCGGTCTCCTTTCCTTTCTAGCATCCCACGGTATGGGCCGCGCGCTCCGGCACCGCAATTTTGCCTATTACGCCATTGCCGGATGGATTTCCAATATCGGGCTGTGGGTTCAGCGGACAGCAGTTTTCTGGCTGGTCTGGGAACTGACCGGGTCTTGGGCGGCGCTTGGGGGCATCGCTTTCGCCGAAGCCGTTTCGACAATGTCGGTCATGCCTTTCGCCGGCATCATTGTCGACCGCACCAACCGCTTGATATATGCACGCTTCAGCCAGGCATCATTGATGATCATCGCGGCCCTGTTTACCGCCATGTCGGCGTTTGATCTCATCAATATTTATGTCCTTTATGTCCTGATGGTGGTGCAGGGCATTGCCGAAGGCTTTTGGACACCCGTGCGTATGGCCATGCCACCAAGTCTGGTCCCGCGCGAGGATTTAGCGCCGGCGCTGGGCGTGACAGCAACGTTTTTCAATCTTGCCCATATTATCGGTCCGGCCATCGGCGGCGGCCTTATTGCTTTGCTGGGTGTCACCTGGGCGCTCGGATTCAACGCGGTGAGTTTCATTGGCTATTTCGCAGTGTTGTTTATGATCTCGTTGCGATTCACCGGCAAGAAAAAGAAAAAACAGTCGAGTATCGCAACGGAGTTCAAAGAAGGCCTCCTCTATATCGGTCACACGCCGGGTCTGGGATACTTTCTCCTGCTAGCGATCTCTTTCAATGTCTGCCTGCGCTCCTTCCGCGATCTTTTTGCTGGCATCTCAGATGGCGTTTTTGGTATGGGGGTGGAAGGGTTGGCGATTCTGAGTTCTTCCTCCGGCGCCGGCGCCATGATCGCAGCCTTGGTGATGGCCAATTTCGGTAAAGTTTCCGGCTTGGTCCGGCGCATCATGATCTGTCTGATCATCGCCGCCGCCGCCCAGATTATATTCGCCGTTACGGACATTTTCTGGGTCTCTGTCGCCTGCGCCGCCTTGATGAGCGCCTGCGCCACGGTGGGCGGTATTGGCGGGCAACTCGTCGTCCAGACCGCCATTCACGGGTCAGTGCGCGGACGGGTGATGAGTATCTGGGGCATGGTTTTAAGAGGCGGACCTTCCTCCGGCGCATGGATGATCGGCATGTTAGCTGGATTTACCGATTTTCAGATAGCCCTGTTGTTAGCAACGGCTGTCTTTATCGTGGCCTGGGGCTGGTTTATTCGTAAAACCGATTTCATGGCGTCGAGTTTGGAACTTTCGCCTGATGAGCGGGAGAAGATCAAGCGCTAATTCTTCCGGCCGAAACCACCGCCGCCCGGTGTTTTAATAACGATGACATCGCCTGGATTCATGGCCGCCTGATCGGTCGGACCCAACACTTCCTTGGACTCCTCTTTTTTCCGTCTTTTTGCAGTCTTTTTGCGCAAAATAAATGTTTCGCCCGGCTTACCGAACTGGCCTCCAGCAAGGCCAAACGGCTGATTAAGGCGAGAGCCGGATAGAATTGCCACCGTCATATTTTCTTCGAACCTGAGTCTGCGGACAACGCCATCGCCGCCGACATGAAGACCAACCCCACCAGACCCTTTTCTGAGCCGGAATTCCTCCAGTATCACTGGAAAACGCCATTCCAGGACTTCTGGATCGGTTAATCTGGTATTGGTCATGTGGGTGTGTACAGCGCTGGCCCCGTCAAAATCCGGACCGGCGCCCGCACCGCCACAAATGGTTTCATAGTACTGATAACGGTCATTACCGAAGGTAAAATTGTTCATGGTGCTCTGGGAAGCCGCCACTGCTCCAGTCGCACCGAACAAGGCGCTGGTGATGGCCTGGGAGGTCTCCACATTGCCGGCGACAACCGCCGCCGGATATTTGGGGTCAAGCAGCGAGCCATCGGGAATTATCAAATCGAGGGGCTCCAAACAGCCGTCATTGAGAGGAATATCGTCCCGCACCAGACAACGGAATACATAGAGCACCGTCGCCCGGCAGACTGCCTGGGGCGCATTGAAATTGGTTTCTGACTGTCCCGACGTGCCAGTGAAGTCGATGGCGGCCCGGCGGCTTTGCCGGTCAATGCGGATCGCCACTTTGATGCGGCTGCCGTTATCCATGGCATACTCGAATTCCCCATCGGGCAAGGTATCCAACACCCGGCGTACGGATTCAGCAGCATTGTCTTTAACATGGCCCATATAGGCGTTGACCACATCAAACCCGAATTGACCAACGATGCGTTTTAGCTCCTGGACCCCTTTTTCATTGGCGGCAATCTGGGCTTTGAAATCGGCGAGATTCTGCGCCGGGTTCCGCGCCGGATAATCCCCACTGGCCAGCAATTCAAGCAGGGCCTGTTCTCGCATGCGCCCGTTTTGCACCAGCAGGAAATTGTCGATCAGGACCCCTTCTTCCCCCACTGTCCGGCTGTCCGGTGGCATGGAGCCTGGCGTCGTGCCCCCGATATCCGCCTGATGACCGCGCGAGCCGACAAAGAAAAGAAGTTTGCCGCCGCCTTCGTCGAAGACCGGCGTGATAACCGTGACGTCCGGTAGATGGGTGCCGCCGTTATAGGGCGCGTTAAGAGCATAAACCTCGCCCGGTTCAATGGTTTTCTTTCTCTCGCGGAGAACGACGCGCACACTTTCCCCCATGGACCCCAAGTGCACCGGCATGTGGGGCGCATTGGCGATAAGGCCACCTTCGGCATCAAATATAGCGCAAGAAAAATCAAGCCGCTCTTTAATATTGACTGAGCTTGCCGTATTGGCCAGCACCGCCCCCATCTGCTCAGCGATAGACATAAAGAGGTTGTTGAATACTTCGAGCATAACCGGGTCGGCTTCAGTGCCGATGGCGAAGGAGTGAGGCCGCGCCTCGATGCGGATCAGGATCATATGACCTAACTGACTGACCTTTGCCTGCCAGCCGGGTTCTACAACTGTTGTTCCATTTTCTTCTATGATCACGGCGGGACCGTCGATTTGAGCATTTTTTCCTAATGCGCTGCGGCTATATACAGGAGCATCTCTGGTCTCTCCGTTAAGATAGAGCGATACCTGTTCCAGGGGTGCCGCTTTGGCGTCAGAGCATTGCGGTAATGCCCTGTCCACCACTTTCTCTGTTGCCCCAACCCCTTCGACCGCAAGGGCTTCCACCACCAGTTCCCGACCGGAATCGGTAAACCCGAAGCGGCTTTTATGCAGGTCGGCGAAGGATTCTTGTAGGGAGAAATAATCGCCGAAGGCAATCGCCAGAGCCGTATCAGTACCCGCATAGCGGAGGTGTACCTTTTGATGAACGTTGATGTCACCTAGCGCGATGCCCTGGTCAATAAGCTGCGATCGGGCTGACTCTGAAAGCACTTCCAGTTTGTCAGACAGTTTCGGGACCAGACGCTCCGTCAAGGGTACCTCGACGGGCGCTTCCTCCATCACCCGGAGTTCAGCCAGCCCCATTCCGTAAGCCGACAAAACACCGGCCAGCGGATGAATGAAAATAGTTTCCATGCCCAAAGCATCGGCCACCCGGCAGGCGTGCTGGCCGCCGGCACCGCCGAAACAGGCCAGGGCGTAGTCGGTAACATCGTAGCCCCGTTGGATGGATATCTGCTTAATGGCGTTGGCCATATTCTCGACGGCGATTTTGAGAAAGCCTTCTGCCGTCTCCTCTTCGCTCAAACCCGTCTCCGNAGCCAGGTCAGCAAACTTCTCNGCTACCACATCCCCGTTCAAGGGNTGATCTGCCGTGGCNCCGAATACTTTGGGAAAATATCCTGGCTGAATACGGCCCAGCAAAANATTAGCGTCGGTGACGGTCAGGGGGCCACCGTTGCCGTAGCTGACCGGNCCCGGATTGGCGCCGGCGGACTTGGGACCAACCCTGAACCGCGCCCCATCGAAATGCAGTATGGAGCCGCCGCCCGCCGCCACCGTATGGATCTGCATAATGGGGGAACGCAGACGCGCCCCCGCCACGTGGGTTTCGAAGGCGCGCTCAAACTCCCCAGCATAGTGGGAAACATCGGTGGAAGTGCCCCCCATGTCAAAACCGATAATTTTTTCGAAACCTGCCATGGCAGCTGTGCCCACGGCCCCGACCACGCCCCCCGCCGGACCCGATAGGATACTGTCCTTGCCACGAAAACGCCTAGCATCGGTCAGTCCACCATTAGATTGCATGAACATCAAGAGGGTTTCCCCCAGCTCTCCGGCTACGTGGTCCACATAGCGCCTAAGGATAGGTGACAGATAGGCGTCCACGACCGTCGTGTCGCCTCGGGACACCAATTTCATCAAGGGACTAACCTCGTGAGAAATCGATATCTGAGAAAAGCCAATGTCAGCGGCAATGGCCGCCACCTCCTGTTCGTGTCCGGGAAAGCGGTAACCGTGCATCAACACAATGGCTACCGACCGCAGACCCGCATCAAAAGCTTCCTGCAATCCACTCCGGGCATCTTGTCGGTTCAGCGGCGACAGCTCCTCCCCCGTCGCAGTGAAGCGTCCCTCTACTTCCAAAATCTGGCAATAGAGTTGTTCCGGCAGGTGTATATCGAGAGCGAACAAATCAGGCCGGTTTTGATAACCGATACGGAGAACATCACCGAATCCCCGGTTGGTGACCAGCAGTGTGGGCTCGCCTTGCCTTTCCAATAGCGCGTTGGTAGCGACCGTCGTCCCCATCTTGACCGCCTGGATGGCCTTCGCGGGAATCGCATCTTCCGAGGATAGGCTGAGAGCCCGTCTGATCCCTTCTACCGCCGCATCATCATACTGGCCGGGATTTTCCGACAACAGCTTTGACGCCACCAGCGACCCGTCCGGACGCCGCGCCACAACGTCCGTGAATGTCCCGCCACGGTCGATCCAAAACTGCCATTTATTTTCTTTTTTCATTTAATATCAATGTGTTACATAAATTTACATTTATTGACACGGCAAAATCGACCCTTGTTTTTACACGATTTTTTGACCCAAATTTAAAGATCGTCTACACGGGCGACAATTTACAGGAATAAATCTGGCGACACAAAACCTGGATTAATGGTCTAATTAATTGGTTTTCTCGACCTGTCCTTCGCCCCTCTATCTGGTACAGGCAAAAAATATGTTCGTGTTAAAGCATCTCAAAAGACAAAACTAAAATCCAAAGGAGCCATTGAACGCATAGGAAGAGCATCGGCATCTCGTGCATTACAAAGATTGAGAGAAACAAGGGCTGACAATCTTGCACTGAATGATTTTGTGTTCTGCAACCCTAATGGAAAAAAGATTGGAGATTTTAGGGAAGGTTTTAATACGGTGTTGAAAGAAGCCAGTTCTTACATGCCAAAAAATGGAGGAACACTGGATTGTGAATTTGACACAGCTGGTGTGAAATTCACCCCCCACTATTGCAGACACACTTACATCACCTTACAACTACGATACAGGCGACACAGTGATATTTATGCAATTGCAGAGAACTGTGCTACCTCAATTTCTATGATTGAACAGTATTACAGTGATGCTAGGAGAGAAGATTTTGTAGATAAATTGATCTAACCCTTATTGAATCATTAAATATTGGGGGAAGACGTATGATAAGTATGTTAATTGGTATTCTTGGATTTCTTTTACCAACAGGTATTTGGAACATTCCAATTTTTATATTTGGACTGTTGGAAGTGATTACACAAAATGTCGGTTGAATACCAACAATGGAAAAGTAGGAGGAAACGGTGGACGATCAATCTTGGGTTAATTTGGGCAGTAATCTTCCTACTGGTATTTGTAATCAACAAATGCGGTCTATAATAAAAACGCGTTGTATTGTTTAATTTTGAAATATTTTTGTTATTTTGGTGATTCTATGCTCTCTCAGGTTTCACAAAAAGCTAACCAAGCGTCTCTATAAGCTGCTTCAAGTTCCGCAACATGGCGTTCCGCATTGAATATTGTCGCCTGGGCCTGGTGGCGCAGGCTGCACCGAATTTCACCGAGCCGGTCGACATCAGAGGCCAAAAGGCGAGCGGCGGCAATATAGTCCGCTTTCGAATCCACCACGAATTCGGGCAGGTCCAATCGGTGCATCAGGCTGCCCGATAGGCGCCCCATGAAAGTATCACCGGCCAAGGTCAGGACCGGTACGCCCATCCAGATCGCTTCGTAGCTGGTGGTACCGCCGCCGAATGGAAAAGGATCAAGGCTGATGTCGACGCGCTGATAAGCTGAAAGATACCCCGCCGGATCCTGAGTAAAGCCTTCAAACAAAAGCCGGTCCGCCGCAATCCCTTGATCGAAAAACCGTTCCGTTGTCCGGTGCCGGACAGATACGTCATCGAAAGCACCGTTCTTCAGCAGCAACCGGCTGCCTTCTACCGCCGTCAGAATTTCGGACCAGACGGCTACAACACGTCCGGTCAGTTTGGCGATGTTGTTGAAGGATCCAAATGTGACCAGGCCGCTTTCAGCGGCGGGCAGCGGCCCCGGCTCAGGTTCCGCATCGAAGCTTTTATAGATGTTGAAACCGGTCAATCGGATGAGTTGTTCGGTGAAATATGCCTCCCCTTCCCGATCCGGACTGATAAAGCCGTCGGTGATCAGATAGTCGGTATCTTCTAGACCTGTGGTCGAAACCAGATTAGTGCAAGCGATTTGGACCGGCGCGGCCCGATGAGCAAGCACCGTCCGATAGCGCGCCTTGAAAGTGCAGGGATGGGCTAGAACATCGATACCGTCACCACGCATCTGCCGGGCAATGTCACGGTCACTCAGCCCATGAGTATCGATCCAATGATCGGCGCTGTCTCCGATGGCTGATGGCGGCGACCGGGCGTCGGTCCGGTCGCCGTAAACAAATACGGAAAATTGCTCCCGGTCATGCGCCGACAGTACCGGCTCGATAAAGCGGGTGGTCACATGTTGATCCAATTCGGGCAGAAAATAAGCCAAATTGAGTTGGCGGTCCGGGTCGGCATAACCTGGCTTACCGGTAGTGGCGAAACTGACTTCTGCCCCCTCCCGCGCCTCTTCAATACCCTCTCCCCAAAGACGATTGGCCTGCCAAATATCTGCGGGCGTGGCATCAGGTGAGAAATTGAGAGTGAATAGATAGTTTGTCCAGCAGGCCTGATTGGCGGGATCAAGCTCTAGTGATCTTTGAAACATTTTCACGGACGCCGCCACATCGCCAAGGGCGAACAACGCGTTGCCCAAATTGTACGCCGCATCGAAATTATCTGCGTCGATCTTCAGCGCCGTTTTTGCGTGAGACGCTGCTTCCAGTGGACGTCCCGCCGCCAAATATACAGCGGCGATGTTGGCATGATAGTCCGCCACCTTGGGCGACAACAAAATAGCCTTCCCGATGAGAGATATCGCCTCATCAAAATTCCCCCGGCGCTGCATCAGCGTTCCCAACAAATGAATTGCACTGCTATCGGAGGGATCAATCTTCAGGACTTTGCGATATATGGTTTCAGCCTGATCCAACCGGCCTTCCTGCTGATGAGTTAAGGCTGCTTCCAGGATGGCTGTTAGATCATTCATGGTGGTTTCGCAAAATCAGTCTGTCCGGTAGCTTTATGAGTGACGGGTATGGTCGATTTGCGTACTATCGGCGGCCTTCTTCCCGTTTTCAAGAAACTTAGTTGGAAACCAGCCAAATGAACAGAATGAGCACCGTCCAGGTATGACGATTTGGGGAAAACTTATCGGCGGTGTCGCCGGCTTCGCCCTGGGTGGACCCCTGGGCGCCATTCTCGGTACCGTTTTCGGTCACGCCATCGACCGCTCGCGTGCCACCAAGCGGGGCGAGTTCGTTGCTGAATCCCAACAAGCCAAGCAAACCGCCTTTACCGTCGCTGTCATCGTCCTATCGGCCAAAATGGCCAAAGCCGACGGCCAAGTAACGCGGGAGGAAGTCGACGCTTTTAAAAGAGTTTTTGAAATCCCGGAAAACGAAATGCGGGATGTTGGCCGGCTGTTTGACGAAGCCCGCATGGACGCACAGGGGTATGAGCCCTACGCCGAGCAGATTGGCCAAATGTTCGCCCATGATCCGGCGGTCCTTGAAAGTCTAATTGGGGGTTTGTTTCACATCGCCATGGCCGATGACGTCATGCATCCCAACGAATTGGAATATCTGAATAATGTCGCAGAGGCATTCGGCTTTATTGCCCACGATTTCGAACGTATCCGCGCCAGCCATATGGGAACAAAAGAAGCGAACCCCTATCAAATTCTGGGCGTAGAGCGGGATGCCGGCGAGAAAGAGATTAAATCGGCCTACCGCAAACTTATCCGGGAAAATCACCCGGACACACTCATCGCGCAGGGTATGCCGCAGGAATTTATCGACGTGGCCAACGAAAAAATGGCGCGTATCAACGGTGCCTATGACCAGATAGAAAAAGAACGGTCTTTGCCGTAAAGAAAAAACAGAGAGTTAAATCGGGTAATGAAATTCGTCGATCTACTTCTTCTTGTCCTAAGCACATTTTTTCTCGGCACAAACTTTGTCGCCGTTAAAATTGGCGTTGAGCAGTTCCCGCCCCTTTTTATGATGGCCATGCGCTTCACTTTAGTGGCTGTTTTGCTGATTCCTTTCGTCAAGGCCCCTCGCGACCGAATGTTTCAGGTTTTTCTGATATCGGTTTCAATGGGTACAGCCCATTTCGGTCTTTTTTTTATCGGTATATCCGGAGTCGACGCCGCCATTACGGCAATTATTTTCCAGTTGGGCGTACCCTTCAGCATTATTTTCGCCTGGCTTTTCCTGCACGAAACGTTCGGCAGGCGCCGGGCCTTTGGTATATTGATTGCCTTTGTAGGCGTAATATTTATCGCCGGGACACCCGGTTCTCAATCGAGTCATCTGCACATGTTCATCGTCCTGGCCTCCGTTTTCGCCTGGGGAATTGCCGCTGTTCAAATCAAGCGACTGCGGGATGTCGACGCCATAATGCTGACAGCCTGGATGGCCTTGTTTTCGGCCCCGCAACTTTATTTGATATCGGCAATCACTGAATCCGGTCAGATCAGCTCTTTGTCGACGGCGGGCGTAACCGGATGGAGCGCCCTGATGTATGCCACTTTCGGGGCTTCAATTATCGGTTACGGATTATGGTATCACTTGATCGGAAAATACGATGTCAATCAGGTCGTGCCGCTCACCCTACTCAATCCCCTGTTCGCCATTGCAGCAGCGGTGATTATACTGGGAGAGAATCTGTCGATAGGTATTATTATCGGCGGTGTCCTTACTCTTACGGGGGTCTTCGTTGTCCAGATGCGGAGCCGTCAGGCTTCAACACCGCAAACCTAATTATTGCAATTCGGGAATCTAATAATTTGAATTTGATCGACCAACCGTCACCTAATTTTGATGAACGGGCAAACCCCGACGAAATTGATATGCTGGTATTGCACTATACAGGCATGGAAAATGTCGGCGCCGCCCTGACCAAACTTTGCGATCCGGCGGCCAAAGTCAGCGCCCACTACCTTATCGACGAAGACGGAACGGTTTACTGTCTGGTGGATGGAGCCAAACGCGCCTGGCACGCCGGCGTTTCCTGGTGGCGTGGCCACACCGATATCAATGCTCGATCGATCGGCGTTGAACTGGTCAACCCCGGTCACGAATTCGGCTACCGTCCGTTTCCGGAATCCCAGATGAACGCTTTGATTGGGCTGGCCCGCCGGTTAACCGACCGCTATTTGATCCCGGAAGAAAACATCGTCGGCCATTCCGATGTCGCGCCCACCCGAAAACAGGACCCCGGGGAGCTATTCGACTGGCCGTTGCTGGCAAAAAATGGGATTGGCTACTGGCCGGAAAAATTCAAAGGAATACCGCCGTTGGGTATGTCGGCTACTATGCTTTTATCTGAAATCGGCTATGACATCAGCGACCCGGATGCAGCCATCAGAGCTTTTCAGCGCCGATATTGCCCGAACGCCATGGATAGCAAAGCAGATGGGGACACCCTGGCCGCTCTATACGCATTGTATCTACAACAAGCCGTCTGACTGGATAAAAGCAGCCTGGATTTTGGTATCAAGATAGGCGCTTGTCCCAGGAGCCGAAACCCCTAGTCGCATTATTTCCACCCCGATATAGGCGCAGAATCAAGCGGCTTTTTTGTGCTCCGACTTTGAATAACGGGAAATTTTCTTCGCCCGTTCTTCAAGGGAAGCGACATGGTCAGCGGCGTCATGTTCGGTGGGAAACATACCAATTAATTCAAATTTTTCGCCCACATCAAACACCATCCAATCTCCGCTAATTTCGTGATAACGCACTGCATAGCTCATTTTTTTATGTCCATGGTGTATTCGTGATAAAATACTAAGGGGAGATTGGTTACGAATTTGTGAATCATATTAATTTTATTGGCAAAGGGTTGGACTCTTCATTGACCAAAATATTTTGAACTTGACTTTAACCGTCTGCGGGTGTGAAGAGGGCGAAAAAATCACCCACTGGGGCCATTCAAGTCAGTTAAAGTATTTAATTATGTCTGAAACCAACACGCCGACCGAACCGAAAGCCCAATTTGAATCGCCGTCAGGCGTCGTATTACGCGACGCAGAGGAAGGCGATATTCCGGAAATCCAGGCGATTTACAGCCATTACGTATTGAACGACCTAGCGTCCTTTGAAATAGATCCTCCGGACGAACAGGAAATGATGGCCCGATGGCGATCTATCAATACCAACAAGCTGCCCTTTTTTGTTGCCGATGTGAACGACGTTGTCGGCGGTTACGCTTATACTTCCCACTTCAGGCCCCGTCCTGGCTACATCAATTCGGTTGAGGACTCGGTCTATGTCTCTCCACAATTTCTGGGGCAGGGAATTGGCGAATTATTGCTCAACACCTTGGTCGAAAATTGCGCCGAACTGGGTTATAGGCAAATGATCGCTGTCATCGGTAATTCGGGAAATTCTCCCTCGATAAATCTGCATTTAAAATGCGGTTTTGAGAATGCCGGCATATTAAAATCCGCCGGGTACAAACATGGTGGGTGGGTGGATTCTGTCCTGATGCAACGGTCTTTGGGCAAAGGCGACAGCGAACCGCCGAGTCTGCCGAATGACGGCTGAATGTCTGAAATTTGAATGATTATAAAGTAAGGGGTTGTACCAGATAACTAACTCAAATTACCTTTAACCTACTTTCTTAATTGAGCTGACGGGTCACTATTGTTAAAACGCCACTCATAGTTCTTCAAAAATAGCCCAAAATGCTCCTTTGGAATACCAAATGGCGACAAAAAATACCGTCGCAATAACCGTCGCCCAAACCAATGCCAACTTGAAGGCGCGGGTGCGGCGTTTTTGCCGACGGAGCATTTCCATTTTGGCTCGGCACTGCTTACGTATATTGATCCGGCGAGCGGGGATTCGGCTTCGCCTTCCAATTGAGCGAGATTTTCCGCCGTTCTCTTTTCATCGAAAACAAATGCGTTGCAGGATTTTTCAATTATTTCTCTTCGGGTTATATTATTCATTGTTCCAACGTTTAACCTTCATTGACCTTCGTCTTTTCCCGCAATATCCTGATTTATAATTTTAGGCACTTACCAATTCAGGCCGGTTTTAGAACCGGTATCGTTGTAGATATTCTTGAGTAGAGGTATGAAGCACCGGGACCGTCCTCATTTGTCCAATCAGCATGCCTCAAACTGTATGCATTCCACTTTATTTTGGACAGGTGTTTAATGATCCCCATCACAGTGAAATTACGTCCAATAAATCAATTGTTTAAAGGCCGCGGCGGTCCTTGAGGGCGGCGGCGAGGGTGCCGTCGTCGAGATAGTCCAATTCACCACCCACTGGAATTCCGTGGGCCAATTCGGAAATGGCAATGATCGCACCGGCCAATCGATCGGTGATGTAATGGGCAGTTGTTTTCCCGTCAACCGTGGCACCGGTCGCCAATATGATTTCCTTCACCTGGTCCTGGCGGGCTCTGGCCAGCAACCGGTCGATGGTCAAATCTTCTGGGCCAACGCCGTCGAGGGGCGACAGCACGCCGCCCAGCACGTGATAAAGCCCCCGGAATGAAGCCGTCCGCTCCAAGGCCCAAAGATCTGCCACTTCTTCGACAACGCAGACCAGGCTTTGATCCCGTTTGGCATCGGTGCAGATGGTGCAAGGGTCAGCAGTGTCGAGATTACCGCAGGTGGAACAGGAATTTACGTTGTCGGCGGCGGCTTCCATGGCCGTGCTCAGCGGTTGCAGAAGCGCTTCCCGATTCTTGATTAAATGCAACGCCGCCCGCCGCGCCGACCGAGGCCCAAGACCAGGCAACTTAGCGAGCATTTGTATTAACCGATCAATATCAGTGATGGACATGTTTATCTCGATCTAAAACGGCAGTTTGAATCCGGGCGGCAATTGCAAGCCGCCGGTCATTTCTGATATATTTTCTTGAATTTTTCCTTCTATCTTTCCTTTGGCATCATTGTGCGCAGCGACGATCAGATCTTCCAGCACCGTCAAATCATCCGCCCCTGTAATTGATGGATCGATTTTGATCTTCCTAAGCTCATGCTTACCCGTCAAAGTGACTTCCACCATGCCGCCGCCTGAGGAGCCCTCCACCTCCATTTCCGACAGCTTTTCCTGCATCGCGGTCATCTTGGTTTGCATTTCCTGGGCCTGTTTCATCATTTGCCCGAGATTCTTCATTCTTCAAATTCTCCATTGGTCTGTTCGGGTTTTTCCGGCACACCGGTTTCGTCAAAGCCGCCGATTTCCCTTATCTCCTCAATCTCCGCGCCGGGGAAGGTTTCCAGCACGGACTGCATGAAGGGATGTTCTGAAATTTTGCGCCGCTTCTGTAATCTGGCCCCTTCCTCACGCTCATGCACGGTTTCGACACCCTGTTCGTTTAGCGATACCGCCACCACCCACCGTTGACCAGTGTTATCATTGAGAAAACGGCTCAGCTGCTGGGCCAGATCGCCAGGTGCATTTTTGCCCGGCCGGTAGAGAATGTTTCCCGGGCTGGTCGGGGTGGCCGGTTCAAATCCGACTAGGTGGACGTTACTAACCAGGTTGGCTTTCAATATGCGTTCGTTGAGCTTATTGGTGAGAGTGATCACGTCTTTGAAAGACTGCAGATCGGGTTTGACCAGCGCTACCGGATCCGTGGATTGCACCGGCGCCAGTTCTGCAGACGGCATCGCCTGCTCGACTGCCCAGGCATGGGTGCTCGGCGACGCTCCAGTGGGAACAGGTGCGCCTACCGACGGATTGTAGCCACCATCGCCGGAAGTCTCCATTCCAGAATCCGTGATCGATTTGACAGCATCGGCGGGTGTCGGTAGATCGGTGAGATAAGCCAACCGGATTACAATCATTTCAACCGCCTTGATCGGGGACGGCGCCAATTGTGCCTCCCGAAGACCTTTGAGCAACATTTGCCAGGCACGGGTCAAAGACGCCATTGACAACCGGCCGGTCAGATCCTTACCCCATACTTTATCAGCCTCGGCAATGGTGGGCCCGTCGGCAACGTCGGGGGTAACTTTAACGCGGGTTATCCAATGGACGGCCTCAAGTAAATCCTGCACCAGAAGTATGGGGTCGGCGCCGTTGGCATAATCCTCGGACAGAATATTCAGAGCTTCTGCGACATCGCCTTTGAGGATTCTTTCAAGAAGGCTAAAACTGCGTTCCCGGTCAGCCAGACCGAGCATTTCACGAACGGCGTCCTCGCCCAGTTCACCGCCGCCGGCACCCGTAGTAACGGCTTGATCGAGTAGGCTGAGACCATCCCGCACAGATCCGTCAGCCGCCCGGGCGATTAAGGATATGGCGGCATCTGAAAATTCCGCCCCTTCTTTGCCGGCAATATCGGTAAAAAAGTTGACGAGCGCCTCTACTTCAACACGTTTGAGATCAAATCGCTGGCAACGGGACAGCACGGTCACCGGTATTTTGCGGATTTCCGTCGTGGCGAAGATAAATTTTACATGGGCCGGCGGTTCTTCGAGAGTTTTCAAAAGCGCATTGAAGGCGTTACGTGACAGCATATGCACTTCGTCAATAATATAGACTTTGTAACGGGCCGATACCGGTTTATAGCGCACACCCTCGATCAGTTCCCTGATATCATCGACGCGAGTGCGGCTAGCGGCGTCTATTTCCAGAACGTCAATCAAACGGTCTTCAGCAATGGCATGGCAGAATTCACATTGGCCGCATGGTT
>PBQI01000024.1 GCA_002725625.1 Rhodospirillaceae bacterium | reverse complement strand
GCAGCGACAAAAACCGCCGCCAAACCGACCAGCGAGTGGAAAGCCGCAACCAGTTGCGGCAGGGCCGTCATCTGGATTTTCAGCGCCACAATCGTACCGATAGCGCCACCAATGACCACGCCGGCCAAGATCAGCTCAAAACTAAGGATTTGGGGATCAGCCAGGGTTGTGCCGATAGCGATTACCATACCGATAACGCCCATGGCATTACCCTTGCGGGCGCTTTCCGGCGAACTGAGGCCACGCAGCGCCAGGATAAAACACACAGCAGCAATTAGATAGGCGAAGCCTGTTAAATTCTCACTCATTTCATCGCCCCCTTAATTCCGCTGCTTTTTCTTGAACATCGCCAGCATACGCTGGGTGACAATGAAGCCGCCGAAAATATTTACCGAAGCCAAAGCGACGGCGATGAAACCTATGATTTTTGAAAACCCCATATCGGTCGGGCCTGCAGCGATTAATGCGCCGACAATAATCACCGATGAGACGGCGTTGGTGACGCTCATCAACGGTGAATGCAGGGCGGGCGTGACGCTCCAGACCACGTAAAAACCGATGAACACGGCAAGTACAAATACCGTAAACAAAAAGAGAAAGGGATCGGCGCCTGATGCGCCCCCGGATGCGACCTGGGTCGCTTGACTAGCCAATTTCTCCGCGCCCATGTCTAGACCTCCTCGCTGGCCAAACGCGGATGGACAACTTTGCCATCCTTGCAGACCAACGTTCCTTGAATGACTTCATCCTCCCAGTCGATTTTGAGATTTTTGGTTTCTCCATCGACCAACGGCGAAATGAAATTAACAATATTTCTGGCGAACAATGAGCTCGCATCTTCGGCCAGACGCCCCGCTACATTGGCATGACCGATAAATATCACGTTACCTTTTTTTACTACCTTGCCGTATTCCGACAACGGGCAGTTACCTCCGGCCTCAACTGCCAGATCAACCAGCACCGAACCGGATGGCATGGTGCCGACCATTTCCTCAGTCACCAGAACCGGCGCCGGACGACCCGGAATAAGCGCCGTGGTGATTACCACATCCTGCTTCTTGATGTGTTCGGCGACGACCTGTTTTTGCTTTTCAAAATATTCCGGCGGCATTTCCTTGGCGTAACCGCCTTTAGTCTGCGCGTCTTTCTCCATTTCCGGATCGACTTCCAAGAATTTTCCACCCAGACTTTCCACCTGTTCTTTGGTGGCAGGCCGGACATCGGTCGCCGTAACGACGGCACCCATGCGTTTAGCCGTGGCGATAGCTTGTAGCCCGGCCACGCCGACCCCCATGATAAACACCTTGGCCGGTGCGATGGTACCCGCCGCTGTCATCATCATTGGAAAGGCGCGACCCAGTTCGCCGGCGGCATCCAGAACGGCTTTGTAACCGGCCAGGTTGCTTTGGGAGGACAAGACGTCCATAGACTGTGCCCGGGTGATGCGGGGTAAGAGTTCCAGTGCAAATGCCGTTACGCCTTTGCCGGCCAGTGAGGTCATCGCTTCTTTGCTGCTCAGGGCCGACAAGTGGGCAATCAATATTTGTCCGCTGGAATACATATCCAGTTCGGAATCTTCCGGCCCGCGAATTTTTAATACAATATCCGCACCGCTGATTGCCGATGTGGCATCACTGGCGATTTCAGCCCCGGCATCGCGATAAACATCATCGCTGATCGAAGCGCCTTCGCCAGCTCCACTTTCAATGGTAAATTCAAATCCCAGAGCGCTCAGTTTTTTGACCGAGTCGGGTGACGCCGCTACACGGGCCTCATCTTCATGCCGCTCTTTGGGTACTGCAATCTTCATATTGCCCCCTACTTTTGGCTCAAAAATTCAAGTAGATTAATTAGGATTGTAACTAGAGATTTATTTTGAAAAAGCAATAGCCAATTACGCGATTTTCAGCTCAAGTGCCTTAATAGCCGACATTTGCCGTTTTTCCAAGGCCTTGGCGTCAAAATCATCGATCAATTCGTGGAACATACGGTGCCAATTGACCTCTGCTTTCAGATGGGTGAAGACGGACCCCAAGCCAATGGCGGCTCTGTCCATGAGAACAAATTCCGGCGGCGGCGCCACGCCGCCGATCTGGTTCAATTCCGTTCTGACTTTCAAGGCAACGCCTGACCCGTAATCACCAATTCCTTCCTGGATCGGCCTCTCCCGGTCATCCAGCAATGGCGCATATAGAAATTCCGCCCATAGATTCAGTATTTCGATCAGTTCCTTGGTCAGATTTTCAAATCCCCAGGTTTCATATGCGTGAACCGCTAGTTCCGGATCATTGTCCCTAAGCGATTTGTACAGATCAATGACACCCTGGACGAACGAAGCTTTGAAAAACCGGACGCACCCAAAATCCAATAGATTAATCGAACAATCTTCCCGCACGGTGTAATTTCCGAGATGGGGATCGCCATGAATGACGCCGTAATTGTAAAGAGGCACATACCATGCGCGGAACATATTAAGCGCAACCCGGTTCCGGTCTTCGACACTATCCCGGTTCTCGATAAAATTAAGTAACGGTTTTCCGTCGAGCCAAGACATGCTCAATAGTCTGTCGCCGCACAGGTCCTCCACTGCTTCAGGCACATATACACTTTTTTCGTTCCTCAGTATTTTGCCATATAGACGCATATGGGCCGCTTCCCGCCGGTAATCCAGTTCTTCATGCATGCGATCCGACAACTCTTTGTGGACACGCCGCGGATCAATGGCCTTGTCATAGCGGCGGTAAATGGAGAAAACCAAATTGAGCTGCCGTAGATCAGCGTCAACGACCGTTTTCATATCTGGATACTGCAGCTTGCAGGCCAGACTGTTGCCGTCATGGTCACGGGCTTTATGAACCTGCCCCAGCGACGCCGCAGCCACCGCTTCATGGCTGAATTCGGCAAATTTATCCTGCCAGTCAAGGCCCAACTCGGCATTCATGCGGCGTTTGACGAAATTCCAACTCATTGCCGGGGCATTGGCCTGCAGCTCTGCCAATTCCTCGGCGTATTCTTTGGGCAAAGCACTGGGAATAGTTGACAGTATTTGAGCTATCTTCATCAAAGGGCCCTTGAGCCCACCGAGCGCCGCTTTCAGATCGGCGGCGTGTTCGGACCGGTCGATGGAGAGCCCTAGATAACGTTCGCCGGCCAGCCTGGCAGCAAGACCGCCGACGGCGCGTCCTACTTTGGCATAGCGCTTGGCTCTTAGTCCCAATCCGCCGTCGGATATTTCGTCTTCTGCCATGAATTTACTTTAAAAACTTTGTTCTAGTTCGTCGATAAAGCCGGAAATGACACCCAGGCCTCTTTGCCAAAAGGCCGGGTCGCTGGCATCCAGCCCGAAGGGCGCCAGCAAATCTTTGTGGCGCAATGTTCCGCCGGCACTCAGCATTTCCACGTATTTGCCCTTGAATCCTTCGTGACCGTCTTTAAAGACATCATAGAGCGAATTCACTAGGCAATCGCCGAAGGCATAGGCATAAACATAAAATGGCGAATGGATGAAATGGGGAATATATGACCAAAAGAAGCTGTACTCCTCATCGTAGCGGAAAGCCGGCCCCAGGCTTTCGGTCTGCACTTCCATCCAGATTTTCCCTAACTTTTCAGCACTCAGTTCACCGTGGCGGCGTTCTTCGTGAACCCGTTCTTCAAAATGATAAAAGGCGATCTGACGGACCACGGTGTTCAGCATGTCCTCGACTTTGGACGCCAGCATGATGCGGCATTTACCGGCATCATTTTCATTGTCCAGCAAAGAGCGGAAGGTCAACATCTCTCCGAACACCGACGCCGTTTCGGCCAAGGTCAGCGGCGTATCGGAAAGAAAATGTCCCTGAGGCGCAGCCAGTATCTGATGAATGCCGTGACCGAGTTCGTGGGCAAGCGTCATGACATCCCGGGTTTTGCCATGATAATTCATTAAAATATAGGGGTGGACAGACGGCACAGTGGGATGGGAGAAAGCACCTGAATCCTTGCCAGGGCGCGGATCCGCGTCAATCCAGTCATTATCGAAAAACTTCAACGCCACATTTCCCAACTGGGCGTCAAAGGCGTTGTAGGAATTTAGTACCATCTCTTTGGCTTGGACCCAACTGATCTTGGACTCGTCGGCCTCAGGCAACGGCGCGTTGCGATCCCAATAGTCCATTACCTCAACACCGAACCATTTGGCCTTCAACTGATAATATCGGTGAGAGAGATTGACGTAGGAATCCCTAACGGCCTGGGCCAGGGCATCAACTACTTCATCTTCAACTTGATTACTCAGATTGCGGCTCGTGACCGGTCGCGGTAGCTTGCGCCAGCTGTCTTCAATTTCTTTATCTTTGGCAAGCGTGTTGGTGATCAAAGAAAACAGCCGAATGTTTTCACCTAGTCCCTTACCCAGCGCCTTGGCGGCATTTTTGCGAATTTCGCTTTTGGGATCAGACAATTGACTCAAGGCTTCGCTGCTGGTGACCGATTTGCCATCTATGTCAAACCGCACCCCCGCCATGCTTTCATCGAACAGACGCGACCAGGCTGCTTTTCCGGCAACCGCTTTTTCGTGCAGAATCTTTTCCAGATCGTCAGTAAGCTGGTAAGGTTTGAATATGCGCGTGGCGTCGATCCACGGCAGGTATTTGTTCGCAGCAGGGTCTTTGATCTGTTTGACCAGAATATCATCGTCGATGCGATTGAGTTCCAATTCAAAAAACAGCGTAACCGTGGAGATCGTGGTCACCCGCTCATTCATGTTTTGGTAGAAGGNGGCAANATCCGGATTCTCTGAATCTNCCGCAAACAACAATTGAGCATAAGACATGATNCGCGAGAAATTTTCACTCATTGTTTCATATTCAGCAATGGCTTGACCCAGTTCGGCTCCTTCGANGGACGCCATATTGCCCTCGTATCGTTTGGCAAAATTCTTGACTTTGCCCTCCACAATTTTAAGATCGCCTTCNATCGTCGGATCATCCGGTCCCAGATAGAGATCATCCAAATTCCAAGTGGGGAGAGTTTTATGCTGGTTGCGCGTCATTAAGTTTTGTTCCTAACTGATTTTCAGATATAAATTTCACTAATCAATAATTCAGGGAAACGGAGCCTCTAAGGTTCGATATAGGTCAAAAGCAGCAACACTTCAAATCACGACAAGTAGAGCCATTCGACGCATGCTGTCGATAACCATACAAGGGGACGCAAGGATCATGGAAAGTTGGCCAAGTCTAATCGCTATGTTTTTCAGTCAAGCTGAAAAATACGACGAAAAACCATTTCTTTGGGGGAAAAAAAATGATGCCTACCAGGCGCTGAGCTGGCGGAAAGCAGCCGAAATGGTGTCATCCATGGCCCTTAGTTTGAGAGATCTGGGCATATCGAATGGTGAAACGGTTGTTTTGTGCTCGGAAAACAGGCCGGAATGGCCGATATTCCATCTCGCCGTCATGGCGGCGGGCGGCATTACGGTACCGGCCTATACGACAAATACGGTCAACGACCATCTCCATATACTAGAAAATAGTGGCGCTAAAGGAGCGTTTGTATCGACGCGCCAGTTGTCTGAAAATCTGATAAATGCTGCCCGTCAGACCGATGGTATTAATTTTTTAATTTCCATCGATGAACTGGATATCAGTCAAGCGTCCGGTCCCGATATCCTGCGCTGGGATGATCTAGTTGCCAAACATGCCGAAAAACCGGTGGTGGCGACCGACTGGACGGTGGGTGTCAATCTGGATAGCACGGCAGTGGTGATTTACACCTCCGGCACCGGCGGGGCCCCCAAGGGTGTGATGTTGAGCCACAAGGCAATATTGCACAATTGCCAGGGTGCCTATGACGCTATACAGGAACTAGGACTGGATGATGAGGTCTTTCTGTCTTTTCTGCCGCTTTCCCATGCATACGAGTATACGGCTGGACAAATGTTCCCAATGTTCATCGGTGCACAAATTTACTATTCCGAAGGTATTGAACACCTGTCCAGCAATATGGCGGAAGCCAAACCAACCATTATGACTGCCGTACCGCGCCTCTATGAACTGATGCACAGTAAGATTATTAAAGGAGTTAAGAAAGCCGGCGGGCTGAAGGAAAATTTGTTCATGAAAGCCGTTGACCTAGGAAAACGGAATTTTCTAACCCCCGGTTCTTTGTCCCTGGGTGAAAAAATCACCAACGTCATCGTTGACAAACTTGTACGTGATAAAGTGCGGGGAAATTTCGGCGGCAGGTTAAAAGTCCTGGTATCCGGCGGGGCTCCGCTAAATGAAGATATCGGTCTATTTTTCACAGCATTAGGATTGAATTTGTTGCAAGGCTACGGCCAAACGGAATCGGCGCCGGTTATCAGCGTCAACCGCCCTAAGTTGAAAAAAATGAAAACGGTCGGACCACCCCTGCTCGATACCGAGGTGAAAATCGCCGAGGACGGTGAAATTCTGGTTCGGGGTGATTTGGTCATGCAGGGCTATTGGCGAAACCCGGAAGCCACCGCCGAAGTCATCAAGGACGGCTGGCTGCATACCGGCGACGTGGGACATTTCGACGAAGATAATTATATCGAAATCACCGACCGCAAAAAGGATATCATCGTCAATTCGGGTGGTGACAATTTGTCGCCGCAGCGGGTCGAGGGCATCATGATACTCGAACCTGAAATCGCGCAGGCTATGGTGTACGGTGACAGCAAACCTCATTTGGTGTCATTGATTGTCCCGGATCAAGAATTCACCAAGGAATGGGCGGAGGAAAGCGGCAAGGCCAATAATCTGCCTGACTTGATTGAGAATAATGATTTCAGATCGGCAGTATCTGCGGCCCTAGATCGGGTAAACGAACATCTTTCCGTTATCGAAAGGGTACGCCGCTTTATTCTGGTTGCCGAGGAGTTCTCCGTAGAAAATGAAATGATGACACCCACCCTGAAGGTACGGCGCCACAAAATTATTGAAGTCTATGGTGATCAATTGGAAGCGCTGTATCGATCCTGAACAACAAACTTAGGTATCGTAATAGTCCCGGTACCATTTGATGAAATTAGGCAACCCTTCAGCTATTCCAGTTACCGGATCAAAACCAAAGTCTTGTTTCGCCGATTCGATATCGGCAAAGGTTTCTTTGACATCGCCCGGCTGCATGGGTTGGAAGTCAATTTCTGCCTTTTTGCCCGTTTCTTTCTCAATAACGGCAATGAAATCCATCAGATTTTCACTTCGGTTGTTGCCGATATTGTACAGGGCGAAGGGCGCATCGTCTTGGTCTCGTTGCGGCGGGCTTTTCAGGCAGCAGAGCACCCCCCGGGTAACATCGTCTATGTAGGTAAAGTCCCGTCTCATTTCGCCGTTGTTAAAAACATTTATGGGCTTCCCGGCCAGGACATCTCGGGTGAACATGTAATAGGCCATATCGGGACGGCCCCAGGGACCGTAGACGGTGAAAAACCGCAATGCTGTAACCGGCATATCATAAAGATGGGCATAACTGTAGCACATCAATTCACCGCTTCGTTTGGTCGTCGCATAGAGGGATACGGGTTTGTCGGTCCTGTCTTCGACGCTAAAAGGCAAATCCTTTCGCCCGCCATAGACCGACGATGAACTGGCAAAAACAAAATGTTCCATTTTTTTTAGTCGGCGACATACTTCCAGGAGCTGTACCTGCCCTTGCAAATTGGTTTCGGCATAGGCCATAGGATTTTCCAGCGAATATCGGACGCCGGCTTGCGCAGCCATATGCAAAACACCAGTAATTTCCGGATGATCAGCAACGAGTTTTTCCATACCGCTTTGATCGGCGATATCCAATTGGTAGAAGGTAAATCCCGACTGGCTGGACAATTGGTCCAACCGGGCCTTTTTTAAGGTCACTTCGTAATAGTCATTGAGATTATCAATAGCAACGACTTCCCGCCCATTTTCCAACAAGGCGCGGGCCAGATGAAAGCCGATGAACCCAGCGGCACCGGTCACTAATACTGTCATTGATTAATTCCGCCAAAAACAAGCAATTTCAAAAATTAGAAATCTACCTATTCCTATAGCGCAGCAGCCCCCCCTACAATACGCAGATTAAATCACCAGGCAAATTTTGGGCCTACTATTTAATCGACCGAAGCAATGCGGATGATATTGGTCGTCCCCGGCGTACCGAAGGGAACTCCGGCGGTTATGACAATATTGTCGCCCTTTTTGGCGAACCCTTCTTTAGCAGATACCGCCACGGCATCGTCAACGACTTCGTTAAAATCCTGAAGACCCGGCGTTTTGACGGGATGAATGCCCCAGACGAGGACCAGACGGCGAGATGTCGATAGTTCCGGGGTCAAACCAAGTATAGGCACGGTCGGACGCACCTTGGCGGCCCGGATGGTTGTTGAACCGGTCGAGGTAAAGGTAACGATGGCCGCTGCTTCAATGATCTGAGCTATTTGCCGGGCGGCGGACGTTATGGCATCGGCGTCGGTACCGAGACCGGCGCGCCGGTCGGTATTAACGAGCAATTGATAATTTTCGTCACTTTCCACCCGTTCAATAATTCGGTCCATCATGGATACCGCTTCCACAGGATATTTACCTGTGGCGGTTTCGGCGGACAACATCACGGCGTCGGCCCCGTCAAAAATCGCCGTAGCGACATCTGAGGCCTCTGCCCGGGTCGGCGTCGGAGTGAAAATCATCGATTCGAGCATTTGCGTAGCGACGATAACCGGTTTTCCCTCAGCCCGGGCCTGGCGGATAATCTGCTTTTGCAAGCCCGGCACATCCTCGGGCGGCGCTTCCACGCCCAAATCTCCCCGCGCCACCATTACGGCATCGGCCATTTCAACGATTGATTTAAGGTGTTGAATGGCCAGCGGTTTTTCCAGCTTGGCCAGTACACCGGCACGGCTTTTGATGATACTCTTGGCTTCAATAATATCTTCCGGGCGTTGAACAAAAGACAAAGCAACCCAGTCAGCACCGAGTTCCAACCCGAACTCTAGATCTTCCAGATCCTTTTCTGTCAAAGGCGACATGGGCAAAATTGCGCCTGGAATATTCAGGCCTTTATTATCTGAAAGTTCGCCACCGACGATTACTTCGGTTACGATAGAGGATTTCTGGTTGGACTTAACCTCCAACCTGATTTTACCGTCGTCCAGCAGAAGTTCGCCCCCCGCTTCCAGAGAAGGATATATTTCGGGGTTGGAAATGGAAACGCGTTTTTTGTCACCAGGCTTATCTCTCTCTGAATCCAGTATGAATTTGTCGCCGGCGGCTAATTCAATAGCGCCATCGGCAAAAGTGTCCACCCTGATTTTCGGTCCCTGAAGATCGATGAGCACACCAATAGGCCGCCCGATTTTTTCTTCAACATCGCGAATAGCCGCATAGCGGGCGGCGTGTTCCTCATGTGAACCATGGCTGAAATTTAACCGGAATACATCGGCCCCAGCCTCAAACAATTCAGCAATTTTCTCAGGCGTTGACGACGCCGGTCCCAAGGTCGATACTATTTTTGCAGCGCGTTTTCTTCTCATTTGTATACCTATGTCTTTAATCGGATCATTACGACTAATTCAAAGCCATTAAGAATTTATTTCATACAGTTGGCAAATTTGTTACGGCGCCTATCAATTTGGGTTAAGATGGCAACCAACGTAGCGTGGCGATTGAAAAGATGTTTGGGTTATTTTCTAAATCAAAAAAACCAGCGGGAAAAAAAGGAAATACGACGGCAAAAAATAAAAATGCTGCCAAAAAGCCTGCTGCAACAAAGCCTGATACGGTGAAGCAAGCGGCGGTTGCCGAGGAGCCCCCTCAGCGGCGCATACCTACCAACAATACTGATGCCCTTAGCGAGGCTCAGGCAAAGCTGGATATGGCGAAAGCAAGGTTAGACAACGCTAATTTCAATCGTGGCGCTGCACCGACCGAGCGAAAAAAACTTATCGAGCAGGCATTAGCTGTTCATAAGATACAAGCAAAACTACTGGACGATCTCGACGAAGATACCAAGCTTAAATTACGTACCTTGGCGATGGAAAAAATGTTTCTCAACAAACCAGATAATTAAGAACTATTGATTGTATTATTTTTAAGTATTGAGCCGTTAAGTCGTGGATTCAAACCCGCCTTGTATTTTTTAAATTTTGCGACAGGTTCGTCATTGTGAACTGTAGGGTTTAGATGAATAGCATGATGGAAGAGGAAGCTCCTAAAAAGGAACTCGCTGGATTTTTCCAATATATTACCCGGGTAAGACAAGAAATTGATGTGATCAGCTTGACGCTATTATCGAAAAGACCAAAGGCGCCACCGATCAAATCATGCAAACTGTCGAGTACAAAAAACCTTGCTGAACGAATTGCGGGAAGGCGTAATAGCTGGAGGAAAACTGTTTAAAATCTACGAGATATCGGCCAGCAACATGGGTCTTTTTGAAGGCTGTTCGTTTCAGGATTTAACCGGACAACGCATCACCAAAGTCGTTAAATCATTGATCTACGTTGAAGATCGAGTCGATGGCTTAATTGAATCCTGAGGCAAGGCGAAGGCATCAGTCAGTCGGAAATTGGTTCCCTTTTCGATTAATCTATCGTAACTACCTGCTAAGTTCCTTGATAGAGCGGTCCAAGCCATCCAGCGTCAAGGGGAACATACGCCCGCCCATAATCTGATCCATCACCCTGATTGACGGCGTACTGTCCCAATATCCTTCTTGAACTGGATTGAGCCATACAGCACAGCTGTAGATATCAAGCATACGTTTCATCCAATGGGCACCCGCCTCCTCGTTCCAATGTTCGACACTGGCCCCCGGGTAGGTAATTTCATATGGGCTCATGGAAGCGTCGCCCACAAACACCAGCTTGTAATCGGCCGGATAAGTGTGAAGTACATCCCAGGTTTCAATACCTTCGTTATGACGCCGAGTGTTGTCTTTCCAAAGTTTTTCATAAAGACAGTTGTGAAAATAAAAATATTCGAGATGTTTGAATTCTGACCGGGCGGCGGAAAACAGTTCTTCGCAGGTCTTGATATGATAATCCATCGATCCGCCGACATCCAACAATAGTAGAACTTTTACAGCATTGTGACGTTCGGGCACCATTTTGAGATCAAGCAGCCCGGCGTTTTTGGCTGTGGAACTGATAGTGTCAGGCAGATCGAGTTCGGTTGCGGCACCTTGCCGGGCAAACCGCCGCAATTTGCGGAGGGCAACTTTGATATTGCGTGTGCCAATTTCAACAGAATCGTCCAGGTTCTTGAATTCCCGTTTGTCCCAGACTTTAACCGCCCGACCGTGGCGACCTTTATCTTGGCCGACCCGAATTCCTTCGGGATTGTAACCGTAGGCGCCGAACGGTGACGTTCCGCCGGTGCCGAACCATTTGCCGCCGCCATGATGCTCCTCATTTTGCTCTTCGAGACGCTTCTTCATTTCCTCCATGAGCTTTTCCCAGCCGCCAAGGGATTCGATCTTGGCCATTTCTTCCGGGGTCATCACGTGTTCGGCGATCTTGCGCAGCCATTCTTCCGGAATTTCGGCAAGGAATTCATCCGAACTGAGGTCCAAACCTTCAAAACATTTTCCAAACACCCGGTCGAATTTATCAAGATTGCGCTCGTCCTTAACAAGGCAAGTGCGGGCAAAATAATAAAAATCCTCAATACTGTAGTCGGCGACGCCTTTTTCCATACCTTCCAGCAGCGTCAAATATTCCCGGAGGGTGACCGGGACATTGACCTGCCGAAGTGTTAGGAAAAAATCAACGAACATGGATTTTAGTTTCCTTCGCGCCGGTTGAGGAATGCCAGACGCTCAAACAACTGGACGTCCTGCTCGTTTTTAAGAAGCGCGCCGTATAGCGGGGGCACGATGTCTTTTTGATCCTTACTGCGTAAAACTTCCGGCGGAATATCCTCAACCATCAACAGTTTGATCCAATCGAGTAGTTCCGATGTCGAAGGCTTCTTCTTCATGCCCGGCACATCCCGGATTTCATAGAAAGAGTTCAAAGCTTCCCGCACCAGGTTACGTTGGATGTTGGGAAAATGGACGTTGATGATATCCGTCATCACGTCGGCATCCGGAAAGGAAATATAGTGGAAAAAACAGCGCCGAAGGAAGGCATCCGGAAGCTCTTTTTCATTGTTCGACGTGATGATCACGATCGGACGCTGCACCGCTTTTATCCGTTCGCCGGTTTCATAGACATGAAATTCCATGCGGTCGAGTTCAAGGAGCAAATCGTTAGGAAATTCGATATCGGCTTTGTCAATTTCGTCGATCAGTAGAACTGGTGCCTCATTGGCGTCGAAGGCGTCCCACAGCTTGCCTTTCTTAATATAGTTCTTGATATCGTGAACTTTCTCTTCACCCAATTGGGAATCGCGCAGGCGGGAAACGGCGTCGTACTCGTAAAGTCCCTGCTGCGCTTTGGTGGTGGACTTAATGTGCCACTCGATCAGGGGCCGGCCAAGAGCATCAGCCACTTCATGGGCCAGGACAGTTTTACCCGTGCCAGGCTCACCTTTCACCAGTAACGGCCGCTCCAACGCAATGGAGCCGTTAACCGCAACCATCAGATCTTCAGTCACGACGTAATTTTCAGTTCCTTCAAATCTCATATTGAATGCTACCTTTTCAAAATTTTCGTCATTTTAATGTCAGAATAGCCGGGATCCGTCTAGACAATTTCTATCTAGACAAGTGTCCCCTAGATGCTTTTCAAGGCCTGCTCAATCGCCGCCAGCGCCTCCGCAGCTTTGGACCCGTCTGGGCCGCCCGCCTGGGCCATATCAGGACGTCCGCCCCCCCCTTTGCCGCCCACTGCGGCTGACCCGGCGCGTACTAATTCGACTGCATCCACGTCCTTCGTCAAATCTTCGGTCACACCAACCACCAGGGATGCTTTGCCGTCGTTGGTACTGATCAAGGCGACGACGCCGGAACCGATCTGCCCTTTAATATCATCTACCAAACTCTTCAATTCCTTGGCCGGCAGGCCGTCCATGGTTTTTCCGGAAAACTTTACGCCGCCAACATCCTTAACATCTGAGCTTCCACTACCGTCGCCGGTCGCCAATTTGCGCCGGACTTCGGCCAACTCTTTTTCCAGCTTGCGATTTTCAGCGACCAAGGAATCGACGCGCTCGGCGATTTTTTCCGGCGCCACTTTTAGTATCGCTGCGGTCTCCGCCAAAGCATTTTCCTGCTGCGTGACAAATTTTTCAGCGACAATCCCGGTAACCGCTTCAATTCGGCGCACACCGGCTGCGACGGCGCCTTCCGATAGTATTTTAAACAAACCAATGTCACCGGTCCGCCGCGCGTGGGTGCCGCCGCACAGTTCCACGGAATATGGTTTGTTACCATCCGTCCCCATGGATACCACCCGCACCTCGTCACCATATTTTTCACCGAAAAGCGCCATGGCGCCGGCTTCAATAGCCTCGTCCGGTGTCATCAGGCGCGTTGAGACCTCGGTGTTATCCCTGATCTGATCATTGACCTGATCCTCTACCACGTTCAGTTCTTCCACCGACATGGCTTTGGGATGACTGATATCAAAGCGCAAACGTTCACCTGCCACCAACGACCCTTTCTGAGACACATGATCGCCCAGCCTACGCCGTAGCGCCGAGTGTAGAAGATGGGTCGCCGAGTGATGCCCCCGGAGAGCCGCCCGCCGGTCGTTGTCGACATTGAGATGGACTTCATCGCCGACAGCCAGACCACCGTTTCTCACTATTCCCTGATGAACATGCAGATCACCAAGTTTCTTATGGGTTTGGGTAACGGTGAGAGTCACACCGCCTGCTTTGGAGATGACACCGCTATCGCCCTCCTGACCGCCGGATTCGCCGTAAAACGGTGTCTGGCTGACAATCACCGACACTTCATCGCCATCATTGGCCTCATCGACACGGGCTCCGTCGACAACGATTGCGGTCACCTGTCCTTCCGCCGTTTCCGTTTCGTATCCCAGGAATTCTGTGGCGCCCAGTTCTTTACTAATATCGAACCAAATTTGCTCCGTCGCCGCATCGCCCGATCCCGCCCAGGCCTTGCGCGCCTCTTCGCGTTGGCGTTCCATGGATTGATTGAAGCCGTCGGTATCGACCGTATATCCCTTGCCGCGCAATGCATCCTGGGTAAGGTCGAGAGGAAAACCGTAAGTATCATAGAGCTTGAAGGCCACTTCACCCGATAATTCCGAACCCTCGGCCAGCGTATAGGTTTCATCCTCCAGAAGTTTCAAGCCGCGTTCCAGGGTGCGTTTAAATCGGGCTTCTTCCAACTCAAGGGTTTCGGTAATCAAGGCTTGGGCGCGCACCAGTTCGGGAAATGCCTGACCCATTTGCTGCACCAGCACTCCCACTAGTCTGTGCAGCAGGGGATCGTTACAGCCCATCATTTCGGCGTGACGCATGGCCCGGCGCATGATGCGGCGCACCACATAGCCACGTCCTTCATTTGACGGTAGGACACCGTCGGCAATCAAAAAAGCGCTGGCGCGCAGATGATCGGCAATCACCCGATGGGACGTCGCGTGCTCTCCCTCCGTCGCGGTACCCGACGCGTCAGCCGACGCTTCTATCAAGGCGCGAAACAAATCAGTTTCATAATTATCATGGGTACCTTGGAGAACTGCCGAAATCCGTTCAAGTCCCATGCCTGTGTCGATGCTGGGTTTGGGCAGGTCGACACGCTCATCCGGCTTCACCTGCTCGAACTGCATGAAGACCAGATTCCAGATTTCGATAAAGCGGTCTCCGTCTTCGTCCGGCGACCCCGGCGGTCCGCCNGGTATATGGTCNCCGTGATCATANAATATTTCGGAACANGGACCGCANGGGCCGGTTTCCCCCATTGACCAGAAATTGTCCGACGTGGAGATGCGGATAATTTTGTCATCCGAGATACCGGCGATTTTCTTCCAGAGATCAAATGCTTGATCATCTTCGGCAAACACCGTCACCAGCAGTTTCTCCTCCGGCAGGCCGTATTCCTTGGTGATCAATTTCCACGCCAATTCAATGGCTTGATCCTTGAAATAATCACCGAAAGAAAAATTCCCGAGCATCTCGAAAAACGTATGGTGGCGGGCCGTGTAACCGACATTTTCAAGATCGTTGTGCTTGCCGCCGGCGCGGACACATTTCTGGGATGTCGCCGCCCGGCTGTAGTCGCGGGTCTCGGCGCCGGTAAAAGTATTTTTGAATTGCACCATGCCGGCATTGGTAAACATCAAGGTAGGATCATTCTGCGGTACCAGCGGCGACGACGACACGATTTCGTGATCGTTTCTGGCGAAATATTCCAGGAACAAGGCGCGAATGTCGTTGGTGGTCTGTCTCTTAGACGATTGCATAAGTTCCGCCGTTTTTCGCTTTAAAATTAACCCGCTTCTGTTACCGGGGAACATGGCTTTTACCGCGCTATTTGCCAACCTGCAACAACCAGCAGCATCGTTTGGGATACTGCCAATCGCCCTAATTTATAGACGCGCCAGAAGACGGCGCAGTCCGCGGGAATATTTTAACCATATTCCACCTTCGAACCTTTGCCAGAGACTGAGTTTAAGATGGGCATTGTTGATGAAAAGGACGTCACCGTTATAGTGCTGTGTAAAGACAAAACAGGTGAAGCCGAGTCCAGTCAAACGTCGCTTAACGTCCTGGACCGGTTGAATATACTTGGCGTCCATGAAGTCGTGAAACTCAATGGTGATCTGCGATATGGAAGTAAGCAATTCGTCCGGCGTGCTCCGGAACATATCGAACTCAGCCCCTTCGATATCGATTTTGAGTAAATCGACATGCGCCGCATCAATCTTTTTCAACAGCCCGGACAAGGTAATGCCCTCAACTTCCTCGGATTGCGAATAGTTGAATTGGCCGAGCTGCTCGGTGCTCCCCCAAGGAACTTCATTCTCGGCGAGCCACAGCTGGGCAGTCCCCTCTTCCCCGGCAATGGCGTGGTGATGCCTTTTTAGGCGGTCCGTTTCCTCAATCTGATTGAAATTCACCGTCGCCGCCTCCACTACATGGCACAAGCCGCCGAATAGGTTTATTACGGCGTTGGAAAAAGGCCCTGACGAACCGCCGAGATCGATCACCAAACCGTTTTCCCTGAAATCGTCCATTCGCAAGGGAGGGGCATAAAAAGTATGGCCGCAAATCTCTGGCCACGCCGAGCCACTGTAGTTCATCTGATCCTGCCAATTATCAGCCATAGAGAATTTCTGCGCCGGGAACCGGTACCAGTCAAGATAAACGGCGCTCTTTGGGGGAAAGAGAGCCGTCATTTGAGGGACTAATCCGCCGGGAGTATCTGGGATTGTTCAGGGGCCAGCCAGGAGTATAAAATTATTCGCCGACGTCCCCTTTTTCCTCGGCTTCACTGGCTTCTCCACCACCTACAGTTTCGGGCGGTGTCATCATTTCACCTGCCAAAAGGCCAGCATTTTCACGGATTTTAAATTCGATGGTAGCCGCCACTTCAGGATTGTCTTTGAGAAACTGGCGGGCATTTTCACGGCCTTGGCCAATGCGCTGGCTGTCATAGGAATACCAGGACCCGGATTTCTCGACGATATCGGCTTTGACGCCGAGATCGATCAATTCACCCATTTTGGAGATGCCTTCACCGTAAAGAATATCGAATTCAATGATCTTAAAGGGCGGCGCCACTTTGTTTTTGACCACTTTGACGCGGGTGTGGTTGCCGATAACGTCGTCCTTGTCCTTGATGGCACCGATACGACGGATATCAAGGCGGACTGACGAATAGAATTTCAGAGCATTGCCGCCGGTGGTGGTCTCGGGGCTGCCGAACATGACGCCGATTTTCATCCGTATCTGGTTGATGAAAATGATCAGGCAATTGGATTTGGCTACGGAAGACGTCAGCTTGCGCAATGCCTGGCTCATCAACCTAGCCTGCAAACCCACATGGTGGTCGCCCATTTCCCCTTCCAGTTCGGCCCGAGGCACCAGAGCAGCGACACTGTCAACTACCAAAACGTCAATAGCACCGGATCGCACCAGTGTGTCGGCGATCTCCAACGCCTGTTCGCCGGCGTCGGGTTGTGAAATTAGGAGTTCCTCCACATTAACACCAAGCTTTTGGGCGTACACCGGATCAAGCGCGTGTTCTGCATCGACAAAGGCGCAGGTGCCGCCGGTCTTTTGCGCCTCGGCCACCGCATGCAGCGCCAGAGTCGTCTTGCCCGAGCTTTCCGGCCCATAGATTTCAACCCCCCGGCCTCGCGGCAAGCCGCCAATACCGAGCGCAATATCCAGACCAATTGAGCCGGTCGAGACCGCTTCAATCTCAATGGCGTTATCGTGCTGGCCAAGTTTCATGACCGAGCCCTTGCCGAAGGACCGTTCAATCTGGCCAAGTGCGGCTTCGAGTGCTTTTTCTTTATCGATGTCGTTCTTATCCACGAGACGTAACGCTGCTTCTGTCATTGGTTCCCCTCCTTATTTCACAGGGTGTTCGTTGATGCAACTAAGGTGATTTGTACTCATTTTGTTCTAATAAGCAAGTACTTTTTATAACTTATTGATTATTAATGCTTTATTCAATATATGTTTTTAATTTGTTCACGGTTATTTTGAGCAAATAAGGTTAATCTTAGAACACTGTAGAACACCGACCCCCTAAGTAACCCAATTCACCCACACCAAACGTATGGCGGAATCAGAGGGGCATTTTAAAACAACGGGTTGATTATTCTCGAATGCTCAAAACAAAATTGAACGCTGAGAACACAGTAAACACTGAGCCAGCCGAACTGAATCGGAGACTGGGATGGGGACAGTTATATTTGAGGGGAGTTGGCTGAATAATTTAAAAGCCAAAGAATGGGAGATGTTCGGGGAGCGGCTTACCATACTCAAATCCAAAGTGAAATCGAATGATGATACCAGACTTTGACGAAACAAATATCTTAAGGGCTGTCCCAGATAACACATAAAAGGTGTTACCATGTGCATTATGAGGAAGAGCCGTTTAAGCAGGCATAAACAGGATAGACTGGTGGAGCATTTTGTTGCTGGAACGACAGCCAGATGTGCAGCTTCGCTTGTCGGAGTAAACTTCAAAAC
>PBQI01000023.1 GCA_002725625.1 Rhodospirillaceae bacterium | reverse complement strand
GGCCAGTGGCGGCCTCAGGTGCATGGGGTCCACGACCTACAAGGAATACCGAAGCCATTTCGAAAAGGATCGGGCCTTGGCGCGGCGGTTCCAGAAGATTGATATTTACGAGCCCAGTATCGAAGATACGGTCAAAATCCTGCGCGGCCTGAAGCCTTATTTCGAAAAACACCACATGGTCCGCTACACCTTGGAGGCGTTGCGGTCCGCGGTCGAGGACATATTCGAAAGTCCCGCGGTAGAATTTGGGCTGTAAATAACTGGGAATGCGAAAAATTTCCCTGCCGTTTTCGCCATAAAATAACGTGTTTGGTGTAAACTGGATAAGGACTTTCTCCGAATATTTGCGCTCGTCGATTACCGAGCCGTTCATGTCGGCCACTTCCTTGTTGCCGTACATGTTGATTTGCAGCACATCGAAATTCTTGGCGATGAAATTGGCCAGCTTTTTGTCGGCGAGGTCGTCACGCAGATTGAGAAATGACAAGTTCTTGAACCAAGTTTGCGCGTGCAGACCGTCTTCACGTTTCGCTGACTCCGATGCGGCAACCGGCAAGGTGTATACCAGTAACGAGACTGCCACGAGAACCAATCCCGACATTCGCATAAATTTCATCTCTGCACCTTTCTCTGATAGCCGCATGGCCCAATATAATCATATCCGATGCGATGTCATCATCGTAGTAAATTTTAATTCGACCTGGAGAAATCATACAGGCCCGCCGGGAATTCAAGGAAATAATTTGGGGTTAGTACTGGGGTCATGTAACAAGTACATGACCCCAGTTGTTTTAGCCCGTCTTCTTCAAATGCTGCTGGTGGGCGGGGAGGATTTTCCGGATGGCCATGGCGTTGAGCAGGTCGTCGTCGGCCAGGCGGCAGGTTTCGCTGAGTTCCACCAGAACCTTACCCATCACTGTTTCCCCATAATACCAATCAGCCAGTTCCTTGTCGGAGGCGCGGCCTGGCTTGGCCGTGGCGGCTTCAAAATAGTAGGCCTTAAGATCGTCAATCGCCAGGCCGACCATCTGCCCGATGTGCAAATCGGTCCGTGGCGGCGGCGTGGTGTCATCCTGGGAAAAGGCAATGATGAAGGCCGCCAATTCTTCCAAGTCCACCTCGGAAATTCCCACGGTCGTCCGTCTCAGCGCTTCCACCGAAAGGTCATACCATGAACGCAGCAAATCCATTTCCTGTTTGAGCGCTCCGGTGGGATTGGTCTCCGCATCGATGCCTTCGACGCCACTACCGAAATTGACCGGACAGGCCCAACCTTCCAGGTTTTCCTCGCCGTCTGATCCACCTAGTGGCAGATCAGGAAAGTCCACCAGGATGGGGACGTCTGTGCGCTCCAGAAGATTCAATGTCTCCAGCAGGACACGCCGCTGAAAGTCGGGCTCATCTGGCGCCCCAAAAGGGCGGCCCAGTTCAAAGTTGCACCACAGCGCCCGCGGCGGCTTAATTTTTTCCGAATGCTCCCGCACCAGGCTGACTTGCGTGGTCGCGATGCCCGCCCGTTCGAAATAATGAGCCAGCGCGCCCACGGCACGCGTGCAGGAGGGTCAGACGGGGCAAAGAACGACCGAACAAACGCTGTCCGCCTTCAAGGTATTGACGATTTCGTCGATGTTCGGCTCCATGTCCTCGGGCGGTGTCGCCCCCATGAACGAATAATGGAACTCGCCGACCGAACCGATGACACCATCTGCCGCTAGTTCCTTCAGACGGTTGATGGGAAAGGCGACATCAGCATCTTTCATGAACCCCAGCCGGTCAAAGTTGGTGGAGATATGGCTCATCACCAAATCGGCGTCGGGCAGATTCTTGGGTATAACCCGGAATTCACCGCTGCTGTCGAGAAAGGGGCGGTCGCCACGGCGGTGCAGTCCCGCCGTCGAGATCAGTGAAACCCTACGTTCGTTTAGAGGTTTGCCGGCGGTGAGTGGTGTATCGTCGAACGTAGGCATGTCCCGATTGCGGAACTCCTCCTCGATTTCGTCGGGGAATTCATCGATGCGGACCATTTAGTCCTCCCACTCTTGCTTCTCGGTCCACCAGCAATCCCGCATAAAGTCGACATAGTCTTTGGGATCGATGGCGGTGGATCGGGTGAACAGGTTCATCACCGGATTATCCTCGATATCCACCTCCAGGGAATCGGTAAAGCGGTTCCAGAAGTTGAAAAATCCGCTGACCATAGATAATTCCACGATCTGCCCTTCATTGTAGTATATTTTAAGCTCCGCCATAGCGTCTTTATGTTGCGGTGGCTGGCCTGGGGCGCCCTGATAGAGCTTGTCGGTCATTACCTCCGCCCAGCGCATGGCGGCCTTTTCTTCCGGCGTGAAGCTGTCCGAAGTTAAATAATCGCCTTTAATTTCTTCAATCAGTTCATCACTGAATCCCAACGCTCGACCGAGCGTTACGTTGTGGCCTATTCAATAGGCACACCCGTTGAGGGTCGACGTCTTGAGGATGGTTAGACATTTGGTGCGGACGGGTAGGTTACCGGTGATTTCCTCCCGGAGCGATGACACGATAAAACCAAAGATGGATTGCGCTAGTTTGGGCGTGTGCGACGCGACCCGAACCGCATTGGCCACACGGCCTAACATCTGGGTGGAGTAATCGAACAGAACCTTTTGCTGTTCGTCAGCCTCTTCGTCGGAGGGAATGGGGAGTAATGACATGTGTTGTTTCTCCTGGGTTTAGTCCACGGCAGGCCAAATACGGTGGCCGATGCTGGGACTGCCGGGGGCATGAAGGGTGTAATTGATGACGCGGTTGGTCCAGACCTTGTCGTCCAGCGCCAGGGATTCATGATTTTGGAAATGCTCATGCCGAGCTTCCAGCGACGTAAATTCATAAAGGATTGAATGTTTAGCCCAGCCCATGACCGACACCAGCTTACGGGTGGCGATGCAACCTTTCATTCGGGCCATGGCGGGGAAACGGTATTGGGCGTACCAGGCGGCGAGATCAGCTTCGTCTTCCAGAGATTCAGCGCGAAAATTTCCCATTTGGATGGCCGGGCCGGGGGGGGAGGCTACCGGGCGGTAATCGAATTCCGGGCCGTTGATGCGGGCTTCCTCCGTGAAGACGCAGATGCGTTCACCGATCCGGTGTGACAGCATTTCTACGGTGAGCCGATCCTCGGCGTCCACCTCTTCGTAAATCGGTTTGAAAAATACATGGGGCGATCCCGCGCCGACCAGCAGGACATAGTCTTGACCGGCAGGGACGACGCCATCTTCGGGACGCTCCAAAATTTCGCCAATTTTATCCATGTTTGCGCCGCCGCCGGTCACTTCATAATGCGCTGCCCACATAATGCCGGGCCGTGAGATCACCGCTGGTAGATAGTCGTTATGTAGCCAGGATAGATAGCCTTCCTTGCTTGCCGCCGGCAAATCATACCAGACCGCCCGAATACCCTGATCCATATCCCCGAACCCCTTTGTTGCTTTTTAATGTCAGATCGAGTTATAACCTTATACATGCATTTTTACAATGTACTATCCAAAATATACTATACATACCAATTGGTTCGTTAATTGGATATTATTTGATGCCGAGAACAGTGCGAAAAGATACTGCCGATGGTACCGGCGCCGGTTTTCCGTCTCGCCCGGCCCAGAAGGTCGTCGGCCATTTGTCCAACAAGTGGAATGTGCTGGTAATTCGCCGGCTGTCCCGCCGTACCATGCGCTATTCGGAATTGCGCCGGGATATCGGTGACATTTCGCAAAAGATGCTCACCCAGACCTTGCGTCATCTCGAACGAGTAGGGCTGGTGGAGCGTAAAGTCTATCCCGTGGTACCGCCCAAGGTGGAATATTCGCTGACGGAACTGGGCTGGACCTTGGTGGAGCCTATCGACGTTCTCTGCACCTGGGCCATAGAAAACATCGATCAGGTCGAAGCGTCCATTGGTCGCTATGATCGTCGCCAAAAGAGAAAAGAAACTTAATCATTAATCGGAGAAGAATATATGTCGCGCATTGAAATGGTCGATCTCGACACCGACGACAAAGAAATTCAGAATTTGTTTGCGGCGGTCACCGCCATGCTCGGGCGGGTGCCTAATTCCTACCGGGTTCTGGCGCGCTCGCCGTTGCTGGCCAAGATGCTGGCGCCGTTTAATGCGGTGGTGCAGCGAGAAGGGGCGGGCAGCGTTCTTTCAACCAAGATTAAGGAAATGGTAGTGGTGAAAACTAGTCATCTCAACGGGTGTAAATACTGATTTGCGCATAACACGTCGCTTGGTCAAGCGGCAGGTATTACGGAAGAGCAAATCCAGGCTATCGGCGATGATGATTACATGGCATCCGATGAGCTATCTGATCGGGAAAAAGCGGCGCTTTTATGGGCTGAACACGTCACCAAGAACACCGCCCGTGAAGAAAATGGCGTCTATGAGAAAGTTCGGGAACAGTTCAGTGAAAAGGAAACAGTAGACCTTACATTGATCGCCTGTTTTTTTAATTTTTTCAACCGATTAACAGACTCACTTAAGATTCAAATTGAATCTAAATCTGAGGTCGAAAAAATTAAATCATCGGTCAGTTTGGACCCGGACAAGGTCAAAAAATATCTGGAAATTACCCTCCGAGATTGGCCCGCGGAGTTTCCCGTTCCAAACCCGGATAAATAATTAAACTGGCCCCGAAAGGCAAACTTTTGGCGGGTGGGTGCTGCTGCATCCCCATGTCAACAAGCAACTTTTATCCGGTCATTGAGATCGGTACGAATTCCTGCCGGAGTAATCACCGTCATTGTGCGGGATCACGATAAAGTTCACGAAACTGGTGGTAAGGAAATGACGGTTAACTTTCCGGGTCGCTAAGCTGGCGAACGAAAATCGGGCTCGGATCAGCGCCTAAGATTGGAAAAGTGGGCATTTTTTTCTTGGTTGGCAAANTTTACCTGTAATTGCCACCCAGAATTNGTTTTGAAAATTAAAATAATTATAAATTACAATAGGTTATNTATTGTACANTNGGTGGCATCTTTCATGCATAAAATAAAGTCGAGAGNGATAGATTGTGTGGGAAGGAATGAAAAATGTTTTATTTNCGCCTATCGGGNGAGTTCAGCGCCATNTTCGGCCTGTTTGCGCTTGCCTATATTCTGATGCTGGTCGGCTGATCAGATCATTTTTCTAATTTGCGAATCAACAGAACATATACTGCCAAGGCTAAAAAAGTGGCGGTCACCATGACACTCGCCATGGGGATGGCTGTCTCGTTGGAAAACAAAGCGAGAAAGGCGGAACCGAAAGCCCCTAATAGATTTTGCAGGAACCCCTGGAGTGACGCCGCAGCGCCGGCGCGCCTTGAAAATGGGGATAAAGCTCCGGCGGCAGCGGGCGGTACCAACAAAGAAAACGCCGCCATAATAAAAAACATGGGAAGCATAACGGCCAAGGGATGATTCAAGCCGCCGACCGCCAAACCGAACATGACGGTAGCGCCTAGGAACCCAAATATTGCACCGATTAAAATAAGCTTATTGATGCCAAGTCGGTGGACGATCCGGCCACCCACTATGGACGCTATAATAAAACCCGTTGTTACCGCCGAAAACATCAACCCGTAAGTCAGCCGGCTCACGCCGAAACTACCGATCAGGATACTTGATGAAGAATTGAGAAAGGCGACGAGGGCCAGCAGCATAAAACCTCCGCAAGCCACATAAATGAGAAAAACCCGGTTTTTAATGATATCGGTGAAATTTAAGAAAAGATCTGCTGGGTTAATAGCGTTGTAATCTTTTTCAACCAGCGTTTCCCGGAAAAAGAAAGTAAACAGAATCAAAATGAGGGCGGCAAACACCGCCATCATATAAAAAGCAGACTGCCAGCCGAATCGATCGACCAAAAAGCCACTCGTAGGCGAAGTAAATAGAGATATCACACCTCCGATCATCAGTGTATAGCTCAGCATTTTTCCCAGTTGCTCTCTTTCATAGACATCGCGGGCGGCCGCGGCGGCAACGATTCGTCCCGAAGCAAAGACAAATCCTTGCAAAAATCGCCAGGTGATGATGGTCCAAATATTTGGTGCCCAAGCGCACCCTAGGGTGGATATCAGATATAGACTGATAGCCAGCAGAATAATCGATTTTCGACCGAAACGATCTGAGACCGGCCCCCAGAATATTTGACCCAACGCATTACCGAAGAAAATTGCTGTCAGCGACAAGCTGATCATGCCGTAGTCCACCTGGAAATGGGACGCGATAGCAGTTGTTGCCGGCAAAAACGGATCCAGGGCCATCGGTCCCACGGTGGTCAGCAGACCCAGAAGCATCACGAGCAGGGCAAAGCTCTGTTTTTTAGGTTCCGACATAGATGTCCATTTCGGTAGAGCAATCTTAGTAGTCTGGCTTGGGCGGAAATGATTGTCTTCGCCAGCTGCTGAATACTGATTCTAAACCATGAGGTTATTAGGCGATTGCCGGGTAAAAAGTCTTAATCCAGACGATGTGATTCTACGATATCAGGTGAGGGGTGCAAGCTGAATCATGAAAATAGAATTGTCGGTAAAAAAGGAAGGACCCGGCATACACCAGGTCCGAAATTCAGAAAAAAAGGAAAGACATTTGAAGCGAAGCGAATTTTTTTGAGTTCGCGGTATGTATCGTCGTGAATGAATCATTTAATTACATAAATTTGCTACTGAGGGCGGATGTTCCTGAGAAATTCACGATAGAAATCCGGCAATCCCCAGTCTGCGGCTCCGCGCCTCATTTGTTTCAGGTAGTCCAAACTGGGTAGAGGTGTGTAACGGTCTGATCTAGCAAGATAAGTATAAACTTGGACCGGTTTTGAGGGTATTTGGTCAGCATACACGATACAAGAAACCCGGCGATAACGGTTTTTTCGGCTGCCGGGGAATCGATATCCTTCGGCTTGGTCCAGGGCAGTGATATCCCGCGATGCCGTGATCCGGAAAACCACGCCCCAAACCGATTTTCCCTTTGCCGGAACAATTCCGGCGGCGGCGCAGCGTCGGCGCGGGGAACGGATGGGAAAGGTCAGCGCATGATCAGGCAATAGCGCCACGGTGACAAATCGTGCCGATGGGCAACGGCGACGAATTTGGCTTGGATCCATATTGGAGCCGTAGGAAAAATAAAGCATAAGGCAGATTTTAAAGCACTAGTTGGCTTTTTTCAGCAAACCATTCACGCATTGTTGCTTTATTTTCAGCTTAAGATGTTTCGTCGGTTTGCTAACGCCTGTGCGTGCTCCAGAAACAGTATAGACGCGCCACATATAGCCGCCATTAAGTGAGTCTTTAATCCTTTTGATCAACCGTTTCTGATTTCGCGAATAGACCATTCGGTCCTGCTCATCAATGGGTATGGGGCAATCGCTATAATAGTTGACGACCACGTCACGACGGCGCGGGAGCATACGGCATACATAGGGAAAATATTTTTTGCCGGGGATGCCGAGAACTGTTGTGATTGGCGAATATCTCATCCCGTCGTCACCTTGCGTCCGGGCGGAAAAAGACATCAATTCCAAATAGAGAATTTTTGGCTTGGCTGCCAAGTCTGGCGAAAAGCTGCCGATTAACGCAGCACATAAAATAAAACCAATGAACGCCCGGACTATTCGCTTGGCGGACGACGGGGCGATGGATTTTACCGAGTATGGTCCTTCAAGCCAGCAAGAAATAACTTAACTCCGACTGAAAGACATAAAGCAAAGACAAAAAGCAGATTCGAAATTAATTCTATGATTTAGATCATATTTCCTTCAGTCCCAGACTTTGTCCGCAACCTCGACAATTAAGCTGAGTTTCGCTTTCTCTACATCTTCGGTGACCGGATTGCCTGCCACGGTGCTGGCGAAACCACATTGGGGGCTCAGGGCTAACTGCTCCAAATCTATAGACTGGGCCGCTTCGTCGATGCGAGCACCTAATTCGTCAACGGTTTCCATTTCAGGAGATTTGCTCGATACCAGTCCGAGAACGACAGTTTTGTTTTTGGGGACAAATCGTAGTGGTTCGAAATCACCAGCCCGGGGCGTATCGTATTCCAGGAAAAATGCATCTGCATCCAGGTCATTGAAAAACTTCTCGGCGAATGTCTCGTAACTACCTTCTGAAAGAAATTTACCTTTATAATTACCGCGGCACATATGGACCGCTGCAGTGATTGATGCCGGTTTATCCTTCAGACAATCGTTAAACAGATCGATATAGTCGTTCATCAACTGCTCCGGATCCATGCCGGTGGATCGGACACGTTCCTGCACGGTTGGGTCACACAGCATGGGGATGGGAACGTCATCCAGTTGAATGTATGTAGCGCCTTCGTCAGCCAACGCCGAAATTTCCTCTCTGTATACCTTAGCAAGGTCGGCGAAAAACTCTTCGTGGTCTTGGTAAACACCATCTTCGATGCCTTTATCCAGCCGCCAAAAATGCATTGAGGGCGGGGAGGGGAGAGTGACCTTAGGCGTTGCATTTGTATTGGCGTTAACAAAAGCAAATTCCTCACCGGCTATGGATTGAGACCGTCTGACCTTGGAAGCTACATGCGGCGCCGTGAATTCCTGTTCATGGCCATGATCGTCGTGAAATGTAAATAAAGCCTCCCGCACCTCCAATCCGTCGACCCGTTGGACAAACCGGGACCAATAGGAGGCACGCCGAAATTCACCATCGGTAATAGATTGAAGACCAGCTTCTACCTGTAGCTTGATAACGTCTATGATGGCGGCGTCATTGATCGCTCTGAACTCTGCGTCATCTATTTCCCCGGCAATTTGTTTCTTGAAGGCTTCGGTGATCGATTTTGGCCGCAAAAGGCTGCCCACGTGATCGGCGCGGAACGGTGGGTGAAGGCGGTTGGTCATTCTTTGGTTCCCTGAATTACTTCCTGATTGAGTATTTGAAGGTTGCTGTACAAAACCGGTATTGGCTAATATTCTATCGCAACTGTATTGTCACTTTAGAATAATTCAAACTAAAAATGGAGGCCCCCAAATGGGAGGGGACAGGAAAGAACAGACCCGAGCAACTTGGCTGGAAACGATCGAACGGCATAAACGAGATTCGAATGCACCCGGATCCGACGACTATTGGTCACCGTCATTGGATTGCGTCAGCCGCGATGAGCTGGTCGCAATCCAGAATGATAAACTCCAGGCTCTTACCCCATTTCTGTATGAAAATAGCGAATTCTATCGCCGCCGATTCGACCGTCTCGATTTAGCGCCGACGGATATTCAATCCATTGACAATCTGAACAATTGGCCGGTCGTGGATAAATCTGAGATGATGGAAGACGTCGTCGCAAATCCACCCTATGGCACCTACAGTATGATGGATGAGGATCTCTGGACCAAACGCGGCTGGATGCTTTTCTCTTCTTCGGGATCGACCGGTGTTCCACGGGTATTTCGGTATTCACAGGTCGACCGGGAACTTTGGTCCTGGGCCAACGCCCGTGCCATTCACTCCTTCGGCATTCGTCCCAGTGATTCCGTATTTCTATGTACTGGATACGGGCCTCACGTCTTTGCCTGGGGAGTTCAATACGCTTTGGAAAAAATGAATGTTGCGGCGATTCCCGGCGGCGGTATGGATTCTGCCATGCGGGCGATGATTGTTGAGCGTTTCAAACCGACTGTAATTCTCGGTACACCTTCCTATGCCCTTCATTTGGGCCGGGTCATGGAAGAAAAGGGAATGGATCCGGCAAAAAGCTCGGTCAAAACGATCTTGGTGGGCGGTGAACCGGCGAGTGGTGTCGCCAATACCCGTGAGCGATTGGAGAATTTGTGGGGCGCTCGCCTGGTCGAGTTCTATGGTTGCACCGAAGTCGCCCCTCATTGTGGCGGATACTCATGCCCGGCTTCCGATGCTGGTGATGGTCCGATCACCACTCACCTGATGGAAGACATCCAAATTTGGGAGTTGGTCGATGCCGACAGCAAAGAAGCTGTACCCGAAGGAGAGCGGGGCCTGACCGTATGCACGAGCCTAAATTCTGAAAGTTCACCCCAGCTGCGTTTTTTGGTAGGTGACTATACGACCTATACGACGGATAAATGTGATTGCGGGCGCACCCATGTGCGCGCCATCGGCGCTTTTTCCGGCCGGTCTGATGATCTGATCAATCTGCGCGGCATTAAAATGTATCCGGTTCAATTAGAAGAAGCAATCCGTGCCGTCAACGGAATTGGCGATGAGTATGAAATTTTGATCAAAACCAACGACGAAGGTCTGGATGTCATGACCGCCCGGGTTGAGCACGCCGATAACGTGGCTGATCAAGTGCAAAACGAAATTCGTGGGCGCTGCGAGGTGCGGGTTGATGTCGAAGTGCTGACACCAGGAACGTTGCCAAAAACGGAGTTCAAGGCAAAACGCGTCCGGGACGAGCGGGATAAGTAATCCGTATTTTCCTAAAGTTGATTAATCGTCTGATGTCGGATCAAAGTTGACTTCCAGCAGTATCCCCAAGCCAGTTTAGTATTCCCTAACTGCTGCCAAATCTGCTTACTTCCGGCGGGGTTTTATTGTGAAAAATATTCAAACCGCATTCCGGAGGGAGAATGGCTGCTGTCGTGTCGCGGATAATTTTCATGCCCGGGTTTATATTCAGGGTCTGACAACAAAGCTTCAATTTGTTCCCTGTCTTCCCGCAACGTCATCTTACCGATATTCGGCAAGATGGCGAGATTTATGTCGGGGTATAATCTTTGTTCAAAAGCCACGTTAATTTATTGTGGTCTCTGCGTTTGCAGAGAAACTCAAAGTTGTCATTTTGTTTTAGATCCCTGAGATTTAATTACGCGCCCATACAATCTGGCTATGTTTGGTTTGCTTTTGATCCATAATTTTCATCGTGGTGCAAACAGAATATAATTCTCGTTATCCATGATCGTCATCACATACGATATTATGTTTGAGTTGTATAGTTAATGTGGAATTTTCAAAAATCGGTCTGGAAATTCGGGAGAACAAGAGAATGCGATATGATTTCATCTGGGGCGACAAAGTCAAACTTTTGGTCGTGGTGGATACTTATTGCTGGAAATTGGCCGGTCTCTGTCCATTGGAGCACTGACGAAGCCAGAAAACATGTGCATGTATCGGCTCATGAGTCTGCTAAAGAACAGTCACATAAGCTCGCTGCCTAATACCTAAAATCCCAAAATAAAAATAGAAATCCGCCCTTTTTTTCCTAGGGGACGGTTTCCTTACGCCTATCCGCGCGCGTCGACAAATCTTGGAGCTTTAACGCTGGCCTCAAATTCTCGGCCCAAGGAACCGGTTTCCAGCACTTCTATGGTCGGCCGGACCTCAAAAACATCACGAACTCTTGCCGTGACATCATCAGAAACCGTCGCCGCTTCGCTATCCCGTTTGACTTCGATGCCGATATACAATTCGTCGTTTCCGTCGGCGGCGCGAGCCTCTACTTTGAAATCATTTACTTCGCCTATTTGGAACATGAAGTCTTCAAATTCGGAATGATTAATATTGATGCCACGAATTTTGAAAAAGCCGACCGTTCGGCGGGCGTGCCGCATGACGGGAAATACGGAAAACGGACCATCGATAGAGGATTCCGTGATACTGACGATATCGCCTGAACTCCAACGCAGGAAAGGCGTCGCTGTATTTATGAACAAGGGCGTGATCACCATTAGACCTTCTTCGCCATCGGGCACCGGTAATCCGGTATCCTCATCGATTACTTCGAAAACTGCCTGGTCGGTCCAAATATGAAAACCCTCATGCAGCGCACTATCGGCGCCAAGTATTCCGATCTCGGTCATGCCAAAGAGGTCATTCACTTCCGCGCCCCAAGACCTTTCCAGCTTTTCCCGCTTCGCCGTTGAGAGGGGTTCAGCCCCAACCAGCACTTTGCGAATACTGCTGCCTGCCAAGTCAATGCCTTTGGCTTCTGCCAAATTTGCCAAATGGAGCCCATAGCTCGGCATGCCCATCCACATGGTCGGATTTAGATTTTGCATAAGTTCCAATTGGGTTTCAGAAGGCGTATTGGCGCCGGAACCTGCCCACATAACGCCGACGCCGCTCATATTGGCTGAGCGCGACCACAATTGTCCTGCCGGGTGAACACCATAGGGAAACGACTGGTGACAAAAATCGCCGGGTTCCGCACCGATCACCGCCCAGCAGCGGCAAAGTTGGATATAGGTGTAGTGGAGGTCTGTAAAACTGCGCGGATAAAAGAGGGGAACCCCGGTGGCGCCTCCCGACCGCCAGTATTCCGCAATTTCCCCTGGTTTGGCGATCAGGAATTGCTCGTTGAAGCTCTCGACCCCAATATCCCGGAGCATCTCTTTGTCGGCCAGCGGTACTTTTGCCCATTCCTCCGGATCGTCCAGCTTATCGGAATTTACGTGATCCAGCTTACCGGCATAAAACGGTGCCTGTCTGGCATTGGCCAAGGCAATTTTCTTCCGCTCACTTTGGATGCGGCTAATTTCGCCCTTGGATTTGGGTAGTTGTATATCAAGTTTTGCTGCCGGAATTTGATCGTTCATGCGTCATATGCTTTCATTTTGTTTGGGCGTACACAGAATAAGTTCGAAGTATTCACAGTTTGACCCATTGTGGTAATACTTTCAACAGGTTAGCGGTTGGCCGATAATTGAAGCGCCATTCGCACTCCTTAATATAGAAATGGAAATGGTGTTTTGGGATGCCGTTGTAGCGCCGCAGATGACGTTTGGCCTGCTTCCAGAAAGTCTCAATTCCGTTGATGTGATCCCGGTCTTCGCCAAATTGTTTGGAATGATTGATGAACCGATACGCACGTAAAATCAGTATTGTCGCTGGGATCGCAGACTTCGCCGCTGGGTTTTAAGCGTCGATCGTCAAATATGGTTGTGTTCTCTCCGTCACATGGTTATTTTTGCAGCAAGTTTAATGTGAATCGGTTAGATTGGACCGGTTACAAACGAGAATTTCACTTAGTATTAAAAATTTGATAAACAGGGAGTATGAAGATGAGTAAAAGAATTTTATGGCTGGCGCCTATTGTTGGCGCTTTTGCTGCCACAGCAGTCCAAGCGGCCGAACCGATTAAGATCGGCTTCGTGACCACTTTGACCACACCGGCCTCGATTATCGGAAAGCAGATGGTAAAAGGCGTGGAAATTGCGCTTGATCATATTGGTCATAAAATGGGCGGTCGCGACGTAAAGGTTCTCTTTGAGGACGACGCCATTAACCCAAAGCAGGGCAAGCAGAAAACCGACAAACTTCTGAAAAAAGACAAAGTCGATATTATGACCGGATATATCTGGTCCCATGTTTTAGCCGCCTCTGCGCCGTCTGTTCTCAAGGCCGGTAAGATCTTCGTCAGCGCCAATGCCGGGTATTCCGCTTATGCCGGTAAAAAATGTCATAAGAACTTTTTTAATATGTCCTGGGAAAACGGAGAATCCGCTAGGGCCATGGGTGCGCTTTTAAACCGAGATGGCATCAAAAAACTCTATGTCCTGGCACCCAACTACGCCGCCGGTAAAGACATTACCAATGGCGTGGTCAGCACATTTAAAGGAAAGATTGTCGGAAAAGAACTGACCGGCATGAAACAATATGATTGGTCGGCTGAACTTGCCAAGATCAGGGCGTCCGGCGCCGATGCGGTCTGGATTTTCTATCCCGGCGCATGGGGTCCGAAATTCCTTACCCAGTATGAACAGGCGGGCATGTACAAGAAATTCCCGCTTTACAACAATTACTCAGTTGACAACATGACTTTGCCTTTCTATCAGAATAAGGCGAAACTCAAAGGCATTTTGGGTTCCTTCCATACGATCCAATGGTCACCCGACCAGCCGAACCCGACCAACAAGCGCTTCGTGGCCGATTATAAAAAGAAATTTAAAGCGTATCCCTCCCACTTCTCCGCTCAGTCCTATGAAGCCATTATGTTGATCAAGTCCGGCGCCGACGCCGTGGGGGGCAACATGAAAGATGTGGACGGTATGCGAGCTGCTATGGAAAAACTCGACTTTCCGCCTTTGCGGGATAAGTTCAAATTCGGCAGAAATCACTATCCGATCCAGAATTACTATTCCCGGAAAGTGGTCGTCGACAAGGATGGCGTATGGACGACGAAGCTTGACGAATTAGTCCTGAAAGACCACGAAACGCCGCACGCTAAAGACTGCAAGCTCTAATCCAAAACGGATATAGCTAGACAAAAAAAGGGCTGCCTCTAACGAGGCGGCCCAATTTTTTTGTCTATTCGTACTTTGATTAGGCAGAATAATACATTTCGAATTCCGCCGGATGGGTGGTGTGTTCCACATAGAGAACTTCTTCCATCTTCAGTTCAATAAAGCCGTCAATAAGTTCGTCGTTGAAGACGCCGCCGGCTTTGAGGAAGTCGCGGTCTTCATCAAGTGCATCCAAAGCTTCACGCAGGGAGCCGCAGACCGTCGGTACACCGGCCAGTTCTTCCGGCGGCAGGTCGTAAAGATCCTTATCCATGGCGTCACCTGGATCGATTTTGTTCTGAATGCCGTCAAGGCCGGCCATCAGCATCGCCGAGAACGCAAGATAGGTGTTGGCCATGGCATCCGGGAAGCGGATTTCAACACGTTTGCCATTGGGGCTGGCCGAATAAGGAATACGGCAGGAGGCCGAACGATTACGGGCTGAATAAGCCAGCAGAACAGGTGCCTCAAAGCCCGGGATCAAGCGCTTATAGCTATTGGTCGTCGGATTGGAGAAAGCGTTGATGGCTTTAGCATGTTTGACGATGCCGCCGATATAGTTCAAGGCCGTTTCGGAGAGATCGGCATAGCCTGAACCCGCAAAGGCCGGTTTGCCGTCAGTCCAGATCGATTGGTGCGTATGCATACCGGAACCGTTGTCATCAATGACTGGTTTGGGCATGAAGGTCGCCGTTTTGCCGTAGATATGCGAAACCATTTGTACGACATACTTATAGGCTTGGATATTATCGGCGCTGCTGACCAAGGTATCGAACTTGATGCCCAGCTCATTCTGGGAGGGCGCAACTTCGTGATGATGTTTTTCCATTACGACGCCCATATCCGTCAAGGTGGATACCATTTCGGAGCGCAGATCATGCATGCTGTCGACCGGTGGGACGGGGAAGTAACCACCCTTGACCGGAGGCCGATGGCCGGTGTTGCCGTCCTGGAATTCGCGGCCGGTGTTGTAGGGACCTTCTTCGTGGTCAATCTGGTAGAAGGTATTGTCCATGGAAACGTCAAAACGGACGTCATCGAAGACGAAGAATTCTGGTTCCGGACCGAAATATGCCGTATCGCCGATACCCGTGCTTTTCAGATAAGCTTCGGCGCGTTTGGCGGTCGAGCGAGGATCGCGCGCGTACTGTTCGCCGGTAATCGGGTCATGCACGTCGCAGATTAATATCATCGTCGGCTGGGCCGAGAAGGGATCCATGACAGCCGTCGTCGGATCAGGGATCAGCGCCATGTCGGATTCGTTAATGGCTTTCCAGCCGGCGATGGAGGAACCATCAAAGAAAATTCCGTCCGTGTAGGCGTCTTCATCAATGGTGTAGGGCACCTGAGTCAGATGCTGCCACTTGCCCCTCGGATCGGTGAATCTGAGATCAATATGGCGGACATCGTTTTCTTCTACCGCCTTGGTGACATCCCCTGGTGTTTTGCAATTGAGCGTCATTTTGCTCTTCCTTTCTAGTTGACGTTAGTGAATATGGATTAATTAGAAGACCAGCCAAGGCGCAGGCTAAGCTGGCCCTAAAAATTAAATTGCTTCCGCACCTTTTTCTCCGGTGCGAATGCGAATTGCTTCTTCAATTGAACTGATAAAAATCTTGCCGTCACCGATACGGCCGGTATGGGCCGCTTTTTGGATAGCCTCAACGGCTGCTTCCATTTGAGAATCCTCAACCACCAATTCGATTTTCACCTTGGGCAGAAAATCGACGACGTATTCGGCACCCCGGTATAGTTCCGTGTGGCCTTTCTGCCGGCCAAAACCCTTGGCTTCGACAACAGTGATTCCCTGCAGACCGACATCCTGGAGCGCTTCTTTGATTTCATCGAGTTTAAAAGGCTTTATGATCGCTTCTATTTTTTTCATCAGGCTCTGTCTCTTATTAAAAATTCGGCTATTATTTGGTTCTTGAATCCATTTCATCATCGCAGGACTCGTGCCAGAATCATGAAAATGTACTTTTGCCTTATTTATCAGCTCGTTATACAGTGGTATAGAATCCTCATATATCGTTAATATGAGAAACTTGCCTAATAAAAGGGCAATTGCCTAAATTATTAGCTTAATAGAACAAAATATCGGGGAAATCATGGAAATAAAGGATCGTATTGATTACAGCGCCATCGTTGATCGCAAACCGCTGAAGCTGCCGGATGGTGGTCGGGTTATTGTTTGGCCAATCGTCAATCTGGAAGAATGGGTGCCGACGGAACCGTTGCCCCGACGTATTCTGACGCCGCCGGGCGACACGGTCCATGTCCCTGACATCCCCAATTGGTGCTGGTTCGAATACGGCATGCGTATCGGGGTTTGGCGTATGCTGGATGTTTTGAAGGAATTTGATGTTACGCCAACAGTATCCATGAATGCCACCGTGGTCGACGTCTATCCCCGCGTCACCGAAGCCGCTCTCGAAAACAATTGGGAATTCATGGGGCATAGCTACATTCAAAAACCGATGTATTTGCTCGAGGATGAACAGACGGATATCCATAAGACAATGGAGAAACTCCAGTCTTTTTGCGGTTACAAACCGAGAGGATGGATGGGGCCCGGACTTACTCAGACGGATCAAACACCAGAATTTTTGGTCGAGGCCGGTTTCGAATATACCGCCGACTGGATTTTAGACGATCAGCCCTGCGTGGTGCATACCGATAACGGGCCGCTCTACTCAATCCCCTATACCACCGAGCTCAATGATATTCCCATCATGTTGTTGCAGCACCATCAGTCTTCCATTCTTTATGACCGGACGATGGATTTTTTCGAAACAGTCTATGAGGAAGGCGCCGACAATGTCCGCATCATGGCTATTGCCGTACATCCTTATATTCACGGTGTGCCGCATCGTATTAAATACTTCCGCCGAATTTTCAAAGAACTGTTGGAAAAACCGGGCGTGGTCTTTATGACCGGAGCCGACATCCTGGATTGGTATCTAGAGCAGCTTTAATACAGCCGACCGGAAGTGTGGGGAGGATGGTGAATGAGCAAACCAACGGTATTCATCTACACACCCGTTGATGAAAGCGGCGAGTCGCATCGACAAATGGAAGAAGCCAGCCGTTAACTTCGGCTGGGATCGGCTTTCTGGAAAAACTTTGCCGCCGAAGATTTGAACATCGCCGGCGCTTTGGACGATCCCGTCTGCGCCTTGATGAGCGTGGCCAACCGTCAAAACCCTGTCACCCGCGACGTTCTTATGGCGGCGAAGAATTTGAGAATCATTTCCAAATACACCATTGGCGTCGACGACATCGACGTTGAAGCCGCGACCGAGTACTGACAACTTTTTGAGCATCACTAGGATTGGATTTATCCTAAAATTTAATCCGCGATCTCCGTCACCTTGGCCTCGCGGAGTGCGATAAAAATGCCGCAGGCAATGACGATGGCTATGCCGGCCCAGGCGACGAGATTTGGGAAATCGCCGAACGCAATATAACCGGTCGCAGTGGCGACAATGATCGTGACATAGAAGAACGGCGAAACCACCACCGCGGGGGCTGATACGAATGAGTATATCATCATGGCTTGGCCGGTTGCAGCGAAAGCGGACATAACCAAAAGCATGGCAATATCAGGCCCTTGAGGTGTGATCCAATAGGAGGGAAGAAAAGAATTTAAGACCATGCCGCCGACCAGCGCCGTATAAAGAACTGTGACCATTGGCGTTTCGCGCTGAGCCAGTTTTCGCGTGGCCATTTGAAAGAACGCGAAGCCGACGCCGGCCGCCAATCCGTAAAGAGTACCGACCCGAATTTCCTGAAACCCCGGCTGCACGATTAGCAGGATACCGATAAAACCGATGATCACCGCTACCCAACGACGCAATCCTACTTTTTCCTTCAACAGCCACGGCGATAGCAGCGTGACAATAATGGGCGTGATAAACGAAAGCGCGGTGGCATCCGCCAGGGGAATATCCTGAATGGCCAGATAAAAGAGACCGACCGTACCGACGCCTAGCAATCCCCGGAGAATTTGGGAAAGAAAACTCTTAGGTCTGAGAGCCCGCCAGCCGTAACGCCAGGTAATGAAAGGAAGAACTAGAAGCAGCAGCAAACTGTACTGTGCCCAAAGCAACTCAGCGACAGGATAAATCGTACTCAGATGTTTGGCAAAGCCATCTTTAAGCGCGAAGATTGTTGCCGCGCCCAGCATAAAAAGTATGCCGCGGACGTTTGAAGTGACGGCTAAGGTCAATACAATTTCTTTCTGTTTGGTTAGGATAGATTTTTGACGGTTGAGTATTTTGACTAAGAAGCCGTCTTTATCTCACCCATGGCATTGTCGACGATGATGGGGGTTTCAAACCAGGTGATTGATGGGTCCACGCCATAAAGATTTTTGATTGCTTCGCGCCAGGGACCGCCTTCAGCATACACGGCTTCGGCTGCTTCTTTTGTTTCCCAAGTATAGACGCCGCCGCCAACACCGTTTTCACCGTCAAACAGGAAGTTTTTGCGGATGAGCCCTGGCATGCTTTCGAATTTTGGCGCGACATTATTCATATTTTCGATGACCTGTTCCTTGGTCGTGTCACCTGAAACTTTGAACTGGACGATTGCCGTTATCATAAATTACGCCTTGCAAGTTAAATGAACTCCTAATTTTGAAGCACGAGAGGCGGGTACTATGCGCGATCAAATCCGACAGCACAAGTTACTCAATTCCAGTTGGGAAAGGACGGAATGTTTTGATGACGCTTGATTACATTTTGATCCCAAAAGATGGGCTATCGGACTCAAATTGTTGAACTAAAATTGAAACTATGAAGATCCTCAGTGGACCCTTCAACAATGACCTCTTATCACTTTTTGTCTGATGGAAACGCGAGAAATCACGCAACATATTGTGGATGGCATTCCGACGCTTGGCTTTGACGAGGTCGGGGAAGGGCTACCGGTGGTGTTTCCACTTGGCACCGGCGGCACCGGACTAGTTGGACGGATCAGCAGTTGGCGCTTGCCGGCCTGTGCACTGGCGTTTTTTGGGATGCGCGGGGCTATGGTTCTTTCGACGACTACAAAGGTCCATTGAATTTTAGCGATTTCAGCCATGATTTTGTGCGCCTCTTAGATACCTAAAAAATGGAGAAAGTCTATCTGGTGGGCTCTCCATGGGCGCGTGCATATTGATGGACTTTTTTCTGCGCTACCAAGAGAGGGTGGCGACACTGACATTATACGATTACTTTTTCAGTTACGAAACGTCGCTGAGCCATGAAAAACAGCAGGAATTTATCGAAATGCGGCAGAAACCACTTAGAAAAGATAAAGACACCAGCTGATCTGGCGCCGGATTTGATCAAATCATTGGTCGGTCCCAATTGCAGCCGGGGAGGGTGGGAGAAGCTCCACCAAAGTCTAGTGGTTATACATACTGACATCTGAAGACCATCGAGCCGAGGCTTACCTATGATGCCAGCGGTAGCCTGTCTGATATCGATGTGCCGGTTCAGCTGATTTTCCGCTAGCATGACAAGCTAACGCGGCCTGCCATCGGTGAAACCATGATGGAAAAAATACCCTATGCCCTGATGGCGGTAATTGATGATACCGGCCATCTTAGTAATTTGGAACAGCCGGATGCCTTCAACGTCATCCGGTGTGAATTTTTATCCGAGAACTTGAATCTTACCCCGCATCACTAAAAAATCTGTTGCACCCCGGACTTAATTATTCAATATCAAACCGTGGCCAAATGATCTGAAGGGGGACAGGATAATGGAGTGGAATACCATCGACTGGATCGATCTGGTGTTGCGCTGGTTCCACATCATGGCGGGAATATCCTGGATTGGCGGTTCGCTTTATCTTCTCTGGTTAGACCGGATATTTGCCAATCCAGACCGAGCGACAAGGGGAGAGAAAGGCGAGCCATGGTTGATAGACCTGGCGGGCTCATTGTTGGTGGACAAGCTGGGTCTTGGCCCGGATGGGATGGCCAAGACCCACATTTGGTTCAAGCGGGAAACACTTCTTACCTGGATTAGCGGCCTGCTGCTATTGGTCATGCTCGCCCATTTACCTGGTGGCGGTTTGCTCCTAGATGCAGACGGGAAACCCCTCAATGCACCAATTGCCACAGCGATGATCGCAGCGCTGCTGCTATTGGGGTGGCTGCTCTACGATTATCTTTGGCGTATGCCTCTAAATCGAATGACGCTGCTGCCTGTTATTTTGTCCCTGGCGATATTTGTCATTGTGGTCTGGGGCGTGGCACAAATTTTTTCTGGCCGGGCTCTCTTTATTCTTATGGGCGCTGTTCTCGGCACTTTGATGATGGGCAACATCTGGTTCCGGCTGCTGCCCGCCCTGAAAGAGATGATGGAGGCGCGGCAGGAAGGGCGCCCGGCCGACGAGGTCTTGTGCGCGCACGCCAAAGTGCGGTCCAACCACAGCAGTTACCTGATATTCCCCACCGTCGTGCTGATGATCAGCAATCATTATCCCGTGCTTTACAGCCATCACCTCAACTGGCTTGTCTTGGCTGTTCTGGTGGTGGCGTTCATCTTAGTGCGGCATTTAGTGGTGAGTGAAAAGGCAGGTCTTTGGGCGCTGGGGTTGGCTTTGGTCGGGTTGGCTCTCTCGATCGCCATTATTGCTGCCGTCAAAGCGCCTCCGGGCAGGGTTGATAAAGCCCCCGTTGACTTTACCGAAGTTCGCGCCATCGTTAGCAAACATTGCCTGAGATGTCATTCTACTGTCCCTTCAGACCCCAACTTCGGCCCGACACCCGGCGGTGTTGCCTTCGACCAGCCAGAGGACATTAAACGCCATGCTCCACGCATCAAGGTCCGCGCGGTGGATACCTTGACCATGCCCAACAAAGATGGGCGCGGCCATGAAGTGACGATTACCTATGCCGAAAGAAAATTGCTTGGCCGTTGGGTCGACGCGGGCGCGAAGCTGGAATAGGGGTATTTAATGACGATCAAGACCGTAGAAGTGGAAACAGTCGGGCAGGCCCTGATGGAAGTTTTCCGGGAGCGGGGTGTGGATTGTATCATTGGCAATGCTTTTACATCGATCATCGACGCACTGGCCAAATTCGAAGCCGACGGTAAAACGACCCCCCGTCCGGTCATGACACCCCATGAACAAACCGCCATCGCTATGGCCCACGGCTATTATGCCGTCACCGGGAAGCCCCAGGTCGCCATCGTTTATTCGACGCCGGGGACGGCTAATGCCGCTGGTGCCATCATGAACGCCTCCCGGGCGCATATTCCGATGGTCGTTCTCGCCGCCCGATCCGCTTTGACAGATGATCCCGGCACGCCGGGTGCGAAAGATATTCACGTACAATGGGCCCAGGAAAGTTTTGATCAGGCGGGTATGGTGCGGGAATACGTCAAGTGGGACTACGAACTCCGGCATCCGGCGCAACTGGAGACGGTGATCGATCGCGCTCTGGAGGTCGCCCTCGAGGAACCGTGCGGCCCGGTGTTTCTCTCACTGCCCCGGGATGTCATTGCCCAACCATTATCGGAATTCTTATTTTCGACGGCGCCACGCCGCAAAGGTTCGAGCCGCCGCTATCCCAACCCTTCCCAATTAGCGGCAGCGGCGAGTATTTTGGCCCATGCCAAGCGGCCTCTTATCGTGACCTCGGAATTGGGTAAAAAACCGACCTCTGTTGATGGCCTGGTAGAACTGGCTGATGCCGCCGCCATTGAAGTCGTCGAAGCCAGCCCGGTATATAGCAACTTTCCTGCCAATCATCCCTGCCACGCCGGTTACGTATTTGGCTCACAGGTTCATCCCGGTATTGCTGAAGCGGATGCTTTACTGGTTGTGGATTGTGACGTGCCATGGTTTCCCGCCCGCGTCAAATTGCCCGAGCAGACCAAAGTTATCCATCTTGCCACCGATCCATTTTTCAGCCGCTATCCCAGCCATGATTTTCGTTGCGATGTTCCGCTGGCAGCCGACCCAGAGGTTTCGTTGCCATTGCTCGCCAAAGAAGTAAGGCAACGGACAAACAATGAAGACGTGAAAATGCGGTTCAAAGGATTGGCCGCGCGGCACAAGGCGGAGCGCGCAGCGTGGGAAAAATCGGCCCGCTCCGAAGCCGAGCGGACACCCATCGGATTTCAATATGCCTCTCGGTGTATTGCCGGTTTGCTTGGAGCGGATACTATTTTGGTTAACGAGTATCCGCTGGACCTGCGTCACGCACCGCCACCGGCTGCCGGAACCTATTTCGGAGCTTCGCACTCGGCCGGTCTTGGTTGGGGGTTCGGGGCGGCGCTTGGGGCAAAACTCGGTGCGCCGGATAAAACCGTTATTGTTACCTTGGGAGATGGCTCTTACATCTTCAATGTGCCCACCGCCTGTCACCAGGTGGCGGCGGCCAGCGGTTTACCGCTGCTCACAATCGTTTTCAACAATGGTGCCTGGGACGAGGTCTCCAACAGCACCCGCAACGTCCATCCGGACGGAACGGCTGTTTCCACGGATAATTTTCCGATGGTAGGCATGGGCCCGTCGCCCAAGTTTGAAGAGATCGCCCGCGCCTTCGACGGCTACGGCGAAAGCGTTGAAAAGCCGGAAGATTTACCCACCGCCCTAAAGCGCGCCCTCGATATCGTGCAAAATGAAAAGCGCCAGGCCTTGGTCAATATTATATGCCAACGGTAAAGCCCTCCCCAAAAATCACCGCCCCCCCATCCCGACCTTCCCCCGCAAGGGGCGGAGGGTTAGGGTGGGGAGATGCTAATCCGCCAGTGGTTTCCAGTCACTGGGGCGGCTTCTGGTGGTTCCTGGTTCTTTGCTCCTGGGTTCGTTCGAAAGGGGGGACCTTCCTTCTGGCCAGGGGTCCTCTATCGGTCCAGCTTAGCTTGTCTTTGGCTTTGTTTTTCTTTTTGGCGGGCTGTTCGAATTCTTTTTTGTACTTCGGAGTCCTCTTGTTTAATGTTTTCGACAAAATCACCAGCCATGTACCGGGCAACTTCCAGCTTAGCTATGTCAGCCCCTTTTTTTATGCTAGATAGGCTGAATTACTTTTCAAGAGGGGCGCCAACGTGAAACCGGGCAATACCATATTAGGCGAATACGGCACGACGGTCTTTACCGTCATGTCAGCCTTGGCCGTTGAACATCAAGCCATCAATCTGGGGCAGGGGTTTCCTGATAGCGATGGACCGGCTGATATTTTGGCGGTCGCCGCCCAGGCAACAAATGATGGCCCCAATCAATACCCGCCCTTGATGGGTGTCCCCGAACTGCGTCAGGCCGTCGCCACTCATAACAAGCGCTTTTATGACATGGATGTGGATTGGCAGTCCCAGGTCATGGTGACCTCGGGGGCGACCGAATCTATCGCCGCTGCGATATTAGGCCTGATCAATCCCGGTGATGAAGCAGTATTGATAGAGCCTCTCTATGACAGCTATTTGCCGATTTTGCGCCAGGCGGGCGGTGTGCCCAAACTGGTGCGGGTAGAGCCGCCCAACTGGGAATTACCGCTGGATGAATTGGCAGCGGCGTTTTCCAAAAAGACCAAGCTGATCATGCTGAACTCGCCCATGAATCCGTCGGCCAAGGTGTTCTCCGAGGAGGAACTCACCTTTATCGCCAGGCTGGTGGAGAAATACGATGCCTACGCCGTTTGCGATGAAGTCTATGAACACATTGTCTATGACGTCCGACCGCATATCCCTTTAATGACGTTGCCGGGTATGGCGGAGCGTTGCATCCGTATCGGTTCGGCAGGCAAGACCTTCTCCATGACCGGCTGGAAGGTGGGCTATTCGACCGGCGCACCGGACCTCATCGCGGCGGCAGCCAAGGCACACCAGTTTCTCACCTTCACGACACCCCCGAACCTGCAGAAAGCGGTGGCCTATGGTCTTGGTAAAGATGACGACTATTTTTTAAGCCTGGGCGTCGATCTGCAGGCTAAGCGTGACCGGTTGGTGGCCGGTCTCGATAAAGTTGGATTCGATGTCATAGACAGCCAGGGGACGTATTTTGTCACCGTTGATTTCCGGCCCTTGGGTTTCAACGGTGATGACGTCAAGTTCAGCAAACACCTGACCGTCGACGCCGGCGTAGCCGCCGTGCCCTTCAGTGCTTTCTATCAGGGCGGCGCCGCCAACGGCATCGATCACTTTGTGAGGTTTTGCTACTGCAAGCAGGATAGTCTGCTGGATGCGGCCATCGATAAACTAGGCTCGCATTTCGGCGGTGTTTAAATTCGGATAAGCTCGCGTGAATATACTTGGCCTTTCCTTCGATTATCATGATGCCGCCGCAGCGTTAGTTCAGGATGGTGATGTTGTTGCCGCGTCCCAGGAAGAAAGATTCAGCCGTAAAAAACACGACGAACGAATTCCTCTTCAAGCAGTATCGTTCTGCTTGCAGCAAGGAAATATAACGGCCGGTGATCTCGATGCTGTGGTCTTTTACGAGAATACGGCACTGAAATGGGATCGTATTGTTTGGTCCTATTTGCAAAACCCTGAACGCGCCGCCGGGTATCTTTCTCTTGTGACCGATGCTTGGTTTCACCAGGAAAAATTTGATACCGAAGCGCGCATCGCTGATTTGCTTGGCATCGATTTCGATCGCATTTTATCTCTCTCTCATCACGAAAGCCACGCTGCATCCGCTTATTACTGCTCTCCGTTTAAAGAGGCGGCAATTGTCACAATGGATGGTGTAGGCGAGTACGAGACCACCACAGTTTCAACGGGATCTGATAATACGATTACAAAATTGAGTGCGCAGAATCTGCCCCACTCAATCGGATTACTGTACAGCGCCATTACCGCCTTTCTGGGCTTCGAGGTCAATGAAGGCGAATACAAAGTAATGGGCATGGCAGGCTTTGGTGATCCTTCATTGAAAGGGGCATTCCGTAAATTGATTACCACGACCGAAAATGGTTTATTTGAAGTCGCCCAGGATTATTTCGAGTTTTTGTGTCCCATTGATTTGCCTTTCAATGACAAGCTGCTTGAAATTCTTGGGCCTCCACGGACTCCGGGAGAGCATTTCGACTTGGCAAAATCAGAGGATCACCATTACGCGAATATTGCCGCCAGCCTGCAGGACCGGATCGAAGAAGTCATTCTTCATATAATCTCTCATGCCATGGAAGCTGCTGGATCGCGGAATGTCTGCCTGGCCGGCGGTGTTGGTTTGAATTCTTTGGCCAACGCGCGGGTGGTAAAGGATTTAGGGTGTAATTTATATGTCCAGCCAGCTGCCGGTGATGCCGGAGGCGCTTTGGGGGCCGCCTTGGCATATTATTTTTCCCATGGTGGTGCCCACGATGGGAAAAAACCGTTGGTCGATCTTTATCTTGGCAGGCAGTTTTCCGACACAGAAATTCTCAGCGCACTTAATCGCCATTGTTTGAGCTTCGAGAATTATTTCGACGAAGAATCCATGATCGAGGATGTCGCCGGCAAGTTGGCCGCCGGGTCAGTAATCGGATGGATGCAAGGGAGGGCGGAATGGGGGCCACGGGCGTTGGGCAATCGCAGTATCCTGGCCGATCCGACAAACGCCGATATGCAGAATAATGTGAACACAAAAATCAAGTTTCGCGAGCCGTTTCGTCCCTTTGCGCCATCGGTGCTGGCCGAACATGCGGACGAATACTTCAATATCGAACAGGCCGAATCTTTAACTTCACCGGAAAATTTTATGTTGGCTGTAGTTGACGTCCTGCCAAACGCACAAAATAAAATTCCCGCCGTGACCCACGTTGACGGGACGGCGCGAGTTCATCTGGTGCACCGTGAGATCAACCCTTTATACTATCGTCTAATCGAGGCGTTCCAAAATCGGACCGGAACGCCAATTTTGCTGAATACGTCAATGAACCTGAATGGTGAGGCCGTGGTCAATGCGCCCTATGATGCGCTGGAAACATTTTCCTGGAGCAACATCGACTACATGGTGATCGGCCATTACATTATCAGTAAGGAGAGCCTGGTATGACGGTGGCTGTCTTTGTCACTGAAACGCACGTGGCTGAGAATGATCTCTACCGGGCCAAGAAGCTCATCGAGGACCGCTTTGCAACTGCCGGTACAATAAGCTTTGAACCTCTTGGCTCTTTTAACAATACTTCGAGCGAAATTGTTGTATTTGTCGTCAATGAAATGCCCGACCAACTTCCTACTTGGCAGGCCGATCAGAGAGTCTATCACTATCAAATTAACCGTTTGGACCTGAGCGGCCGCGGGCCTTTCCAGTTGATCCACCCGGAGCGGTTTGACGAAGTTGAGTTCCCCCATATGGATACCCATGTGTTTAACCGCCTGGGACCGCGCCAGTGGGGATTCGCCAACTTCCCTTATGGCTGTCTCTATCTTGACCCGGAGGTCGGCAATATCGATCCTTTCGGTTTCAGGGTCAAAACAGATTTTCAAAACCTAAAAGATCGTCAGGATGGGCATATTCTAATTACCGTTTTCGGAGGGTCAGCAGCTTTTAGCGTATACTGCCAATATGACGAAATGTTTCCTCAGCGGCTGCAGGATCGGCTGCGCAAAAAATTCAAGAATCGTGAAATAACTGTTCTGAACTTCGGCATGCACGACAATGTGGTGATGCAGGAAATGTTGTCCTATCTGATGTTTGTTCATGAGTTAAAACCGGAGATCGTTATATCGCACAGTGGCCACAACGATATTTGGTACGGATTACGCAACGATCCCTACCTCGTCGCCAAGCACAATATTATTTACCAACAACATTCTGAATATTGGTCCTATTTGTTGCACGGATCCGGCGAAATGCCGCCGGAGGAAATTCCCGATGAACTTAATCTTAAGCAAAATGTTGTCAAAGCTTTATGGGCTCGGTATGGCCAGTTCCAAGATGTCGTAACAGGCGCCGGGGGGCAATTTATTTGGGGTTTGCAGCCACTTATCTACAGCCGTACTGCCCTTCACCCGAGGGAAGCCGAATACAAAGAGGATTTGGACCGCTTGTTTCGCGCTGATTACAGGCGGCGCAAATTATATATGCGGGTGGGCGATATCACTGCCGGATTGTCGGAAAAGTTAGAGCAAGACGGGAAATTTGAATTCATTGACTTTCATAAAATTTTTGGCGGGTATGGTGATGAATTTGAACTGCTTTGGGATCATGTTCATGCCAGTCCTAAGGGCGATGATGAAATCGCCAGACATTATGCGGATTATTTGAACCCAAAAATCAAAAATATGCTCAGCGGAATAACATAGGACCGGCCATGCTGGAAGAGTACACAGCCTATATAGCCGACAACTTGGCTGAAATGACTACCGCGAATGAGAGTACCAGGGCGGAAACGGAGGCCTTGTTGGTGTCACTGAATAACCAGGATGGTGACAAGCTGGGGACATTGTTAATTTTTTACTGCTCCCAAGAATTTGACGAGCGCTATAATCAATTAAAGTCGGCCAATTCTGATATTTGGCTACACGAGAAAGAGCGTCATTACGCGATCTATCTGAAAGCCCGCGAAACGGACGGCGCGATTGGCTGGGGAGCGCTCCTCTTGCTCTGTCGATTTAAAGAAATGATGTGCAAACGCATGGAGCGACAACTTTTTACCGAAGAAAAGTTTGTCGTTCCGGTTTCCGCTTTTGTTTATGCCATGCAGTAAGCAACCGCCGTTTCATCTTACCCTAGCATCCGCTCAATAATCATTGACCAATAGGCGGTGGCCGAATACATCTCAGTGGCTTTTCGGCAGCCGGTAGTGGCTATAATTTGCCGTTCGTCTTCATGGGCCAGGTAGTATGCTGCTTTTTCCGATAGGTCCCGTTCATTATCGAATTCGACATAGTCGACACCCGGTTCAAGCCACTTCCTGGTTTCCAAATTAGTTTGTTCCAACAGCATTGCACCGCATAAGGTTGCTTCGATGGTTCGTCCCTTGCATTGGAAGCTGGGTTCATCAAACACCGGGCGGGAGAAATTCAAGGTCATTTTCGATTGACGCAAAAGTTGAGCATATTCATCTATGGCTAGGTCTGCTTCTGCACCGCCACCACGTTGAACCACGTTGAAATCCTGATAAGCCAGCATGCCGATACCTATTTTACGATCCGGATAACGGGCGACACTGCCAACAAAACTGACATCAATAGGGCGGAGACCGTCATTGTTAAAGAAAGTTGCTGGGTCCTGGGGGGTCCAGGCGTCCATATATTTGGATACATCCTTTGCATATTGATGATACACAGAATAGCAATCCTGCATGATATTAAAATCGACAAAAGGGGTATAACGCTCAATCCACTGAATGGCATCTTCATCGAATGTATCGCCGTAAAGAGAGGAAATCTTTGTTTCGAATTTCTGGCCGATTTTGGCGAGACCCGCGGCAGTCGGGTTAAGATCCGCACCGCGCACCATTTTCAAAAATATCAAATCTGGTTCGTATGCTTGGCAGGCTGTCATTAGCGCCGCGTCAATATCAGGGTGACCGTTCACTGCCATTTCATCGAAGAAAAATGTTGAATATTCGGCCAAGCCGGTAGCTGCCAATGAAGCCACAAAATTGTGCTGGGCGGCGGATTTTCCCTGCCTTGGGTCGCAATCGGTCCATTTTTCGGCCACGATCAGGATTTTCGATTTCGCCATGTAAGAGAGCCCAGTCGGGTAATTGTCAAATTCAATCTTACCATTGAAACATATGGCCTTTTAACATTGGGTAAAAAACAACGATATTTCCACGCCATACTTGACGGGTCGGGAGGAGAAGTTTACTTAGGCCCCTCTTTATGGCGAATGTAGCTCAACTGGTTAGAGCACCGGCTTGTGGTGCCGGGGGTTGGGGGTTCGAGTCCCCTCATTCGCCCCACTTTTCTTTTTCTATCTTTTCATTTTTAATATCATCGACTAGTGTGAAGTTGCTTGGCAGCAGGGGTATGTAATGGCGATAACAGAACGCCGGTTAACAGCGATACT